>JAJYDG010000008.1 GCA_021777675.1 bacterium | reverse complement strand
AACATGGAAAAATAGAATTTTTAGAAGAAAGTCAATGTAATTAATTTGAATTTTTTAAGAAGATAATATGGGACATAAAGTCAATCCAATTGGTCTAAGACTGGGAATTACGCAAAACTGGAGATCAAAATGGTTTAGTAAAAAAGATTATAATGCTAATCTCAAGCAAGATATTGAGATAAGGCTGGATATTTTTAAAAAATGGAAATCCGCGTTTATTTCTGAAGTCGAGATTGAAAGATCGCAATCGGCAATAAGTGTTATCATTAAAACTGCTCGTCCCGGTGTGTTGATTGGAAGAGGTGGTAGCGGAGCGGAAGATATTAAAAAATATATTAAAGATGAATATTTTAAAAAAAATCGCAATATAAATTTAAGAATCGAAATTCAGGAAGTTAAAAATTTTGAGGAAAGCGCAATGATTGTTGCTCAAAATGTAGCTGAACAGCTGGAGAAAAGAACGCCTTTCAGGAGGGTGATGAAAATGATGCTGGAGCAAGCAATGAAAAATAGCACGATTAAAGGAGTTAAAATCGAGATGTCAGGAAGATTGGGTGGAGCGGAAATGTCACGTAGAGAATGGCTGTCAAAAGGTACTTTGCCACTGCACACACTGCGAGCCAATGTTGATTTTGCCAGAGCTACAGCGCACACAACCTATGGATCAATTGGTGTTAAGGCTTGGTTGTACAAGGGAGATGTTTTCGAAAAGAATAAATAGTATTTAAATTAAAAGTGAAAAGTTATGTTAATGCCTAAGAAAGTAAAACACAGAAAGATTCAACGCGGTGGAGCGATTCGTGGTAATGCTTCGCGTGGGAACACGATCAGTTTCGGCAGTTTTGCTTTGAAAGCAATAAGTGCTAATTTGGTTTCTGCCAGGCAGATTGAAGCGGCTCGAAGAGCGATGACAAGATATATCCAACGCGGAGGCAAAATTTGGATTAGAATTTTTCCCGATAAACCTATGACCAAAAAAGGCGATGAAACTCCTATGGGAAAAGGAAAAGGGGCGGTGGATCATTTTGTGGCAGTAGTCAAGCCGGGAACAGTTTTGTTTGAAATGGATGGTGTAAAAAGGGAAATTGCAAAGGAAGCGATGCGTTTGGCAGCGCATAAGTTGAATTTAAAAACCAGATTTATCGTTAAAGAGGATTAAGGTTAAGTAATATTTATATGAAGATTAAAGAATTGAGAGGAAAAAATAAAGAAGAGCTAGAAAAGATTTTGCTTGAAAAAGCGGAAAGCGTTCGAAAGCAAAGGTTTGATTTGGTGGCTAAACAGATTAAAGGTGTGCGAGTAATCAGATCAGAAAAGCGCGATATGGCGAGGATTATGACGCTTTTAAATGAAAAATAAGTTAAGTTAATATAATTTTTTGAAGTATGAAAGAGAAAATTGTCAGCAGAAAAAAAGGAATTGTTGTCAGCGATAAAATGGATAAAACTGTTGTTGTGGCAGTGGATATTTTAAAGACGCACTCTAAGTATAAGAAAAAATATCGTTCGACTAAAAAATACAAAGTGCATGACAAGGAAAATAAATATAAAATTGGGGATGCGGTTGAGATTGTTCCTTGCCGTCCTCTTAGTAAAGATAAAAGTTATATCGTAGCATAAACGTAACTGAAATATTATGATACAAGCAGAATCAAAATTAATAGTAGCGGATAATACCGGAGCCAAGATGATTAAATGTTTTAAGGTTCTTGGTGGAACGAGAAGGCATTTTGCTCAAATAGGCGATATTATTGTTGCCTCAGTTAAATCGGCAGAACCTCGGGGCATGGTGAAAAAGGGTGATAAGGTCAGAGCGGTTATTGTAAGACAGAGAAAGGAATTCAGGAGAAAAGACGGTTCTTATATTCGTTTTGATGAAAATGCTGCAGTTATTTTAGATAATAAGGAGCCGAAAGGAACTAGAATTTTTGGTCCGATTGCCAGAGAGATTAGGGATAAGGGTTACAGCAAGATCGCTTCTCTTGCGCCGGAGGTTTTATAATTTTTTTGATAAATATATGCGAATTAAGAAAAACGATTTGGTAAAAATGTTGGCAGGAAAAGATTCCGGTAAAACAGGAAAGGTTTTGCGTGTTTTTCCTCAAGAAAATAAAATTGTAGTGGAGGGTTTGAATATATTAAAAAAACATAATAAGCCGAGAAAGGAAGGAGAAAAAGGACAAAGAGTTGAGTTGCCAAGAAAAATTGATATATCTAATGCCATGACTGTTTGCCCGAAGTGTTCCGTTGCGACAAAAGTTGGATTTAGAATTGAAGGAGAAAAGAAAATTAGAATTTGTAAAAAGTGCCAAGCAGAAATTTAAATTATAAAAAGTATGACATCAATTAAGGAAAAGTATAATAAGACTGTTGTTGCTGAAATGAAAAAGCAATTCGCTTTTAAGAACGACCTGGTTGTTCCAAAAATAGAAAAAGTAGTTCTGAATGCGGGAATTGGTAAATTTGTTAAAGACTCCGCTTTAGTAAAGGATGTTTTTAATACATTAAAAATGATTAGCGGGCAAAAACCGGTTATGACAAAATCGAAAAAATCGATTGCCGGATTCAAAACCAGGGAGGGATTGGAAATCGGAATAAAGGTTACTTTGCGTGGCAAAAGAAAGTGGGATTTTTTGGAAAGATTGGTTGGTGCGGCAATTCCGCGTGTGCGTGATTTTCAGGGAATTAAAATTTCTGCTGTCGATGATAAGGGAAATTTGAATATTGGAATAAAAGATCATCTGATTTTTCCTGAGATTTCTCCCGAGCAAGTAAAGACAAATTTTAGTTTTCAAGTTAATGTTGCTACGACCGCTGAAAATCAGGAACAAGGATTGGCATTATTTCGCGGATTAGGTTTTCCAATAGAGAAAAAAGTCAGTAAATAATTTTTTTAATAAATAATTAATTTAGATTAAAATGGCCAAATTATCTGTTGAAGTTAGAGCAAAAAAGAAACCGAAATTTTCTTCCAGAATCGTGAGGCGCTGTTGGAAGTGCGGACGGAAGCATGGCTATATGCGTAAATTTGATCTTTGCCGGATCTGTTTTCGTGAATTGGCCAGTACCGGACAAATACCGGGCGTAAAAAGATCTAGTTGGTAAGGGTTTTTTATTTGTGATTATAAATTTTTTTGAATTTTAAAGAATATGTTGGATCCAATATCAGAAATGTTAACTAAAATTAGAAATGCTCAAACAGCCGGGTTGAGCAATGTTTCTTTGAGTTTTTCCAAACTTAAATTGGCATTGGCTAAAATTTTGGAAAAAGAAGGCTTCATTGAATCTGTCGCAAAAGAAAAGCAGGCTGATTTTGATGTGCTCAAGATTGTTTTAAAATATTATACTGTATCCAATACGCAAAAAATCCCCGCTATCAAGGGTTTACGCAGAATCAGTAAAGAAGGGCAAAGAATTTATGTTCGGAATAAAGATATAAAGCAGGTGAAAAATAATTATGGAATCGCGATTATTTCAACATCTAAGGGCGTAATGACCGATTATGAATCAAAAAGATCTGGATTAGGCGGAGAATATATTTGCGAAGTTTGGTAATTTTTATATTAAAAAAGTAGCTAATTTTATGAGTAAAATAGGTAAAAAAGCAATTAAAATTCCGTCCGGAGTGACTGTTTCTTTGATTGATAATATTTTAAAAGCAAAGGGAGTAAAGGGCGAATTGTCAATGCTTATTCACAAAGACGCCAAGGTTGAGATTGAAAATGGCGAACAGATCATTGTTTCTAAAATGATTGAGGCGCCTGGAGCTAATGCTATTTGGGGATTGACAAGATCTCTGGTAAATAACATTATTATTGGTGTGAGTGTTGGATATGAGAAAAAGATGGAATTGCAAGGTGTTGGTTATCGCATGTCAATCCAAGGAAAGAAAATCGTTTTTGCTCTTGGCTTTTCCCACCCGGTTGAAATGGAAATTGTTGATGGGATTGCTGTGAAATTGGAAGAAAATAATATACTTTCAATTAGCGGAATTGATAAACAATTAGTTGGTCAATTTGCGGCAAATATAAAAGCATTAAAGAAAGTCGAACCGTATAAAGGAAAGGGTTTTCGTTATGTCGGAGAAAAAGTAAGAAGAAAAGCGGGAAAAAAGGCTGGCACTAAATAAGTAATATATTTTTTTATTTTAAAAGGCAATGAATAAAATTGATAGCAATAAATTAAGATTGCACAGAAGGAGAAGGGTTAGGGCGAAAATTTCAGGAACTAAAAATATTCCGCGTCTTTGTGTTTTTCGCAGTTTGAGAATGTTAAAGGCGCAGGTTGTTGATGATGTGGCAATGAATACTTTGGTTTTTGTTGATACGCAAAAAAATAAATTAAAAAATGATGTTTCGGGAGCGGAAAAACTGGGAGAATTAGTTGCAAAAAAATGTTTAGAGCAAAAAATAGAAGAAATAGTTTTTGACAGATCTGGTTATCGCTATCATGGGAAAGTAAAAGCCTTGGCTGACGGAGCCAGAAAGGGTGGACTTAAGTTTTAAATTAAAAGTTAATTTTTATGGCAAAAGATAAGAGGTTTCGAGCAAAAAAAGAAAAACCGGAGTATGAACAAAAGCTTTTGGATCTGGCACGGGTTACTCGTGTGGTTAAGGGTGGGCGTCGTTTTCGATTTAGAGCCACGCTTGTTATTGGAAATCGCAAGGGTAAGGTTGGTGTTGGAGTTGGAAAAGGTGCTGATGTTACGGATGCAATTAAGAAAGCATTTGATGATGCAAAAAAGAATTTAATTGTCGTTGCGATTAAGAAAAATACTATTTCACATGAAATTGAACATAAAATGGGTAGTGCAAGAATAATTTTAAAACCTGCCAAGGAGGGTCGCAGTATTGTAGCGGGAGGGGCGGTTCGTGCAGTGGTTGATTTTGCCGGAATTCGTGATATTGTTTCTAAATCATTAGGAACATCAAACAAGCTTAATGTTGCCAGAGCGACAATTGAAGCGTTGGAAACATTGAATTTTTCAAAGACCAGAAAGGAACGTATGGCAAAAATGGGTTAATTTTTTTAGGTAATTAATTTTTTGCAAATTTATGCAGTTAAATGATTTACAACTAGTCCAAAAGAGAAAGAAGAAAAAAACTATCGGTCGCGGAGGTAAAAAGGGGACATATTCCGGTAAGGGAAATAAGGGACAAAAAGCGCGTAGTGGCGCACATGTTGATCCTCTTTTTGAAGGTGGTCGCTCAACGTTAGTTGATCATATGAAGAAAAAACGCGGATTTACTTCCTATAAACCTAAAAGAAATATTATCCAATTGGAAGTTTTGGAAAAAACTTTTAAGAATGGCGATACAATCAGCTCCGAAACGTTAATGGTGGCTAAGTTGATTGCCAGAAAAGATTTGCATCTTGGAATTAAAATTCTAGGAAATGCAAAATTGACTAAGAAATTTATTGTGGCTGCTGAAATTTATTTGAGCGATGGCGCAAAAAATGCTATTATCGGTGCAGGGGGAGAAGTGAAGATCAAGGAGGAGAAATAGCACTTGTTAAAAAAAGAGAATATGCTAGAAAAAATTACTCAAATTTTTCGCATTAAAGAGCTCCGGAATAAAATTTTTTTTATTTTGGCGCTTTTAGTTGTGTTTCGCTTGGTGGCAAATATTCCCATTCCCGGCGTGGATCAAAATAAATTAAAAATGTTTTTTGATAGTAATCAACTATTTGGATTGTTGAATCTTTTTTCCGGACGCGGATTATCGAGTATATCACTGGTTATGTTGGGTGTTGGCCCATATATAACAGCGTCTATTATTATGCAATTGCTTACAATGATTATTCCCAGTCTTGAAAAAATCTATAAAGAAGAAGGTGAGGCCGGACGGCAAAAGTTTAATCAATGGACGCGCTGGGCAACAGTTCCGCTTGCCGCAATGCAAACTTTTGGAATGATTGCGCTTTTTCGTTCGCAAGGTATTATCACATCAGGTGGAGCGGGAAGTATTTTTTCAATGATCGCGATTGCCACTGCCGGAACTATTTTTTTGATGTGGCTTGGAGAATTGATTACGGAAAAAGGTGTTGGAAATGGTGTGTCTTTGATTATATTCGCCGGAATAGTTTCCGGATTGCCTTCCTCTTTAATGAATTTATATGCCACTTCAGTGGATTCGTCTCAAATATTTACCTATATTATTCTTGGCGCAGTTTTAGTTTTGGCTATTTTGGCGGTAGTATTTGTTACTGAGGGGCAACGCAATATTCCAGTTTCATACGCAAAAAGAATTAAAGGTAATAAAATGTATGGAGGAAGTTCAACGCATTTACCGCTTCGCATCAATCAAGCGGGTGTTATCCCGATTATTTTTGCGCTTTCCATTATGCTTTTTCCGGGGATGATCGCTAATTTTCTTACAAAAAGTTCCAATACGACATTGGCAGCCATTGCCGTTAAAGCCAGCGCGATTTTTTCTCCGACCAATTGGTTTTATTGGTTTATGTATTTTATTTTAGTTGTCGCTTTTACTTATTTTTATACTGCTGTGGTTTTTGATCCTAATAAAATTGCTGAAAGTTTACAAAAACAAGGCGGATATATTTTGGGAATTCGCCCGGGGAAAAATACGGCTGATTACTTATATCGTATTATGAATAGAATCACTTTATCAGGGGCGTTTTTTTTGGGATTTATTGCAATTTTGCCGTTTTTTATTCAAAGCTTTACCAATATCGCATCCATTTCAATTGGTGGAACAGGATTGCTTATCGTTGTTTCCGTGGTAATTGAAACCATTAAGCAAATTCAAGGACAACTGGCAATGCGAGATTATGACGAATTTTAATAATTCCATAAAATTGTGAATATCATCATCTTGGGTCCGCAAGGATCCGGCAAGGGTACGCAAGCCGAGCTTTTAGCAAAAAAATACGGGCTAGATCATTTTGATGCCGGGCATGCGTTACGGCAGATTTCTTTGTTAAACACTCCGCTGGGAAGGGATGTGAATGAAATTGTTATGGTGAAAAAAGAATTGGTGCCCAGTCGATTGCTAAAAGAAGTTTTGCACATTAGACTTAATGACCTTGGACGTGAACAGGGCATAGTTTTTGACGGAGTTCCACGCAATCTTGAACAGACAATTTATTTTCAAGAAGCGCTTAGGGAATTTGGTCGAAAAATTAATCGAGTGATTTTTATAGATATTTCAAAAGAGGAATCATTGAAAAGAATCGGCAAAAGGTTTTCTTGTGAAAAATGTAAAGAAGCGGTAGTTTTGAAAGCGAGTGACAAAAAGTTTGTTTGCTTAAAATGCGGAGGAAAATTAGTGCAAAGATCGGATGATACAAAAGAAGGAATTGAGAAAAGATTGAAAATTTTTGAAATGGAAACAATGCCCGTGATTGAATATTTTGAAAAAGAACAACTAATATCAAAAATAAACGGGGAACAGCCGGAAGAAAAAGTGTTTGAAGAAATCTTGAAAAAATTAAATTTATGATTATAATCAAATCACTAAAAGAAATAGAATTAATGCGAGAAGGCGGAAAAATTTTGGCTGAAATTATGGAGCGCTTGGGCAAAGCAGTTTTTCCCGGCAATAACACATTTGAAATAAATAAATTAGCCAAAGAGCTTATTCTAAAAGCAAAAGGAACGCCTATTTTTGAAGGCTATGGCGATAAGAAAAATCCATATCCGGCGGCAGTTTGCATTTCAGTCAATAATGAAATTGTTCATGGGATTCCGCGCAAAGAAAAAATTCTTGAAATTGGGGATATTGTCAAATTGGACATTGGTATTCTTTATAAAGGTATGATTACCGATATGGCGCGAACATATCCGGTGGGAAAAATTTCAAGTGAAGCGCAAAAATTAATTGAAACAACAAGAGAAGCTTTGAATGTGGGAATAAAAATAATCAAAGCGGGAACGAAATTAAATGATTACGGCAGAGTGGTGGAAAAACATGCGAAATTAAACGGTTTTTCCGTTGTATATGATTTGGTTGGTCATGGTGTGGGAAAAAAATTGCATGAAGACCCTTTTATCCCCAACTATCCTGCAAAACACGTTGAAAGCGTTTTTAAAGAAAAGATGACGGTGGCGCTTGAGCCGATGATTAATGCGGGAACTCGTTATATAAAATTAATGCCGGATGGCTGGACATATGCTACAAAGGACGGAAAACTAAGCGCACATTTTGAGGATACTATTGTTGTGAAAAAAAATGGCGTTGAAATTTTGACAAGAATATAATTTTTTATGACTGAAAATCTAAATAAAATTAAATATTTTCTCGGTGTTGATTATGGTGAATCGAAAATAGGTCTTGCTATAGCGGATAGTGAAACGCGAATCGCTTTTGTTTATGGAACATTGAAGAACGACAAGAAAATGTTACAAAATATTTTGAATATTATCGGAAAAGAAAAAATCGAAACCGTGGTGATTGGCGTGCCTAAAAGAAGTGGTGATAAAAATATAACATATGCCGGAGAAAAATTGGGAGAAACTCTTAGAAAGGAAAACATAGATGTTTATTATCAAGATGAAAAATATTCGACTAAAATGGCGCGAGAAAATTTAAAAGAAAAAGGGATGAAAAAAATCGGTCGTTTAGATGATCAGGAAGCGGCAAAAATTATTCTGGAGAATTTTCTGGTTTTAATCACTTAATTGGCTGAAAAATATTGAAATAAAAAAAGTTTTTGCATTTTTTGTTTAATTGACAGTGTTTTAAGCAGAGGTGTATTATGTGAATAGATTTATAAATTTAAATTGATTTAAGAAAATATTAAATTATGAATACAATGAAAAATGTAAAAATCGGCATTGTCGGTACGGGTTGGGTGGGAGGAAGCTATGCGCGAGATTTTACTGCAAGAGGATTTGAGCCGGTTTGTTATTCTCTCGAGGAGCAATATATTGCCAATAAAGAAAAAATCAAAGATTGCGACTATGTTTTGATTGCGGTTCCTTCTCCAACAACACCCAATGGATTTGATGATTCGATTGTGAGAAAGGCGGTTAAATTAGTAGGAAAGGGTAAGACAGCTATTATCAAGTCTACTGTGGTACCGGGAACGACAAGTTCAATTCAAGCTGAAAATCCGGATATTTTTGTTATGCATTCACCTGAATTTTTAACAGAGGCGACTGCCAATCATGATACAACACATCCAAAGCGAAATATTGTAGGAATTCCCAAGGATAATATTGAATATCGCTCTCGAGCAGAAGAATTTTTGTCTTTTTCCGCAAAGGCTCCTTATAATACGATTTGTTCCGCCACTGAAGCTGAATTCATTAAATATGCCAGAAATTGCGTTGGCTATATAAGAATTATTTTTTATAACCTATTGTTTGATGTAGCTACAAAAGCGGGTGCTAATTGGGAAAAAATCAGAGAGGCAATTGCCATGGATCCTGATAATGGACCGACATATACTCAACCAGTCCACAAAGGAGGCAGGGGCGCTGCGGGAAATTGTTTTATAAAAGATTATGCGGCATTTACTCAATATTATGAAAAAATGCTTGATGATAAATTGGGAAATGAAATTTTTAAATCAATTGAAAAAAAGAATCTCGAGTTATTGCTTAAAAGTAAAAAAGATTTTGAATTGCTCAAGGGCGTGTATGGCGAAGATATAATTAAAAAATGATAAATATGCGATTTTTTAGAAAAAATCAAAACAAAATATGGTTAATATTTGAATCGTTACTAGCTATGCTGGTGAATAGTTATAATTTCAACTGATAATTTTTTAAAAACGCCATTGTGCGTTTTTTTGTTAATTAATTTTAAAATAAAAAAATGGACAAAAAATCAAAAATATTTTTCATTGCTCTCGGTTTGTTGATTGTTGGATCGGTGTTTGCTACTTTTTATCGCACTGCGATTGCGAAAAATTATCTTATTAAAGCGCAGACTGATTGCGATCCTTATACTCAAAAATGTTTTGTTTGGAAATGTGACCCGGCTTCAAATGTGGATGGCGAAAAATGTACAGGTGATCGAGAAAAAGACATTTGGTATTATATTTTAGTCGAAAGAAACGCGTCGCATATTCCTTCTTGTAATCCGGCAGATAAAAATTGCAAGGCTTTGGTTTGTGAAGATAATGAACCGAATTGCCAATACATTTTTTGTGATGAAAAAACTAAGACAGAACAAAAAGTGGAATGTAGTGATCCGATGGAATACACCAAAGAGAACCCACCAGTAGATAAAACGACGACTGACGGATCGGACGCTGGAGTATGTGCGCCGGATGATACTAAGTGTTTGAATGCGACTTCTGGCAATGAGTAAAAATGAAGAGAAATTGTAATTTTATGCCTAATATAAAAATATTTCAATAAAATAACAAATCTATGAATATCGGAATAATTCTTGCTTCAGGGATTGGCAAAAGAATGGAGGTAGGAAAAAATAAAACGCTCATTGAGCTTGGGGGAAAGCCGATTATTTTTTATGCTCTTAAAGCATTTGAAAATTCTAAGAATATTGGAGGCATAGTTTTAATTGTGGGAGAAAAAGAACAAAGTGTCTTTGAGAAAATTATCAAAAAATATCGATTCAAAAAGATCTTGGGAGTGATTCCGGGAGGAAAAGAGCGGCAAGATTCCAGTTATGCCGGAGTTGAATTTGTAAATAGCTATTTCAAAGAAAAGGATAAAAGCAATCTAATCTTATTTTTTCATAATGGAGCCAATCCTTTTGTAAGTGAAAATGATATTTATATGTGCGGTTTGGGAGCAAGAAAAAGTGGTGCTTGTGCCGTTGCTCATCGAACAAGAGATACAATTAGAGAAGTTGATGCGCACGGAATGTCTATTCGTGTTTTAGACAGGGCGAAATTGTGGAATATGCAAACTCCGCAGGCAATTACATTTTCTTTGGCCAAAAAAGTTTTCGAGAAAGCCAAGCTTGATAATTTTTTAGGAACAGATGACGTGAGTTTGGTTGAAAGAATTGGTAAAAAAATAAAAATAGTTGAGGCGGGAAAAAATAATTTCAAACTTACAACACCGCTTGACTTGGAGTTGGCAAAAATAATTATAAAAAAAATTTAAATGTATGTTTCGAGTTGGATTCGGACAAGATTCCCATCGTTTTTCAAATGATGCCACGAGAAAGCTGGTATTGGGAGGAGTTGAAATTGAAAATGAGAGTGGTCTCGAAGGGAATTCCGATGGGGATGTGTTTATTCACGCAATTTGTGCTGCTATTGAGCAGGCGCTGGGCAGAACTAATTTTTCTGTTTATGCTGATGAAATGTGCAAAAATGGTATTGTTGATAGTGCGGAATATTTAAAGATAGCTCTGTCGCACCTAAAAGAAAATAATTATATTATTAATAATTTGGGTATATCAATGGAAGCGAAAAAGCCGAGAATTTTGCCACTCGAAGATAAATTAAAAGACAATCTTGTGAAAATATTAAAATTGGATAAAAATAATATCGGAATAAATGCCACATCGGGAGATGAATTAACCGCTTTTGGAAGGGGTGAGGGGATTCAAGTATTTGTAATTATCAGCCTGATTAAAGATGAAAAAAATTAAATTAAAATCGGTAGCTAAAATAAATTTGGTGTTAGAAGTGGTAAAAAAAATGCCCAATGGTTTTCATGAAATTCGTACAGTGATGTTGAAAACGGAAAATATTTTTGATGAAATTGAATTATTTTTTGACGAAAGTTGCGCCGGAATAGAAATAGTCTGCAATAATCCGAATGTGCCGTTGAATCAAAAAAATATTTGTTGGAAAATTGCAGAACAATTTTTTAAAAAAACAGGCAGGCACGTAGGACTTAAGATAAAAATTAAAAAAAATATTCCATTGGCTTCGGGTATGGGCGGGGGAAGTTCGAATGGCGCAGTAGTAGCTTTGGCATTGAATGAATATTTTAAGAATAGCCTGTCTGAAAAAAAATTAATCAAGATTGTCAGTGAGGTAGGAAAAGATATTCCTTTTTTTATTTCTCAGTCAAAACTTGCCAGCATTTCCGGAATGGGTGAAAAAATAAAGCCAATTAAAAATTCTTTCAAGTTTAATGTTTTAATAATCAATCCTGCGGGAGAAATTCCTACTCCTTGGGCTTATGGTGAATTGGATCAGTATTTGTTTTTTATGCATGAGACTAAAAGAAAAAATATAACCAGAGAGTTTATAAATAATATTTCTAATTTGGAAAAATTCAGCGGTTGTCTTTATAATGATTTTTCAGTCGTGGCGAAAAAGAAATATTCCAATTTGGAAATATTAGAAAAAGCGCTAATAGCTTTTGGTGCAATGGGCGCTTCGATTAGCGGAAAGGGTCCAACAGTTTTTGGAATCTTTAAAACAAAAAAAGAAGCCCTGAAAGCAAAAGAAATCTTAAAAAAATATTACCCACAATTCTTTGTTGAACTGGCCGTATAAGCTTACTGGCATATTTTATCCGAAAGTATTTGAAGGTTGAACCTTTGGAGAACTTTCTGAAAAACAGTTCATAATGTTATTGCAAATTAATAATTTTAATTTATCCATAGAGTGCAAAGTTGGGTGGACTCATACATTGGCTTGATTTTTTTTAATTTTCTCGCTACAATACAATCATAGAAAAATAGAAAAAGGAAGTTGAAAAAACTGTATGCAAATATTTAGGAAAAAACCAGGTCAGATATTTTTTGGGCTGTCAACTATGCTGATGAATAGTTATCATTTGAATTTAGTTTCAAATTGAATATTGTTTAAAGCGTCCATTCGGGCGTTTTTTTTGTTTAATAATCTGATATGTGCGGGGTGTTGATATTCTATTTGTTTTGTGCTAAGCTGACAGGTTATTTTTTAATAATTAAAAGTTTAAGCAAAAAGAAATGAAAAAAATTATTTGTAATTTTGGTGAGCATTTTATGCTTGATGGATATCAAGGAAATTGCGAAAAGCTAAATAACAAAAAATTGGTTTTGAAATGTCTTAATGAGCTTCCTGTACTCTTGGGAATGCGTAAATTGTCCGAACCGAAAATTTATTTTGCTAAATCAAATGACATTAAAGATCCGGGAGGTTGGAGTGGATTTGTGGTGATTGCAGAAAGTCATATCAGTATTCATACTTTTCCCAAAAGAAGATTTGTGAGCATTGATGCTTATACATGTAAAAATGGAATGAATATCAAATTTGTGGAAGATTACTTTGTGAAAATATTCGGTCTAAAAGATACTGAAACTAATTTTGTTAGAAGAGGCACGCGATATCCCGTAGATAATGTTCCTTAGTGAAAAAATATTATCTAAAAACGAGATTTTTATTTATTAAATAAGCAAAATAATATGAAAAAAACGGATTTACTAAAAGAGAAAATTAAGCATATAGATATCAAAAAGATTAATTCAGTGGATATTATTGAAGCAATGAAAAAGATGTCTTTTACTGCTCGTGATCTTGGAAGGGCAAGTGAAATTTTTAATCTTATGCTCAAAGAAAAAGATTGTGTGAATATTTTAACTTTAGCCGGAAGCACCAGTGCTGCAGGATGTATGCAAATATATGTGGATATGGTTAAAAACAATATGATTGATGCAATTGTGGCAACAGGTGCTAGTATTGTTGATATGGATTTTTTTGAAGCTCTTGGTTTCAGTCATTACAAGGGGACACCTTTTGTGGATGATAAAAATCTTAGATCGGTGTATGTTGATAGAATTTATGATACTTTCATTGACGAAGAAGAATTGCAAGTTTGTGACATTGCTATTCGAAAAATTGCCGATCAATTGGAGCATAGACCATATTCATCAAGGGAATTCATTCAAGAAATGGGAAAATATCTGACAAAACACGCAAAAAAGAAAGATTCACTGGTCCAAGTTGCCTATGAACATAATGTTCCCATTTTTTGTCCGGCTTTTTCTGATAGCAGTGCAGGATTTGGTCTAGTTGTGCATCAGGTAAATAATCCGGATGAGCATATGTCCATTGATTCTGTGAAAGATTTTCGGGAGTTAACTAAAATTAAAATGCAAGCAAAAACAAGCGGACTCTTGATGATTGGTGGAGGAGCGCCTAAAAATTTTGTTCAAGATACTGTTGTTTGTGCTGAAATATTAGGAAAAAATGTGCCAATGCATAAATATGCTATTCAAATAACTGTGGCAGATGTTCGTGATGGTGCTTGTTCCAGCTCAACGCTGAAAGAAGCTAGCTCTTGGGGAAAAGTTGAAACTAATTTTGAGCAAATGGTGTATGCGGAGGCTACTTCAGTTTTGCCTTTACTTGCAAGTTATGCTTATCATAAAGGTAATTGGAAGAATAGAAAAAAGCATAATTTAAGTCTTATCTTTGAAGAAAAGAATAAATTAAAAAAATAAGATTAAGTCGGGCTATGGAAGATTGAAATTAAGTTTCAATCTTTCTATTCCTTTTTAATATAAAAGGTTAGTTCTTTACAATTTAAACTTTGATAAGGAGGAAGAGAATATGCAAGTCTTTGTTCCGCAGTGGTTATATGTGGCAATCGTTGCTCCTTTTTCTAACGCATTTGTTAATATAGTTGATGTGCATTTCTCGAAAGGAATATATGAAGATGAGCTAGATGGTGCGGCAATTAGTTGTATGTTCAAACTTATTGCAATTCCTTTTCTAATCGCTTGGTGTCAGATTAATAATCAAAAATCTCTCTTGGATCAGATTTCAATAACTGATCCAATATTTGTGGGGTTGGCATTTTTAGGCGGGATAACATATTCATTGTCTAGTTATTTTTATTTTCGGGCAGTAATGACTGGAAAAAAAGCGGATGTTGTTTTTATTGAATCAATTTTTAATTTAACTTCGATTATTGTTCCAGTTTTGTCCGTTGTATTTTTAGGTAAAGCGTTGACACCATATCATTGGTTGGGAATTTTTCTTGCCTTTAGCGGGGCAATGTTACTCTATTTACGTGGTCAAGATTTGTCAATCACGCAGATTGTAAACAAAAAAGCAGTTTCAATGCTTCTTGCCGCTAGTTTTCTTTCAATTAGTGTGATTATTGAAAGTTATGTCTATGAGATTGCTCAATTTATTCCAATTTTCTGTGTTTTTCTAATTGGGTGTTTTATGACAGGGTGGTTTTTTGCCACTATTAGAATATCTTCAAAAAGAGAAAGTCTTTTCTCCTTGTCTAAGAGATTTTTTTTAGTTTTTTTTCTAATGGAAACACTTGAGCTTTTGGGTGCTTTTACTCAAGAGTTGGCGATATCAATGACTGAGCCGTATTATGTTTCTACAGTCTATTGCTTGCAACCGGTATTTGCGTTGTTTATTTCATGGATACTTGGCGTTACTATATTTTTTTGGAAAAAAAATCAGCGCCAAATAATTCGGGAAGTATGCGCCGATCAAAATGATCATATATTGATAAAATTGGTCAGCATCATGACAATTATCAGCGCGGTTGTTTTGATAAGTTTTCCAACGCAACAGATTAATGTCGCAGTTAATTTTGTTGTGAATTGTGTTCGATAGCGTAGTCGTCTTGGGGGAATACTATTGACCGCCAAGACGACCTTTCTCAATTTATTAAAAACTATTGATTTAATAATAATATAGAGATAGAATAATAATAGGATTTGATTTCAGAAAAAGATAATAAATTAAAATGATTTGGAAAATATCTTTTAGTGTTAAGAATAAAAAATAATTTAATTATAAAATTTGTAACAAAATAACCATGAAAAGAACTTATTCTTGGGTGTCGGAAAAAGCAGAAGTGAGGGATACGAATAAATACGATAAAGGCGTTTTTGCTAAAGAAGCAATTAAAAAAGGTGAAATAGTAGCGATTGCCGGAGGCTATATAATGACATGGGCGGAGTGTAAAAAGTTGCCAAAAAATTTAGAATATCTTTCTTTTCAAGTAGAAGAAAATTTTTTTATGGGTATTAAAAAAAAATGCGAGATTGAGGATGATTGCCGGTTTAATCATAGCTGTGAGCCCAATCTTGGTCAAAGAGGACAGCTTTCATTGGTTTCCATGCGAGATATAAAAAAAGGGGAGGAGCTGACATTTGATTATGCAATGACACTTTGCAAAATAGATAGCGAAGAACCATTCAAAATGAGGTGTTTGTGTGGCAAAAAAAAATGTCGCGGGATTATTACAGATGAAGATTGGAAATTGCCAGAATTGCAAAAAAAATATAGAGGCTATTTTCAGCCTTTTTTGCAAGAAAAAATTGATAAAATAAAAAAATAAAAGTAAGAACAGTTTAAAATTAAAAGTATGGAAACAATTTTTTGTCCTTGGGCGCCTGCAAAGTATTTGATATTTTCCAGCAATGTTCCTCAAATTTTGTATTACGCGCTTATTCCCGGCATGATAGTTTCTATGTTTCTTGGTTTATTTATTTTTTTAAATAAAAAAAATGATTTGGCCGCAAAATTATTACTTTTTATTTCAACTTGTTTTTTTGTTTGGGGAGCGTTTAGTCTCATGCTTTTTGCGACTAACAATCCCCAAACAGTAATGCTTTTTTGGTCGCTTACGATTTTGGTTGAGATTTTGATTTATGCCGGAAGTTTATATCTGACATATGTGTTTTTTGATAAAAAAGACATATCATTATTTAAAAAAACTATATTGGTATTAATAATAGCTTCATTTTCAATAGTAATTCCAAGTAAGTATAATTTGGTGGGGGTCAATATTGCAGATTGTACAGCAATTGAGGGTCCTGTTGCGCTCTATTTTTCTTATGCTATTGAGATTTTGTTTGCTTGTTGGATTTTCATATTGGCTATATCTAGATATATAAAAACAACTGATAAGTATGAAAAAAAACAGATATTATTATTTACTGCTGGAATTTTAATTTTTCTTCTGGCTTTTTCTTCTGGTAATATTATTGGTAGCTTTACTGATAATTGGGTGGTGTCTCAATATGGATATTTTGGCATGCCAATTTTTATGGGCTTTTTGGCTTATTTGATTGTTAAATATAAAGCTTTTAATATAAGACTTATTGCTACGCAGGTCCTGGTTGTTTCTCTGGTAATACTCATTGCTTCCCAATTTGCTTTCATTCGCAACGATACTAATAAAATTCTTACAGCTATTACGCTTTTTATTGCAATGGTTTTTGGCTGGATTCTGGTGCGTTCGGCTAAAAAAGAAGTAAAACAAAAAGAAGAATTGGAAATAGCGAACAAAGAAATCAATGAACGCAAAGAGCAACTGCAAAAGATGGCTGATTTTTTGGCGATTGCCAATGATAAATTAAAAGTACTAGACAGCGCCAAGACGGAATTTATTTCTATGGCATCTCATCAATTGCGAACGCCGGTAACAGGAATAAAAGGTTATCTTTCAATGCTTATAGAGGGGTCTTATGGAGAGGTTAATCCAGAGCAAAGAATCGCTTTGCAAAAAACTTTTGATAGCAATGAAAGAATGGTTAATTTGATTGAAGATTTGCTTAATGTTTCTCGTATCGAGTCCGGTCGTTTGGAATATGAATTTTCTAATGTCAAAATAGAGGATCTTTGCAGGGAGGTGGTTGATACGCTTTATCCCAAGGCTAAAAATCAAGGCCTTTATTTGGATTATAAAAAATCAAATATTGATCTTCCAGAGCTTCGGATTGATGGAGGGAAAGTCAAAGAAGTAATTTCTAATTTGCTTGATAATGCCATAAAGTATACTCCGAGAGGAGGTGTTTCTTTGGTGGTCGCCTTGTGTGACAAAAATGAACCAAATTGTCTTTCCGGAAAACATGTCAGAATAACTGTTTCCGATACGGGGATTGGCGTTCCTAAAGAAGAAATGCCTTATCTTTTTGAAAAATTTTCTCGCGGAAAAGATATTAATCGTCTTAATACCGGAGGAACTGGACTGGGACTTTTTGTAGGAAGAAAAATGATTGAAGGAAACGGCGGAAAAGTTTGGGTTGAATCGGGAGGAAAAGATAAAGGCTCGAGATTTATTATTGAATTACCGATGCAATAAAATAATGATTTAGGTTTCGCAAAAAAAAATAAAATAGTGTATAATGAAAATACAATTAGATAATATAAATAAAAAAATAATAAAAATATGAATAAACGAAAAATATTAACAACCATGGTTGTTGCAGTTATTTTAATTGCTACGATTTTTTTGGTTGCGATAAAAATTATAAATAATAAAAAAAATATCAATTCGCCAGTTTCTTCACAGTCAAAAAATGATAATAATATGTTTAATGTGAAAAATAGTAGCAATGTAAAAATAATCAAAGTTACTGGCTCGGTAAAAGAGATTGCCGAAAAAACAATGACGATTGCTACAGTACAAGGCGATGTAGTAATAGGTATTAATGGTTCTACTCCGATAATGTTGTCGATAAGCAAAAATGCTCAACCAACAATTGGGCAAATTGCCGATGTTCGATTGAATGATTCAGTTGACGCACAATATAATCAAGACACAAAAGAGGCTAATTTAATAACAATTACACAAAAAGCTAGTGATAAAGTTGCCGCTACGACAAAGGCGATAGTTCCAGTAAAGAAATAAAAATTAAATTTTAAAAAACTATGATTACGTCAGTTAAGGAAATTTTAATTAAAGCTAAAGAGGGCGGTTATGCCGTCGGGGCTTTTAATACTGTCAACTTGGAAACCACACAAGGAATTGTGCGGGCAGCCAAGGAATTGCATTCGCCAATTATTATTCAGGTTTCCGAAAAAACATTGGAATATGCGGGATTAAGAGGAATTTTTAACCTAATTAAAAATGAAGCGGAGTTTTATGCATCAGAAATTCCCATCGGAATTCATCTTGATCACGGACATAGTTTTGAAATTGTTCAGCGTGTTGTTACAGCGGGATTTACTTCTGTGATGTATGACGGTTCTCGCAAAAATTTTTCTGATAATATTGAAATAACAAAAAAAGTGGTTGATTTTTGCCATGAAAGAGGCGTATCTGTTCAGGGAGAATTGGGTAATGTTCCTTATTTAAGCGAGCATAAAATGATGGATGTTGATTGGGATAAATATATGACAGATCCTCTTGAGGCAAAACAATTCGTAGATGGAACGGGAATTGATGCTTTGGCGGTTGCTGTTGGTAATGCGCATGGTTTTTTTCGAGAAAGAGAGATTCCCGATTGGGATAGGCTGGAAAAAATCAGAGAAATAGTGGATGTTCCATTGATTATGCATGGGGCATCGGATTGGGAAGATGGCAAGGCCAGCGAGGCGGTAAAAAAGGGTATAAGTTGTTTTAATATTGATACTAATACTCGTATGGCTTTCGTAAATGCTCTTAGTAATATTTTTCATAATGATAAAGATCCGGGATTTGATATGCGTGATATTTTAGGTCAAGCACGCGAAGCAGTAAAGGACAGTGTCAAGAAGAAGATCTTGCTATTCGGAAGTAATGATAAGATCTAAATTAAAATTAAAATGCTAAAAAGTGCAACTGCGGAGAAGATTTTATTGGAATTCGATCCTCAAAAAAATAATTTGCTTTTAGCGTTAAAAGAAATTAACGCTAATTTTGGTTACATTTCAAAAGATAATGCGAAAAAAACAGCGGAATATTTTTCTTTGCCTCTTTCTCAGATTTATGAAACTGCCAGTTTTTATGATTTGATTAATCTGGAAAAAGCAGCCGATTTAGTGATTAAAGTTTGTTCGGGAGCGGATTGTGTTTTGGGAGGAGCAAATAAAATCGTTTCGGAAATTGAAAATTACTTTAGAATAAAATCGGGAGATAAATTCAATCCAAAAATCAGCTTGGAAATTGTCAGTTGCTTTGGAATGTGTGCGCAAGGTCCCATTATGGTTATAAATGGAAAAATCTTTGAAAAAGTTACAACAAGCAGGATGCATGAAATTTTAAATGAATATGTTTGAAAATAAAATTGAAAAAATACTAACAAAACATTGGAGCGAAATTGATCCATTGAAAATCAGGGATTATTTGGCTGTTGGAGGATATAGCGCGCTTAAAAAATTTATTAAGAAATCGAATAGGGAAAAAATTTTAGAAGAAATTAAATTTTCCAAACTTTCCGGGCGAGGTGGGGCGGGTTTTCCGACCGGAATGAAATGGGAAATGGTGATGTCGCAAGAAAAAAAAGAGAAGTACTTTATTTGCAATCTGGATGAATCGGAACCGGGGGTATATAAAGATCGTACTTTGGCAGAAAATAATCCGCATTTGCTTTTGGAGGGAATAATTGTTTCCGCTCTTGTTGTCGGCGCAAAAAAAAGCTATATCTATCTTAATGGAAATTATGAAAAAGCGAACAATATTTTAGCGCAAGCAATTAAACAAGCGCAAGAAAATGGATTTTTGGGTGAAAAAATATTAGATTCGGATTATTCTTTGCAATTGGAAATTTTTTCCGGAGCAGGAGCGTATATTTGCGGGGAAGAGACTGCCTTAATCAATTCAATTGAAGGCAATCGCGGGGAACCGAAATTGCGTCCGCCATATCCTGCGGAATCGGGACTTCTTGGAATGCCTACGGTAGTGAATAACGCGGAAACAATTGCTAATATTCCTTGGATAGTTCTTAACGGTGGAAAAAGATATGCCAACTGCTCAACGAAGCTATTTATTTTAGGAGGCGCGGTGAAAAAGCGGGGCGTATTTGAAGCATCGATAAAAACAACAATTAAAGAGGCAATTGAAAATTTAGGAGGCGGGATATTGGATGGCAAGGATTTTTGGTTTGCTCAAGTCGGAGGAGCGTCGGGAAGGTTATTTCTAAAAGAAGAACTGAATGTGCCAGTTTCCGGTTCGGGAGCGGTTTTGGTTGTTGATAAAAATGCCAATATTTATGACTTATTATTATCTTGGGCGGGTTTTTTTCGTCGTGAATCCTGTGGAAAATGCGTACCTTGTCGAGAAGGCACTTTTCGTCTTAATGAAATCGCTCAGCGCCTAAGAGATGGAGAAATTTCTGATAGAGACAAGATAGCAGTGGAAGATATATTGTGGACATTGGAAAATACCACTTTTTGTCCGTTGGGAAAATTTGCTGCGACAGCTTGGCGGGATGCAGTGGAAAAATTAAAAATATTTTCTAAATAATCTTTTTTTAAGATAGTATTTTTTATTTGGACACATGAGCTTGGTCGCGCTTTTTTGTTTGCCAAATGTGCAGTGTCTTGTTATTATTATTTTAGTGAAAAGTGGCGGTTGCAACGGGCTTATCGTACAGTGGTAATACGCCGCATTCGCATTGCGGAAACGCGAGTTCGATTCTCGCTAAGTCCACGATATTTTTCAGGAGAGATGCCAGAGTGGTCGAATGGGCCTGACTCGAAATCAGGTGTGCTCATATGAGTACCTAGGGTTCGAATCCCTATCTCTCCGCCAATGTTCGGGATTGAAAATAGGAGTAGAAATGGGGTCGGCAGGGCGAAACAATTTTCTGGGGTTTGGATTTGCCCTGCTTCGGCTGGTTTCCCGTCCGCAGGAGGGGTCTAGGGATGAATGTGGGCGGGTTTTTGTTGGCATAGTTTTTTGGATTACTGTGCCAGTATTTTACGCCAAATCAAGGTTTTTTCAAAATACTGCTTTAGGTACTGGTTTAGTTTAGTACGGATTGGCCATAACTCCTCGGCATAAGGGAGGAAAAACAACAGATAAAAATTGTCAGATGTTATGCAAAGAATGTAATAGAAGAAAATCGGGGAAATAAAATTAAAAAAGTATGTCCAACACTATTTTTGCAGTTGAGCTTCCTATTATAGAAACAAATGAGGAATTGGAAAAGGTAAAACAAGTATATTCAAAATATGATTCATACTTTATTGCAAGTGGTTGTTGCAAAGAAAGACGAGAGAAATTTGATAAATTATGGGAAAAGTATAAACCATATGCCGATAGACATTTTTTAAATCAAATCCGAACCAATTTTCACCAGAGATCATGGGAAATGTATGTTGGCAATGTCCTTTTAGAAAAGAAACTGACAATACGATCACAAAATGAAGGACCGGATTTTTTAATTGATAATATCGCCTATATTGAGTGCGTTGCACCAACAAAAGGCGACCCCGCCAAACCTGATTCAGTTCCCGAAATGTTTGTTGCTACAACGCCCGAAGAAATCTGCGCTCAAGATGTGCCTGTTGATAAAATGATTTTGCGAATTACGGGATCTATAAAAAATAAGGCATTGGATCAATATGAAAATTGGAAAAGTAAAAAATGGTTTGATTCAAAAATGCCTTTTGTTATTGCTGTAAATACTGGTGATCTGTCGTATGCTGAAGATCCAAGCATGCCGAATGTTTTGAAGGCATTGTTTGGTTTTCATCACCAACTTATCGAAACTTATGCAACTAATTTTTCACGCAGAGATAAAATTGATAAAGCAAATAATGAATCCGTTCCGGTAAATTATTTTCTTAATGAAGATTTTAGTTTTGTTAGCGGAGTATTATTTTCTGATAAATCAGTTTTGAATCACCCAAAAAATATTGGTGAAGATTGTATTTTCGTTAATAACCCATTTGCCGAAAATCCTGTTGATGAATCATTTGTAAAACTATTCAAATATTGGCTTGCGAATAAGGAACATATACGTAAGTATCTTTTGTAAATCCAATATCTATATTCAAAAAATATCTTAAGAAGCTATTGTTAAGTTTGTGAGTATTATGTATAATTTTATTGTAACTTGATAATGTTATAAAAATATGCAAATTAAAAAAAATACTTCAATTGTCGGGTTGTTTTTTCTTTTGTTTTTTCTTTCAGCTTGCTCGGGTGGCAATGATGTTTCGACCGGATCAGGATTGAGTAGCGGTCTCGTTATGAATAATGCAAGTAGTGTTAACACAGGATCAAGTCAAGGCAAATCATTAGGCACAAACACAGATGTTAGTAATAATAATTTATCAAATAATAATATGGAATCAGCAAATAAGACGCCAGTGGTCAATCAAGAGTTGATTAAAAAATATCCGTTTGCGTTAATTAAAACCGATATGGGCGATATTAAAGTTCAATTTTCCGGAACAAATGCGCCATTGGCGGTTACTAATTTTTTGCAATTGGCAAATAGCGGTTTTTATGCCGGAATAAAATTCCATAGAGTGATTAAAGGGTTTATGATTCAAGCCGGAGATCCGCTTTCCAAGGATGAAACAATGAAAAATCGCTGGGGAACAGGTGGTCCGGGTTATGAATTTAAAGATGAATTAACCGGAACGGAAAAATATAAGCAAGGCGTGTTGGCAATGGCGAATGCGGGGCCAGATACTAATGGAAGCCAATTTTTTATTGTAACCGCAAGTCCGCAAGCGCAATTGCCTCCAAGTTATACGATTTTTGGTCAAGTTGTTTCAGGAATGGATATTGCATTAAAAATTGAAAATGTGGCAACCACATCTTCCGATCGACCGATTAATGATATCAATATTAAAGGAGTTGAGCTTTTGGAGAAATAATTTTATTGGTTGATGGCTTAAAAATTTTAGAATGTGCTATAATTTGAAAAAGCCAATTTATTTTTTTATGCCAAATTTAAAAACTAAAATTATCATTTTTGATTTCGATGGAACAATTGCTGATTCTTTTTTGACATTAATTGAAATAGTGAATGAGCTTGGAAAAGCGGAATGTCTTGGTGTTTTTTCCGCTGATCAAATTGAAAAAGCGAGAGATCTTCCGATGCGAGAAATTATTTTTCAATTAAAAATTTCCAAATGGAAACTATTTTTTTTGGCAAGAAAGATCCAAAAAAAATTTGCGCAAAAAATTTCTCAAGTCAGTCCAGTCGCGGAGATGATTCCAACCTTGCAAGAATTGAAAAAAAACGGTTTCGTTTTGGGTGTTTTAAGTTCTACGCGAAAGGAAATATTGGAGCAATTTATGAAAAATAATAAAATTGACGTTTTTACTTTTATTCATAGCGAAAGAAATTTATTCGGTAAAGCAAAAATTTTAAAGAAAATATTGAAAGAATATCATTTTGATTCGAGTGAAGCTATATATGTCGGTGATGAAAGTCGCGATATTGATGCTTCCAGAGAAGCGAATATGCGAATTGCGGCTGTAAGCTGGGGCTTTAATTCGAGAAAAATGTTAGAAAAAAATCACCCGGATTATTTATTTGATAAACCAAAAGAACTATTAACATTAAAGAATTCTTAAAAATATGGCAGAAACAGAAAAAATTAAAATGTTTACTGACGGCGGATCGCGAGGTAATCCGGGTCCGGCAGGAATTGGTGTTTGGATTGAGTCTTTAGGAAAAAAATATGGAGAATATATTGGAGAAAAAACCAATAATGAAGCGGAATATACTGCGCTTATTTATGGATTGACCAAACTTAAGCAAATATTGGGAAAAAATAAAATAAAAGAATATGCCATTGAATGTTATCTGGATAGCGAACTGGTTGTTCGTCAGCTTAATCATGAATATAAGTTAAAAGAGTCACATATTCAAAAAAGTTTTTTGGAAATTTGGAATTTAATGCTTGATTTTAGAGAAATTAAGTTCTATCATATACCTAGAGAAAAAAATACAATTGCGGATGCTCTAGCCAATGAGGCATTGGATGCGCAAATGAAACAAAGAAGTTTAATTTAGAAAATATTTTTATGATAAAAAAGAAAAAGTTTCTTTGGGTCGGGATAATCTTGGTGCTTGTTTTTGGCGGATTTTTTTATTTTTCTAAAAATAAAAAAAGTAAAGTCGAATATACGACGGAAAAAGTAGCGAGGCAAAATTTAGCACAAACAGTTTCAGTTTCCGGAAAAATTACTTCACCTAATGAAATAGATTTATCCTTCAAAACAACAGGAACGCTGAAAGATGTTTTTGTTTCTGTCGGAGATATTGTTAAAAAAAATCAGTTATTGGCGCAACTAGACTCCGAAGCATTGGAACAAAATCTCAAACAAGCGCAAGCTGATTTGGAAGCACAAAAAGAAACTTTGGATAATATGAAAAGAAGGCACAATGATTTCACGCTGGATCAACGCGATGCGCAAAGATCGGTGATTGATAAATATACCGCGGTTGTGGCGGAAATTAAAAAAAATATAGATGAAACAAAAATCTATTCACCGATAGACGCCACTATTGGAAAAAGAAATTTTGATCCGGGAGAAACGGAAATTGCCGGAACGGCGGTGCTTTCACTTTTTCAAGGAACGGATTTGGAGGTGTCTGCCAATGTTCCTGAATCGGATATTGTGAAAATAAAACTTGAACAAAAGGCGAATTTATCCCTAGATGCTTTTCCGAGTGAAGATAAATTATCTGCTAAGGTTTCTGAAATAGATCCGGCTTCAACAGTTATTCAGGATGTGGTTTATTATGGAATTAAATTGAGTCTGGATAATCAAGATCCGCGATTGAAAGATGGAATGAGTACGGATATTGATGTGCATACAGCGGAACAAAAAAATATTTTGGTTATTCCGGCTCGAGCAGTGGAAACTTCCGGTACGGATAAATTCGTTCAGGTTTTAAGATCATATAATTCAGACGGATCGGCAAATATTGAAAAAAGAAAAATCGAAACAGGATTGGAGGGGGATAACAGTCTTGTTGAAGTAAAAAGCGGATTAAGTGAAGGAGTGGAGGTTGTCACATTTACAAAAAATAACTAGGCATTTTTGAGCAAGTAAAAAGCATATTTTGCAGATAGCTTACCATTTTGCAAAATATGCTTTCTGTTCAGTCGAGTATGCGAATTGCCTCTGACCGATAAGGAATTTTTGGCTTAAATTCTCCACAGCCATTAATTTTCTGCTCATCCTTATTTGAACATTTTTTCCCCGACTTTTCGCAACAATCGCAAACAGCCGGTATGAAATAAACGCAACCGTCTTTCTTTGGTTGCAAGGGATACAATCCTCCGCAAAGATTATCCCATCTGGGAAAAACACGAGGACGAAGACAATCGTTGCAAGCCGTTGGTAATAAATTTGAAACTAAAATATGTTCTCTTACCATAAATAACGCCCTCCCTTTTTATTTATTGCGTTTATTCTAAAAAGAACTAACTTGCCGTAAATATAGTTTATAATTTTTTTTATGTCAAACCAAATGTTAATCACCGTAGAAAACTTGCGCAAAATATATGCCAATGACGGAGTAGAGACTCAAGCGTTGTGCGGTGTTTCTTTCTCTGTCGAAAAAGGAGAGTTTATTTCCATTATGGGTCCAAGCGGATCGGGAAAATCGACATTGATGCAAATTTTAGGTTTCTTGGATCGTGCCAGTGAAGGAAGATATTTTTTTGAAGGGCTGGATGTTTCTGAATTTTTAGATGATCAGTTAGCGGAAATTCGCAATAAAAAAATCGGCTTCATTTTTCAATCTTTTAATTTACTTTCTCGCACAACTGTTTTTGAAAATGTCGAATTGCCACTTTTATATAGCAATAAATATTTGAAAAATAATCAAGAACGGGTAAATTCCGCCTTGCATGCTGTTGGAATGGAACATCGTTTAGGATATTTTTCCAATCAATTATCCGGCGGAGAAAAACAGCGAGTAGCGATTGCGCGAGCATTGGTTAATGATCCGGAAGTTATTTTTGCTGATGAGCCGACCGGTAATTTGGATTCTAAATCGGGACTGCAAGTAATGAGAATTTTACAAAAATTGAATGATGCCGGGCATACGGTAATTTTAGTAACACATGAAACTTATACAGCACAACATGCCAAAAGAATTTTATATATGAAAGACGGGGCAATTATTGCTGATGATTTAGTTAGGGATAGGAAGATAGCCGAAAGTGAAGACGAGCTTTTGAAATAACAAAATGATACTTACCAATTCAATCAAAATAGCTTATAAAAACTTAATGGCGGTAAAATTCCGTTCATTTTTAACAATTCTGGGCATTATTATCGGAATCGCTTCTGTAATTATTGTGATGGCGATTGGTGCTAGTGCTCAAAAATTAATTCTGGATCAAGTATCAGGAATTGGTTCTAACTTAATTGGAGTTTTACCGGGAGCTTCTGATCAAAAAGGACCGCCAGCCTCCGCATTGGGAGTGGTAACGACAACCTTGAAATATGCTGATTTAAAGGCTGTTTTGGAAAAAAGAAATGTGCCTGATGCAGTTGACGCATCGGCCTATGTGACAGGATCGGCAACAGTAAAAAACAAAAATGGTTCTTTTCAGACCAGTTTTCAAGGTGTAACGGCTAGCTTGATAAATGTTGAGGATATAAAATTAAAAGAAGGTAGATTTTTCGCCAAAGAAGATGATACTAATATGTCACGAACGGCTGTTTTGGGTTTTAACAGAGCAAAAGATCTTTTTCCCAATGAAGATTCGATTGGCAAAACGATTTCACTGAAAAATATTAGCTTAACAGTTATAGGAGTATTGACTGAAAGAGGATCGGTGGGGTTTTCCAATAATGATGACATGATTTTTGTTCCGCTGTTCACCGGACAAAAATTACTTCTGGGAATTGATTATTTGAATTTTATGCGGATTAAGATTGATGATAAGAATAATATGGATAAAGCTGTTTCGGATATTGAAATAACTCTTCGCGGACAACATAAAATAAAAAGTGACGCCAGTGATGATTTTTCCATTAGAAATAGCGCTCAAGCTCTTGATGTACTTACAACAATAACAAATATCTTAAAATATTTTTTGGCTGCGGTAGCGGCGATTTCTTTGATTGTCGGAGGTGTGGGAATTATGAATATTATGCTGATTTCTGTTCATCAGCGTGTTCGCGAAGTGGGATTGCGCAAAGCGATTGGTGCCAGAAATTCGCACATCATTTCTCAATTTTTAGTCGAGGCGATTTTTATAACGCTAATCGGTGGAATTCTTGGTATAATTATTGGTATAGCAGTTTCCTTTTTAGCTGCAATAATCATCAATCAACTTGGCTATTCTTGGCAATTTATGATTACGGGAAGTGCGATAATTCTTGCTACATCCGTTTCTATTTTCATCGGATTGGTTTTTGGAATCTATCCGGCGCTTAAAGCTGCAAAAATTTCTCCAATGGAGGCATTACGTTATGAATAAATAATAAATCAGCATGTTAACAGAGTTAATTATTTCAATTAAATTAGCAATTAATAATCTGCGCGCCAATTTGGGGCGAACAGTTTTGACATTAATCGGTGTGGTTATTGGTGTATTGGCGGTTATTTTAGTAAGCGCATTAGGGCAAGGAGTGAAAGAATATATCTTAAAGCAAGTAAACAGTTTTGGCACAGATTTAATTCAAGTGGAAGTTAAAGTCCCCGCTACAAAGCAAACATCAACTTCCAATGCCGTCGGGCAGGCAACGGGAATTCAAATTACCACTCTCACTCTTTCTGATGCGGACGCATTAGGAAAATTACCAAATATTAAAAGTTATTATGCGGCTTCAATTGACCAAGAATTAGTTAGTTACCAAAATTTTAACAAACAAGTTATGCTTTTTGGCGCCGGAGCGCAACTGCCGACAGTGGATGCTAATTTTGGCTTAAAAGAAGGTTCTTTTTATTCCGAAGCGGATGACCGCGGTTTAGCTCAGGTGGCTGTAATCGGTTCGGATATTAACGACGCTTTTTTTGGCGGAGTCGATCCAATTGGCAAAGAGATTAAAATAAAAGACCAAAAATACCGAGTAATCGGTGTGCTGGCGAAAAGAGGAACGGTGGGATTTTTTAATTTTGACGAAATTATTTATGTTCCGGTGAGAACATTGCAAAAAAAGATTTTAGGCATAAATTATGTTCGAATGATTGGGTTGCGAGTAAGTGATCAAAATGCTATTGATGAAACAACTGCCAATATTATTTTCGAAATGAGAAAATTACACAAAATAACCGATCCCAATAAAGACGATTTCGGTGTTATGTCGATTAAGGATGCGCAAAATACAATAAATAGCGTGTTCAATACAATCAATATTTTGCTTTTGGCGCTGACTTCCATCTCGCTTCTAGTTGGGGGGGTTGGAATTATGAACATAATGTATGTGGCAGTGGCGGAGCGTACTTTTGAAATTGGATTGCGCAAAGCGGTAGGCGCCAAAGCAAAAAATATTTTGCGTCAATTTTTGTGGGAGGCAATTTTTATTACTTTTTTTGGCGGAATAATTGGAATCATGTTGGGATATTTATTGCTTTTAGCGTTGTCTTATTTTTCTAATTCTTTCGGTTATTCGATAAATTTATCCGTTAGCGCCAATGCTATATTTTTAGCGGTAGGTTTTTCTTTTTTGACGGGCATAATTTTTGGTTATTATCCGGCGCGCGCCGCATCCAAACTCAGTCCAATGGAGGCATTGCGAAAAGATTGAATAAAAAATATACAATAAAATACAAAAAGCGCAAGTTGTGGCTTTTTTTGGTTATGCTAAACTAAAAAAGGTTTTTGGTAAAAAAAATTTTTAAAAAAGCGCATGGAAAAAGAAGTTGAAAAAGATAGTAAAAAGAATTTTATCATAAATCTGGGAATGATTTTTATTTTGGGGTTTTTAATTGGTATTGTGCTTAAAACTGAAGCATTGAAAAAAATAACGATTGGTTATAACGATTATTTAATGAAAATTGATTCCCAAGATTATAATATCAATAAAATGCAAATGGATTTGATGCAAGCGAGAAATGCGGTGTCGCAAAATCAAAATAATTCCGAAGCAAGCGGAAATGAAAAAAATGGTCAAGGTACTCCTGTTGAGCAAAATAATCAAGCGCAAAATTGATTTGCACAATAAATAAGGTTAAATTTATGGAAATGGAAAAAAACATTCAAACGACAGAAGAAGAAAAGATTGTCAATGGAAAAAAAATAAAAAATAAAACTAAGAATTTAATTTCCATTGTCATTTTACTTTTAGGAATGTTTCTGGGTAGTCTTTTTGTTGATTTTTCACAATTAATCAGGCGGGATGGATTTTCGGCAAAAAAATTGAACCAAAGTGATATTTTTGAGGCTGATAAAAAAACTTGGGTGGCCTATGGCGATCCGGCGGTAAGTGTGGATGTAATTAATGATGATAGTTGTGAAAACTGCAAAGTGGATGAAATTTTAGTTTGGCTAAAAAGAATATTACCAACATTGTCAACTGAAAAAATTAATTATAATTCAGAAGAGGGCAAGCAACTGATTCAAAAATTTTCCATTAAAACATTGCCAGCTTTTGTGTTTGGATCAGAAGTGAAACAAACTGATTTTTATAGTCAAGCCGGAACGCTTTTTGATGAAAAAGATAGCCAATTAGCATTACGCACGCAGGATGTCGGAATTCCGGTCGGAAAATATATTGAATTGCCAAAAATCAATGAGGGGGATGCTATTTTTGGCGCTAATAATGCGAAAGTAAAGGTGGTTATCTTTTCTGATTTTCAGTGTCCTTATTGCAAATTATTTCAACCGGCTTTGCGTGATATTATGAAAAATTATCAAGATAAAGTATTGTTTGATTATAAGTTTTTACCAATGGATATTCACACTCAAGCTAATGATGCCGCATTGGCTGCCGGTTGCGCTTTAGAGCAAAATAAGTTTTGGGAATATGCCGATAAGCTTTATGCTAATCAAACAATATGGTCGACTAAGGATGATTTGCCAAAATTCAAGGAATATGCCAAGACATTGGGATTGGATGCTGCTAAATTTAATCAATGTTTGGTAGATAAAAAATATCAAACTAAAATTGATGCGGATAAAAAAGAAGCAGATAGCTTTGCTATTTCCGAAACGCCAAGTGTTTTTGTTAATAATCAACTTCAAAGCGGAACAATTTCAGCTGATCAATTAAAATCCGTAATTGATAGCGAATTGACAAAATAGATTTCGATTTTTTTCTTTTAAGTAAAAAAAGAGTCCCGTAAAAAACGGGACTCTTTTGCGATTAAATTAGTGTTATTCTTTTTTTGCCTCATCTTTTGTTTCCGCATCCCTTACTTCTTCTTTGGGTTTTTCTTCATTTGGAGGGGTCTGCGTCGCTTGCGCTTCTTGAGTGGCTTTGTAGAGTTTTTCGCCAATTTTCTGTGCCTCTTGAGAAAGTTCTTCCGTAGCCTTTTTGATTGCTTGGGAATCATCGCCATCCTTTACTTTCTTTAGCGCCTCAATTTTTTCTTCAACCGGTTTTTTTTCATCGGCTGTAATTTTATCTCCGGCATCACGTAAAGCTTTTTCGGTTGTATAAACTAATGTATCGGCCATATTTTTTGCTTCAATCGCTTCTTTCTTTTTTTTGTCCTCTTCTGCGTGAATTTCTGCATCTTTTTTCATCTTTTCGATTTCCTCCTTGGAAAGTCCGGTGGAAGCTTCAATGCGAATGGATTGCTCTCTGTTTGTTGCTTTATCTTTTGCTTTGACATTTAAAATTCCATTAGCGTCAATATCGAAAGTTACTTCAATTTGAGGAATTCCGCGTGGCGCAGGTGGAATGCCATCGAGAATAAATCTACCAAGTGTTTTATTGTCCGTGGCCATTTCTCGTTCTCCTTGCAAAACATGTATTTCTACGCTTGGTTGATTATCTGCCGCTGTAGAAAAAACTTGTGATTTTGAAGTGGGAATTGTTGTATTTCTTTCGATAAGCGGAGTGCGTACGCCACCCATTGTTTCAATTCCAAAGGTTAGGGGAGTGACATCGAGAAGCAATACATCTTTTACATCTCCTTGCAAAACACCACCTTGAATTGCAGCGCCAAGCGCGACAACTTCATCGGGATTGACGGAAATGTTCGGTTTTTTGCCAAAGAATTTTTCAACAGTGGAAAGCACGAGTGGCATTCTGGTCATTCCTCCGACTAAAACGACTTCATTAATGTCGGAAATGCTGAATTTGGCATCAGAAAGAGCTTTTTTGGTTGGTTCTAATGTTTTTTGCACCAAATCTCCAACTAATTCTTCCAATTTTGCTCTGGTTAATTTCAAGACTAAATGTTTCGGTCCATTTGCATCGGTAGTAATGAATGGTTGATTGATTTCCGTTTCTTGTGAAGTGGAGAGTTCAATTTTGGCTTTTTCGGCTGACTCCTTAATGCGTTGCAGAGCTAATGGATCCTTGGAGAGATCAATCGCTTCTTGTTTTCTGAATTCATCGATAATCCATTTGATAATCAATTGATCGAAATCATCTCCGCCAAGGTGCGTATCACCGTTAGTTGATTTTACTTCCACGGTATCCTCGGAAACTTCCAAAATGGAAATATCAAAAGTTCCTCCACCAAGATCATAAACGGCAATCTTTTCATCTTTTTTCTTATTGAAACCATAAGCCAATGCCGCCGCTGTCGGTTCGTTGATAATGCGACGAACATTGAGACCGGCAATTTCACCGGCTTCTTTGGTGGCTTTTCTTTGCGCATCATCAAAATAGGCGGGGACGGTAATTACCGCTTCAGTAATTTTCTCGCCCAGCTTTTCTTCCGCATCAGCTTTTAATTTGGAAAGAATCATCGCGGAAATTTCTTGCGGAGTATACTCTTTATCTCCCATAATAACTTTAACACCGTTTCCGGATTTTATTATCTTGTAGGGTAAAAGTTTCAAATCTCTTTGCACTTCTTCATCCTCAAATTTTCTTCCAATCAAACGCTTAATAGAAAAAAGCGTATTTCCCGAATTGGTAACGGCTTGTCTTTTGGCGAGAAGCCCGACAAGTCTTTCACCTGATTTGGAGATTGCCACCATTGATGGTGTTGTGCGATTACCTTCTTTATTTTCGATAATTGAAGGAGTTCCTCCTTCAATTACAGACATTGCGGAATTGGTTGTTCCCAGATCAATTCCTAGTATTTTTGCCATATTTTTTTTAAGTGGCGTTTGCGAACTTTTTATTAAAAATGCGCAAACGAACTTGTTGTTAATGGTTTTAATTAAATTTTAAATTATCAGGGTTGTCACTTTCCCTAGTGGCCGACAAACAAATTTGTCGGCCTAAGGGTTAGCCACACTATTTGATTTTAACTGAAATCTTTTTCGGCTTCACCTCATCTGCTTTAGGAATAATAATTTTAAGCATTCCTTTGGATGAATGAGCTTCCGCCTTGTCCGATTTTACCGCCATTGGTAAGATTATCGAACGAGAAAACGAACCGGAGCGCACTTCTTTTCTGTAATAATCTTCTCGCTTCACTTCTTTTTTCTCTTCGGTTGAGCCGGAAATAGTCAACACATCATTTTCAACCGAAATATCAACGTTTTCAGGATTAACTCCGGCTAATGGTGTTTCGACAATAACATTATCTTTGTCTTGATAAACATCCACCGCTGGAACAAAATCTGCTCCTTCGAACATTTCGTCTTCAAAAAATCTGTTAAGATCTCGCATGGGAGACCAATGAATAATTCCTCTGTTCATATTATTCACCTCCTTTCAATTTTAATTTTTTACAGATTATTCTACGATTACTCGCGCCGGACGAATTATTTTTTCTCCGAGCCGGTAACCTCGTAAAATTACCTTCTTAATTTTATTTGTCGAATCCTGTTTTTCATTATTGGCAATAGCTTCATGAAAATTCGGATCAAATTCATCTCCTGTTTTAACTTCTATTTCTGCTACGCCATTTTCTTTTAAAATGTTTTCCAACTGTTTTTGAATATGCATTATTCCTACGATCCAAGCGACTTCTTTTTGTTTGTCCGGAATATGTTCCGTAGCGCTACGAAAATTATCAATTACGGGGATTATCTGTAGAATCAAATCTTCTTTGATGTAGCTATCGATGTTTTTTTGATTTTCTTGTTGTCGTTTTTTGTAGTTTTCAAAATCAGCAAGACATCTGCGCCAACCTAGCAAATATTCCTGCTCCTTATCTTTTATTTCCTCAGAGCCTTCTCTTGGTTCTTCCGTGTTGTTTATTTCGGCATCATCAATAATTTTTGTTTTTTCTTCTTTCATGCTTTTAAATAAAATTTATAATAATTAAAATTAACACACTCGAACTTAAAATTTTTTTCATATACTCCATTAATGATTTATTTTTGGCATATTTCATTCTTTTGGGACCAATTATCGCAAGCAATCCTTTTTCACCACTGATTGTTTCGTAGGGTGAAACGATCATCGAACAATTGGAAATGCCTTTTATCGGATTTTCTTTGCCAATAAAAATTTTTGTTTCTCCCACTTTGATTTTTTGTAAAAGAGTATCAATATTCTCGTCGATATAGTCCAGTGCTTCGGCCACCTTGCAAAACTCATCAATTTCTCTAAACTCCGGATTATCCAATAATTCTTTTATGCCAAAATCATAAAATTCTTTTTCTATTCCCGTTACTGCCAAGCTACCGCTAAGCGATGATAATAATTTTGCTGTGGAGCGGGAAAGCCTGATATTTTGTGCTTTTAATTTCAAAAGTTCCGCTTGCATTTTTTTTTGCTCCGATAGGCTTAGTTCTTGTGCGGGCATAATTTCTGAAACGAAATAGCGATAACCTTTGTCTGTTGGAATGCGTCCGGCGCTGGTATGCGGTTGATAGAGGTAACCATCCTTTTCCAGTTCTGCCATATCGTTTCTGATTGTTGCCGGACTAAGATCTTTTATGTATTTTTCAGAAAGCACTTTTGATCCAACAGGAACGGCCGAAGCAGTATACTCTTCAATTATGAAAGACAATATTTTTTGTAATCTTTCTTCCATATCAATTTAAGGGGTTAATTTTTTTCTTTTAGCACTCGTTAGTATTGAGTGCTAATTTAATTTTACACTATTCTTTTTCTCTGTCAAGTGTTCTATCAAAATATTTATTTTTTTGGCTATTTTTAGCTGTTTTTTTGTATAATTTTTTATGTACTAGTTGACAGGATTGTGGATTTATGTATAATAGTGTGATATAATCATTACAGTGAAGCAGTTAAAATGGTCTTGAATTATTTTTTAGCGCTTTTGTTTTTTTGTTGTGGATGTGGCTATTTTTTTGATTTCAAGAATCGTTGTGCCTTCTTGCTTGTTTCCTCTTACTCGTGCTTATTATCTGGAAATATTTTATTCAATCTATAATAACTTAATTAAATTAACAAAAATATTTGCTTTAAAATCAAAAAAAGCAGA
>JAJYDG010000007.1 GCA_021777675.1 bacterium | reverse complement strand
GGATTTTTTTTAATGCTTCCGATGGAATCCAGCGTCTTACTTCAAACCAAAATTCAATTAAGGCGCCTCAATTTGAGGATTCCGGTGGCCTGAATAATGTTTCAGGAAGTAATCTTGATTTGTCACCAATACCAAAGCTTAATAATTTTGAAGATGTCCAAAATGAAGGCATTTGGCGAGATTGGCCACTTAAAGCATTTCCCGATAAAGAAGTAATGGCTTATACTTTTGTGCGTAGCGATCAAGAGCGAGCATATTCAATTACTACATTGGTGCAATTGGATATGAGCGTTCTTGGAATCGGCAGTGTTGCCGGCATAAAACAACCAGCCGGTCCGATTGGAAAACCAGGGCCGGGAAAAGTGCCAAAAGAAATTGTGGATAGCGGGAACTTGGTTGCGGCATTTGATGGCGGATTTCAATATAAAGATGGGCAATATGGGATGATTGTTGGCGATAAAACTTATTTGCCACTTAAAAATGATTTGGGAACTTTTATTGCTTATAAAGATGGAACATTAAAAATAGTTGATTATCAGGGACAAGAGCTGGGAGGGAATATAAATTTTATTCGTCAAAATTGTCCTATGTTAATAAGTAACGGAGAAATTACAGTTACAAATCCTCGCAGTCGAATATTGTGGGGACGATTGGCGGCCGGAACAGTGGATATCTATACATATCGTTCCGGAATTGGATTGACTAAAAAAGGCAATTTAATTTTTGCGGCGGGTAATAATCTCACTCCCAATACTTTGGCTATTGCGCTTAAATCGGCTGGAGCAGTTAATGCTATTCAATTAGACATCAATCCAATCTGGGTTAGATTCAATATTTTTGATCAATTTTCCCAAGGAAAATATGTTTCCACTCCGCTAACAAAAGAATTGCACGATGGAACCGATGGCTATTTAAACGGTTATGATAAAGATTTTTTCTATGTCTATAAAAAATAATTTGCAGCAACTTAATTTTTTTTTGGCTAAGAAAGATTAAAAGTGTCAATTAAAGTTCCATCGGTGGAATATAATTTTATAATTATATTTTTACCATTCACATCTACAATAATAAAATGATGTTTATGCCCTATGTAATATTTTGCCAATGGAAGCGGATTGGCATCATGTCTTTCATCAGCATCGGTATCACCGATAATGATTTGATTAATGCTGTGAGTTGCGGAAGGAAAAACAGATGAATCAATTTTTTCCATAGAAAAAGCGTGTTCATGTCCGTTAAAAACCGCTGTAACATTGTATTTATCAATAATTGACCAAAAAGTGTTTCTTTCTTCGCTGTGTCTGTCTAAGCTTTGTCTTACTTTATAACTTGCAGGGAAAGCCGGTTCATGAAAAAAAACAAAAGTATTTTCTGCCGTATTTTTTTGTAAATCATTTTCCAACCAATTTCTTTGAGTGAGATCAATTGTGCCAGGTTTTTTTTCTGAATCGAGAATGATAAAATGAGAATTTCCTAAATTAAAAGAATAAGTCAATTCTTTGTATCCATCCGGACCGTTAGTAGGCAAATTAAAGTATTTTTGCCAAAGAGTTTCAGAGAGCGTATCGGCAAAATGATCATGGTTTCCCATAACTTCATAAGTTATCGGCATAAAAGGCAGCATTATATTCTTCCATAATTTATAATCGGCGCATCCGGAATTGTTATCACAGCGGTTGATTAAATCTCCGGTTGACAGAACAGCGCTTACGTGAAATTTTTTAAGACTCTCCACTGCTTGCTGAAATGTGTTGTTTGTCTGCGGAAAATCGAACATCTGCGTATCGCCAAAAACTGCAAAAGAAAAATGTTCGTTGTCTTTTACTGTGAGCTGGGTATTGCCTGGACCAACCCCTTGCGCATTGTCAGGAACCAGTTTTATGTAATAACGGTGAATGCGGTAATTAATGTCCGTGTCTAGCTTTGAAAAACGTTTGTCTTGCATCAATTTTTCGCGAATCGGATTAGGAAAATGAAAAACAGAAAAAGCAAGTACGCTAAGTATAAGTAGAGTTAAAATTATCTTGAAAAATAATTTCAATTTTTCTTTCATATTTTTTTATTATCTTTCTTGTTTATGAAGAAACTATGAAACAGTAAATAAATCGATATCATTTATTATATTGTTTATAGAATAAAAAGCAAAGCCATGATTTTTTTAAAATTTATTGATTATGGTATTAAATTTTTTTATGCTAAAATAAAAAAAGCTTAATCGTTAATCTATTTAGAAATATAATGATTTTTCACTTGTTGATTTTTGCCGTTTCCGGTATGGCAATTTGGTTTTCAGGAATAATTCTTACGAAAACGACTGATGCGCTGGATTGTCGCTTTAGAATAGGAGAAGCATTTGGTGGTCTGATTTTGCTGGGTATTAGCGGTAGCTTGCCGGATATCGCAGTTGCGATCAGCGGTGCTCTTAAGGGACACACATCAATAGTTATCGGAAATTTAATTGGAGGAATTTCGATTCAAACTTTGCTTATAGTATTTTTTGATTTTGCGGTAAAAGGAAAGCGACCGCTTGCATATTTGGCCGGTTCGATAACATTGTTTTTTGAAACCGTTTTTTCGATTATTTTAATTATTTTTGCTCTTATTGCTACATATGTTCCCGCCGGAGTTTCCTTTTTTAAAATTAATCCTTTTTCAATAATGATTGTGGCGGCCTGGTTTTTTGGTTTATATCTTATTGATAAATCTCATAAAATTGAAAAATTTAATCAGGTGGAAGATGGTGCTCATCCGGGAAGAATGCATACTGAATGTCGTATTTCAAAAAACAGAACATTCTACGCCGAGAAAAAAAGTGTTTACATTATCATCCTGTTCGCAGTAGCTTCAATCATAACATTAATTGCCGGTTTTTTTCTGGAGGAGTCGGGAAATTTTTTGGCTGGTGCCATAGGCATAAACAGTGGAATTTTTGCGGCGACAATTTTGGCGCTAGTAACATCTTTGCCGGAAATAAGTACCGGATTGGAAGCGATTTTCATCGGGGATAATCACTTGGCAATCAGCGATGTTTTGGGCGGGAACGCTTTTATGTTAGTGCCTTTTTTTGTCGCCGATTTAATTTTGGGAAAACCGGCGCTATCCTACGCTGAAAATAGCGATCGTTTATTTGCTATTATTGGTATTTTTATGCTGAGTATTTATGCATTTTCCTTTCTAATCAAACCACGTAGGCGCTATTTTAATCTTGGCGCAGATTCAATCGCGGAGATTTTTATATATATCGGAGGATTGGCCGCACTTTTTTATTTCAAATTTATTTAATAATTGAATATTGTGGAAAGAAGCGGTCTGACTTGACAAATCTATTGAATATGTATTAGTATTAACGGAAGTCTAAGTTTATAATCAGCTGGCAATAAAATGCATATTCAAGGGAAAAAAAAGAATAATCAAGAAAAAGAGCGGTTCTTTGCTCTGGCAACTGAGTTATTGGCTGATTTTCCGGAGCGCGTACGAAACATATTCAAACAAAGATTTGGCCTAGGCGATAATTTTTTGCCTCAAACATTGGATAAAATCGGAGAAGACAATAATGTAACAAGGGAGCGTATCCGGCAAATTATTGCTGACAGTAAGAAGCAAATTATTAAAAAATATGAAACGGATGAGCTCAGAAAAGAAGAAAGTGCTATAATCTTGGTGATTGAAAATAATTATGGTATAATCAAAGAGAGCGATATATTTTTGCGTTTAAACTTAAAAAGATCAGCTAAAGAAGCCAGTGCGTTAAGATTTTTAGTTGGTTTCTCGCATAAGATTGGAGTTGTTTTTGAAAAGGGTTTCTTGGATAAATCATGGATAAGTTCAACCGAAGCTTTAAACAGAGCAAAAAAAGTTATCATAGAAGCGGAAAAAATATTACAAGAAAAAAACCGGACATTGTCTAGTGATGAAATTCATCAAAGTTTAACGATTATTTTTTCAGATCTATCGAAAAAGGCAATGCTGAGTTATTTAAATAGTTCTTTTCGAATCAAAAGCAATCAGTTTAAAAAATGGGGATTGCGCAATTGGCCGGAAATAAATCCAAAAGGCAGTCGCGAGAAAATTTATCTTATACTAAAAGAAATGGGTAAGCCGTTGCATTTTTTACAAATTGTTAAATTGATTGATAAATATAAGCTAGGAGAAAAAAAGACCCATCCGCAAACTATTCACAATGAATTAATTAAAGACACGCGTTTTATTTTAATCGGACGTGGCATTTATGCATTAAGTGAATGGGGCTATCGCAAGGGAACAGTGAGGGATGTGATAATTGATATTTTGCAAAAAAAAGGACGACCAATGTCGTGCAAAGAAATTACGCAAGAAGTGCTCAGTGTGCGAGAAGTGAAAGAAGATACGATTGCAATTAATTTAAAAGACAAAAATTTTTTCAAAAAAGACGAACAACTTTTTTATAGTTTAAAATAGAAGCGATTCTTGAAATAGAAGTCATTTCGAAACTTTAAAAAGCTAAAAATATAAAAAATAAATGGATATCACGGTTAATTTTTGGGAAATATTAAAAACTTTTGGGTTGGTTTTTTTTAATGCCTGGTGGTTAATCTTGGTTTGGCCGCTTTGGTATTTATTTGCTATTATTTGGATGGAATTCGTCGCTTTTTATTCAAAGGATTCTTTTAATGGAAAATATAAATGGACAATGCTGGAAATTATTCCTCCTCGTGAAATAGAGCGCGGTCCCAAGCCGATGGAAATGATTTTTACCGGCTTGTCAGGAGTCATAACAACGCCTAATACTTTTGATATTTATTTGAACGGTTTTTTCCGTCAAGATCCTTTTAGTTTTGAATTGGTTGGCGAAGAAGGCAGAGTGCATTATTATGTTCGTTTGTTGTCAAAGAGTCGCAATTTACTTGAAGCGCAAATTTATGCTCAATTTCCCGAAGCGCAAATTTTAGAAGTTGAAGACTATTGCAATAAATTTCCTAAAATTGTGCCTAATCGCGATTGGGATTTGTGGGGCGCCGATTTTGATTTTACGCAAAAAGATCTTTTTTATCCAATTAAAACCTATGATCAATTTGAAGAAAGCATTACCGGAGAAATGATCGATCCGATGGCGGCTTTGATAGAACAATTAGGAACATTGGGTCCTGGTCAGCACATCTGGTTGCAATATATGCTGGTTCCCATTCCGGAGGGGGAATCTTTTAAAGCCGGAGCAACATTAATGAATAAACTAAAAGGTAAGCCAGTTGCTGAACAAATGAGCGTTTTTGGTCATCTGGTGGATGTTTTTAGTAAAATTATTCCGGCTCTTTCTGGTCCTGTGGAATTTAAGGCTGCTACAAAAAAAGAGGAAGCCCCGCTTGATACAAGACTTTCTCCGATGGAAAGAGACGTTTTAAAAGCGGTCGAAGAGAATTTGGGCAAAAATTTTTTCAAAACAAAAATGCGAATGATCTATATTGGCAAAAGGACCGGCTTCGATAAATCGCACATTGGTGGTTTTGTCGGGGCGATTAAACAATTTAATGATTTGCATTTAAACGGAGTTAAGCCTGAAGCAATCAGTAAAACAGCCGGCATAATTTTTTCTGCCGCCAAACGGGCTGATTTTCGCAAACGCAAAATTTACAATCGTTATCGCAATCGCAATATGGATGGTTTTAATTTAATGTTTTCCACTAAGGAGCTGGCGACAATGTTTCATTTTCCCAATATTACAGTTAAATCTCCGGCGTTAACACAAGTCAGTTCCAAATTAGGATCGGCACCCGCTAATTTGCCTATCGAATAATTTAAAAACTTATGAGTAAAATAAATTTTTTTGCCAAGACAAATTTTCGTAATCAAGAAAGAATTTTTGGTATCAAAGAGGATGATCGCAGACGGCATATGTATATTATCGGTAAAACAGGAATGGGAAAATCCAATCTTTTGGAAAATATGGCTATTCAAGATATTCAAAACGGCAAAGGTCTTTGCGTTGTTGATCCGCATGGTGAATTTGCTGAAAAAATGCTTAAAGCTATCCCAAGCAATCGAATTAATGATCTGGTTTATTTTAATCCGGCGGATGTTGAATTTCCAGTGGCGTTTAATATTTTGGAAGCGGTCGACCCGGACAAAAAAAACTTAGTTGCTTCCGGTTTGATGGGTGTGTTTAAGAAAATTTGGCCGGATGTTTGGAGTTCTCGAATGGAGTATATTCTTAATAACGCAATTTTGGCGCTTTTGGATTATCCCGGTTCGACACTTTTGGGAGTGAATCGAATGATGTCGGATTCTGATTTTCGCAAGAGAGTTTATCCAAAAATTACCGATCCAGTAGTGAAGGCGTTTTGGATCAACGAATTCGATAAATGGGATGATAAATTCAGAAAAGAAGCCGTAGCGGCAATTCAAAATAAAGTTGGACAATTTTTGTCTTACACGCTAGTGCGCCACATTATCGGTCAACCTAAGTCTACGATTGATATGCGTGAAATTATGGATAATCAAAAAATTTTAATTGTTAATCTTTCCAAGGGGCGCATTGGTGAAGATGCTATGCGTCTTTTGGGTGGAATGATTATTACTAAAATTCAATTGGCGGCAATGAGCCGAGTTGATATTCCGGAGGATGAACGCAAGGATTTTTATCTGTATGTTGATGAGTTTCAAAATTTTGCTACGGAGAGTTTTTCTAATATCTTATCTGAAGCAAGAAAATATCGTTTATGCTTGATCTTGGCGCATCAATATATTAATCAATTGGTTTTTGATGGAAATTCCACAGTCAAAGATGCAATATTTGGCAATGTGGGAACGATGATTACTTTTCGTGTTGGCGCCGAAGATGCTGAAAGCCTAGAGAAAGAATTTAACCCAATATTTCTGATGAATGATATTGTTAATTTGTCTAAATATGAAATTTATCTCAAATTAATGATTGATGGGATTGCCGGGGATGCTTTTTCAGCAAGAACATTGCCGCCAGCCAATCTTTCCGAAACAATTGCCAACGAAAAAAAAGCGATAGCTATTTCCAGGGAAAGATATGGAAAGGCGAGTAGTGAAGTGGCAGATAAAATTTCTCGTTGGAGCGGTATGGGTTATTTTGAAGATGCCATAAAGGAAAAAAAGAAAGAAATGTCAAAAATAAACGAAATTAGTGTGGATAAAAAAGAAACTCCGTTAAAAATTGAAAAAAAAGTTATTACTACGGAAATGAAAACACAAATTGAATTATTTGAAGCTATTTGCGATACCTGTGAAGAAAAAATCATGGTTCCTTTCAAGCCGGATCCGAATCGTAAAACTTTTTGCAAGGATTGTCTTCGGGAATATCAAAGAGCCAGAGCGAAAGCCTCTATGGGTGATTTTTTGGATAATAAGAAAAAAGCAACAGAAACAATAGCATCAAAAACTGAGAAAGCGATTGATGATAATGAAGAAAAAAAACAAATGCTTTTGACAAATGAAAGGAATAGGCATAATTTTCAATTAGCGGGGCATATTTCCAGTGAAAAAACAATCAGTCTCAATCAAATTGCCAATATTGAACCGAAAAAATTTAAAGCGCCAAAAAGAAACCTGAATATTGACTCGGAAGGGATCAGAAAGCTTATTAATAATAGTAGAAATATAAATAATGATTGAAATTGAAACGGACAAAAAAGTGGTCACACTAATGTTATTTGTTTTCATTTTAATCATTGGTTTTTTTATTGTTTTTAACGCTTTGTCAATTGGAGATAAGCTCATAAAAACCGCTCCCGATTCCACAACATTCAATCCTGCCAAACAAGTAGATAAAATGAAATGATTTATGGTTGAAAAAAAAGATGGACAAAGAAAAGTTTTAGTGGGAATCTCCGGTGGGGTTGATTCCGCCGTGGCACTTGCGCTTTTAAAAACTGCCGGATACGCTACAGAGGCGGTTTTTTTGCGTTTAACAGCTGATAATAAAAAGACTGCCAAAGCATTAAGTGATGCTAAAAAAATTTGTAAAATTTTGGGTGTTACATTGCACATAAAAGACGCACGCACTTTGTTTAGGCAAAAAATTATCGGATATTTTGTTAATGAATATGCGAAAGGCAATACGCCCAATCCTTGCATTTTTTGCAACGAAAATGTTAAATTTAAATTACTCTTGGAAATCGCCAAAGAATTAAAAATAAATCTTGTGGCAACCGGACACTATGCCAGGATAAAAAAAATAAAAAATGGCAAGAAACTAAACTATAAACTTTTTCCCGGTATTGATAGCAAAAAAGATCAATCCTATTTTCTGTATCGCCTAAAGCAGAGGCAGTTATCAAGAATATTTTTTCCGTTGGGTGATTATGAAAAAGAAACAGTGCGCAATTTGGCAGAAGATTTTAATTTGCCGGTTTTTAAAAAAAGCGATTCGCAGGATGTGTGTTTTATGCATAATGGCGGATTGGAAGATTTTTTGAAAAAAAAGACGAATTTGAAAAGAGGTGTGATTATTGACACCAAGGGAAAAATATTAGGAGAACATCATGGCCTCGCACTTTATACTATTGGACAGAGAAAAGGCGTTGAAATTGGCGGAAGCGGACCATATTTTGTTGTCGGAAAAAAAATGAAAAAAAATTTACTCGTAGTGACAAATGATTTGCAAGATTTGGCACTTTTTCGATCTCTAGTGAAGCTGAAGCAGGTTTCATGGATTGGGGATTGTCCGAAATTGCCACTGGAAATTTCAGTCAGAACACGTTATCGTAATTTTTTGGAATATGCTACAATAAAAACTGAAAAAAATAAAAAGAAGTATTGGCTAGAATTTAAAAATCCGCAAAGAGCTATTTCTCCCGGACAATCGGCGGTATTCTACACAAAAAACAGGGAAGTTTTAGGAGGAGGAATAATTAAATAAATTTATATAAGCAATATATGTATATGCGAAATGTTTCCGATTCGGCTGATGCTAGCCAAAATGTGGCGGCCAATGAAAGTAAGAAGCGCAGAGTCCAAATAGAAATATTGATTTTAGAATCAGATATCAGAAAACTGAATAATGAGAAAAATACAACCGATAATGATGTGCGAAAAATGATTCATGATGAAGAAAGGATCCGAGTTGAATTGGATAAGAAGAAAACTTATTTAGCAAAAGTGGCGCAAGAAATTCGTTCTAAGGAAGATGAGTTACGCACTTTGCGTAAAAAACTTAATTTGTTGTGATTTTAATTAATCTAATATTTTTTTGAAAATATGCTTACTGCCAAACAACTCCGTCAAAAATATCTTGATTTTTTCAAAAACAAAGAACATGCTATCATTCCTTCTGCTTCATTGGTGCCGGAAAATGATCCGACGACACTTTTTATTAATTCCGGAATGCATCCGCTTGTGCCTTATCTGATGGGTGAAAAACATCCTTTGGGCAAGCGACTAACTGATGCGCAAAAATGTATTCGTACTGGAGATATCAATGAAGTGGGAGATGCGACTCATCATACTTTTTTTGAAATGCTGGGGAATTGGTCGCTGGGAGATTATTTCAAAAAAGAAGCTATTTCTTGGAGTTGGGAATTTTTAACTTCTTCCGAGTGGTTAGGGCTTGATAAAAAAAGATTGGCCTGTTCTGTATTCGAAGGGGATGCTGATGCGTCTTTTGACGATGAGGCATACAATATTTGGTTGAAAATTGGAATGCCGGAGAAAAAAATCGCCAAACTTCCCAAAAAAAATAATTGGTGGGGGCCGGCTGGAATAACCGGACCATGCGGACCGGACAGCGAAATGTTTTATTGGGTTGGTGATTTGGATAAAGTTCCATGCAGTTTCAATGATGATAATGATTTGTGGGTAGAAATTTGGAATGATGTTTTTATGGAATTTAATAAAAATGAAAAAGGAGCATATGAAAAATTGACAGCACAAAATGTTGATACTGGCATGGGAATGGAAAGAGTATTGGCTGCGCTTAATGGATTTGATGATAATTATCGTACGGAACTTTTTTGGCCAATTATAAAAAAAATTGAGGAATTATCACAAATAAAATATGAGGAAAGAAAGAAGTCTTTCAGAATAATCGCCGATCACATTAAAGCGAGCGTTTTTATTATTGCTGACGGCGTGAACCCATCAAACACAGAACGGGGATATATCTTGCGAAGATTGATTCGCAGAGCAATTCGCCAGGGGCATATTTTGAATATCAAAAATAATTTCACAGTTGAAATTGCAAAAATTGTGCAAGAAATTTACAGTGAAATTTATCCGGAAGTTTTGCAAGGCAGGATTCTGTTTGAATTGCAAAAAGAAGAAGAAAAGTTTAGAAAAACATTAGAGAATGGTCTGAGAGAGTTCGAAAAATACGGAAAGTTTAATGGGAAGATTGCTTTTGATCTCTATCAGACTTATGGATTTCCCATTGAGCTGACGAAAGAATTGGCAAAAGAAAAAGATTTGATTGTCAACGAAGACGAATTTAATGAGGAGTTTAAAAAACATCAAGAACTTTCCCGCACTGCTTCAGCCGGAATGTTTAAGGGTGGACTTTCGGATACAAAAGAAAAAACGACAGAACTCCACACCGTCGCACATTTGATGTTGGCGGGATTGCGAAAAGTGCTTGGTGAAAATGTCCATCAAAAAGGCTCAAATATTAACGGTGAAAGAATTCGATTTGATTTTTCTCATTCGGAGAAAATGACTGACGAACAAAAAAAAGCGGTGGAGGTTTTTGTGAACGAAGCGATTGAATCAAAAACAGAAGTGATGATGGCAGAAATGACCCCGGAAGAAGCAAAAAAATACGGAGCGGAGGGTGAATTTGGGCATAAATATGGTGATCTGGTCAAAGTTTATTCCATTGGTAATTATTCTAAAGAGATTTGCGGAGGACCACATATCAAAAACACTTCGGAAATAAAGGGAAAATTTAGGATTCAAAAAGAAGAGAGCTCTTCTTCCGGCGTAAGAAGGATTAAGGCAGTGGTGGAATAATTTTTTTTTAACAGTTTTTTTATTGGTAAATAATCCGCTTAATAGACGGATTATTTTAATTTTCACAAACCTATTGACAAAAAGGGAAAGGTTGAATATACTTAGAAAGTCTAATAATTAAAAAAATTAACAATGAAAGAAAAAATAGAAAAAATAGTTTCTCTTATTCTTATAACTAAACGAATTACGCATGAACATTTAAAAAAGCAAAATGGTGAAAATTTTTCTTTTTTGCAATTTGCAACTTTGCAACAAATAAAGGAAAAAAAACCATTAATGAAAGACCTGGCTGATTTTTTGGCAATTACTCCGCCTTCTGCCACAGTGCTTATCAATAATCTTGCCAAAGCAGAGTTGATAAAACGAATTGCCGATAGCAAAGATCGCCGAATAGTTAGAATTGAAATCACTAAAAACGGAAAAATGCAATTGGAAAAATGTCGCAAAGAAATGCTAATACATATGAAAAATCGCTTGGAAAAATTGAATGATGTTGAGCAGGAAGATCTGATTAGAATTCTAACTAAGCTGGTCGAAGTCTAATAATTTAAATTTTTTTATAATACAATGAGCAAAAAAATAATAATAATTTACATTGTAATTTTGTTGGTTGTTAGTTGTGGAGCAATGGTTTTTATTAACTATAGCTTAGCAAATCCAATATCTTCAAATATTGCCAATCCAAAAAATAACTTCGAAAAAACTAAAGAAATAATAAATAAAAAAGCCGATCTTAATTTTGAGATAGCGGGAAAAATTATTGCTGTTTCCAAAAAAGCGGGAGACACCGTGAATGAAGGTGAGATATTGGCGAAATTGGATGATGCCGATGCTTTGGCGCAATATTCTCAAGCGCAAGCTAATATTAATATTGCCCAATCGGATCTTCTAGCTTTAGAAAAAAATCTCAAAGAACAAGAATTGAAGATAAAAAATTTCAAATCTAATGATAAAAAAATTCAAAAAGCACAAGTTTCTTTAGTTAAAGAGAATATTAATTCTCAGCAAGCGAGAATTTTGCAGGCTAATGATAATCTGACTATTGCAAAAAATCAGTTAGATAAATATGTGCTTAGAGCTCCTTTTGGCGGTGTGGTTGTCAGGCAAGATATGGCAGTAGGCGAGGTTTTCAATCCGAATAATCCTTCAATTATTACAATTGAAGCAAAACAATAATTAACTAAAGCGAAATTATGGAAAAAGCAGAATTAAAAAACGGTTTTATAGAAAAGAAAAGGGGTTTGTTTATTTTATCCACAATCACTATTTTAATTGCCGGAATAGTGAGTGTCTTTTATTGGCAAACCGTAAAAGATCAAGTCTATGTTGAAAAATCAGGAATATCCGCTCCGTTAATTGCACTTTCTTCTGAGCATGGCGGTGAACTCAAAAGTATTTTTGTCAAGGTTGGCGATGTTGTTCCGGCTGGTTTTGCGGTTGCGCAAGTTGGTAATGAAATAGTCAGAACTGCTGTTCCCGGTCTAGTCGTTCAAGCGGAATCTGTTTTGGGGAAAAATTTTTCTCCCAATGAACCGGTTGCGACAATTATAAATCCGCAAGATTTGCGTGTGGTGGCGCAAGTCGAGGAAAATAAAGGTTTAAATCGAATTGCTATCGGTCAGCAAGCAGTTTTTACCGTAGATGCTTTTGGCAGTCGAAAATTTTTTGGAGTAGTTGATGAAATAGCGGAAACCTCCAGAGATTCTGGTGTAGTTTTTAATATTTCCGATAAGCGGGAAGTGAAAATTTTTGATGTTAAAATTCGTTTTGATGAAAAAAAATATCCCGAATTAAAAAACGGTATGTCCGCCAAAGTTTGGATTCATACAAAATAATTTTTTATACGCAATGAAAACGGACAAAGAAAAAAATTTAAAATGGTTAATTTTGCTGACGGTAATCGTGGGAACTTTTTTGGGGCGACTTGATCAGACTATTGTTAATTTGGCATTGCCCAAAATAATTAATGATTTTGGCATTACTGTTTCTTCAGCCGGCTGGATTGCCACAGCATATATTTTGGCAAATGCGATTTTTGTTCCGATTTGGGGAAAAATGGGTGATACAATTGGTCAAAAGAAAATATATATAATTGGCTTTAGTTTGTTTATTTTCGGTTCAGTGTTGGCTGGTTTAGCTTGGAACTTGAGTTCAATGATTGTTTTTCGGGTTATTCAAGCAATTGCCGGGTCGGCAGACTACCCGACGGCAATGGCCATTTTAACGCTAACATTCAAACCGGGAAAAGAAAGGGCGCAAGCGCTTGGTCTTTGGTCATCTTCTTTCGCGGCGGCTTCCGTTTTCGGACCATTAGTGGGAGGTCCTTTGATTGATAATTTCGGTTGGCGTTCAGTTTTTTTAATCAATTTGCCGGTTGGTGTCATTGGGATGCTCATGGCAATGAAGTTTGTCCAAGAGTCAAAAATTAAAAGAAAAGAAGACCCTTTTGATTGGTGGGGCGCAATCACTTTAGGGGGTGCGCTAACTTCAATCGTGCTTGTTTTGGATAAGGGTTTGGATTGGGGTTGGCTTTCTTTGAGCAGTTTGATTACCTATTTAAGCGCAATCGTTTTCTTTTATATTTTTATTAAAATCGAAAGAGGACACAGCGATTCGATTATTGATTTGAAATTTTTCAAAAATAAAGTTTTTGTCAACGCGCTATTGAATAATGTGATAGTGTTTATGACAATGATGGGTTCGGTTTTTTTAATTCCCGTTTTTGCTCAAACATTTTTAGGCTATGATGCTACGCAAACCGGATTGCTTTTCGTGCCAATGGCCTTTTGTTTGGTTATTGGCGCTCCTTTGGGAGGAAGCTTGGTGGGAAAATTTCAAGCACGCTACGTGATAATGGTCAGCACTTTTATTGCAGGAATTGGTTTGTATTTATTTTCTTTTATTGATCCGCGTTCAACCGCGATTGATATAATTATTCCTTTGGGAATAATGGCATTTGGAATAGGTTTGGGAATGTCGCAAAGAACTAATATTATCGCTTCGGCTGTTCCACAAAATGAAGTGGGAGAAGCTTCCTCTGTTTTGGCTTTAGCGAGAAATATTGCCGGTGCTTTTGGTGTGGCGGTATTCGGAACTATTTTGCAAAATGTAACTAACAGTAAGGTAATGGAAATTGGAAGATATAGCGTAATCAATTCGCATAATCCGAAAATAATACAAGAAGCAATAGGGCTTATTACACTTAAGGCGCAAATTTCGGCTTATGGAACGGTTTTTTTTGTGGCTGCAATTATCACAATGTTTGGAGTGATAACGGCATATTGGATAAAAGTTCAACATGAAGTAAAAGGAGAGGTTTTTGTTGAATAATTTAATAAAGCTAAAAAGCTAATCATTTTCCGATCCCGCTGTTCCCCCCTGATTGATCCTTTTTTTGTATTTTTCCAAAACCATATCAAGAGACTTTTCCAAGTCAATTTCGTAGTAATTCGCTATAGTTATCAGTGAATAAAAAGCATCCCCCAATTCCGTAATAATTTCTTTTCTGAAGTTTGGTTTTTTCGTTCCATAAGCGGACATTTTATTTATTTCTTTTGCAACTTCGCCAACTTCATCGAAAAAATCCAGCATCCTGTTTTCCACGGGACTGTTCAACTTGTTTCTGTCCATAAAATTTTTAACTTTGGCTTGAAATTTGTTTGACATATTTTTTTAGGGGATTAAAACTAAATAAATTTATTGTTTTATGTTAGCAAAACTTTTAGAATAGGGCAAAATTACTAAAAATTTTTATACATGAAAGAAAAGTGAGTGTTGAGTTGTATTAAAGTTAGAAGGGTCGATAAATTTAATTGGTTTAATAAAAAATAGACAATAAATAATATGAAAAAAACAACTTTAATTTTGGGGATTTCAACAATTATTCTGGGTGGTGTCTTAGCCTTGGCGGGCATATCTCAGGCATATCAAGGAGATCTGAATGTTAAGGGGCCGAATTATTCCGCCGAGCGACATGACGCAATACTGAAAGCTTTTCAAAACAATGATTATGATGCTTGGAAAAGTCTTATGCAAGGACGCGGTCGCATAATGCAAGTTATTAATAAAGATAATTTTTCCAAATTTGCCCAAGCTCAGCAATTAGCTTTAGAGGGCAAGACAGCTGAAGCGCAAAAAATTCGCGCAGAACTTGGCCTGGGAAATGGTGGCAATTTTGGTCGGGGAAGGGGAATGGCGACTTGCCTAAACCGCTAAGACGATTTAATGAAAAACCAAGCTCTAATTTTGGAGCTTGGTTTTTTCTGGGCTATAATCATATTATGGATAAAAAAGAGAAAGAAAAAAGTGTTTTTGAAAAAATGACTGATGAGGAGCTTGTAAAAAAAGTCCGATCAGACAATCAAGAATTATTTGGTTATTTGATGGAGCGCTACCAATCCAAGCTTTTGCGTTATGCTAATAATTTAATTAGAGATGAATTTCGCGCCAAAGATATTGTGCAGGAAACTTTTATCAAAGCCTTTATCAATCTCAATGGATTTAATTTAAAGAAAAAATTTTCTAGTTGGATTTATCGCATCGCACATAATGAGGCGCTTAATGTTTTAAAAAAATATCAAAAAGAATTGCCAATGCTTCCCACTTTTGATTTTGAAAGCGCGGAAAATTTGGAAAAAGATTTTTTGCGAAAAGAAATCGTTTTCATGGTGGAAAAATGCTTAACCGTAATTCCATTGACCTACTCCGAACCGTTGGCGCTATACTATATTGAAGAAAAATCTTATGAAGAAATTGGTGATATTCTAAAATTACCGCAGGGAACGGTAGCAACAAGAATTAACCGTGCAAAATTATTAATGAAAAAAATATGTCAAAAGAAACGATAGATATTTCCAACGTTGTATTGAAAAAAATACATAAAGGACAAATCAAAATGCGTCCCAGAATTTATTTTATTTTTGGATCAATTTTTATTTTTTTGGGACTCGTAGCATCCAGCTTAACAACTATTTTTATTATCAGTTTGATGCGTTTTATGATTCGTTCTCATGGACCGATGGGGCAGTTTCGTTTTGAAGAACTATTAACCAGTTTTCCTTTATGGATTCCGTTGGGAGCGGTGTTATCTTTATTTTTTGGGATTGTGCTTTTGCGTCAATTCGATTTTTCGTATAAGAAAAATTTTTTACTTTTGGTTTTGGGATTTGTTTTGGCAATAATCGTCACAGGTTTTCTTCTTGATATGACCGGATTGGATAATATTTGGCTTAGACGTGGCCCAATGCATAAAATGATGCAAAGCATTGCGCCAAATAACAATTTTGGCGGTGCAAATTGTCGCGGCTGTTGTAATAATTAAAAAAATTTATAGCTTACTAAGTGTTTAATTTCCGCGATTCTTGGGTTGGCAAAAATATTTTTTGTTAATATATTGAAGCAAGAATGGGACTGGCTGAATATTTTTCATTTTACAATAATAAGAGGAAGCGCCAATCCCTGGATTATCCAGTTCTCGCTCAAATATATTTTTCAAAATAATTTCGTAATTTTTTAAAAAGCTAACTTATTCAACTAATATTACTGTCTTGACAAAGCAGTCCATCTTAAACAATTTATATTGCCATTACAAGCCAATAATTTTAATTTACCTCAAGAGTGCAAAGTAGGGTGGACTTATATAATGATTTGATGAAATATCAAAAATAATATAAAATAAAGAGCAGAAGATAAAAAAAGATTTCAAAAATATTTTATGTCGCTTTCAAAAATAAGAGAAGAGCTCTATAAAAAAGAAACGAATGCGGAAATTTTGCAACATCAGCAAAGCGAATTTAATTCAATCGGCAATGACGTGGAAAAAAAAATTGACGCTGAAGATTTGTGGGAAAATAAAGAAAATAAATTATCCTCTGAAAGTAAGAAAGCGTTTAAGATCGGCGCGTTGGTTTTAGGAAGCATTATTTTGCTATTGGCGTTTGTTGCCGGATTTTACAAAATCAGGCAATCTTTTTTTGCTCAACAAAATGTGAGCGTATCAATTGGCGGACCGGATAATATTGAAAATGACAAGCCAGTTTCTTATGAAATAAAATATGCGAATAAGAATCGAGCGGATCTGAAAAATGTTACAATCAAAATAACTTATCCGGATTATTTTGCTCCGGGAGAAAATCCCAATTTTATTTCTGCCGGAACAACTTCCGGTTCGTTTAATTTAGGCACGATCAAGGGAAACGCTACTGGCACAGTAATATTTTCCGGAAAAGCGTATAAACCAAAAGGTGGTTTAATGAAAATTGTCGCCGATTTTTCATATAGTCCGTCCACGGTAAATAGCCAATTTATAGCGAGCGATCAATTGCCGGTCAATATCGCATCTTCTCCGATAACAATCAATTTATTAGCCCCGCAAAGCGTTTCTTCCGGAGATGAGGTTAATTATGTTTTTGCGTATAAAAACAATGGAACAACTGATTTTTCCAATATTAAAATAAAAGCGGAATATCCTGATCGATTTATCTTTTCCAATTCTGATCCAAAAACTTCCGAGAGTAATAATGTTTGGTATATTGGAAATTTATCAGCCGGACAAGAAGGAAAAATAGTGGTAAATGGAAAATTGAATGGAGATAGAAACAATTTTGCTTTAGTTAAAGTTTCGATAGGATCGGATAGTGGAGCTATTTTTTCGAGTTATGATGATGAAAACGCGCAAACTAAAATTACAGCATCTCCATTGGTTGTTTCTCAAACGGTAAATGGCTTGAATAATCTCAATATTGATGCGGGAGAAAAATTAAAGTTCGATATAAATTATAAAAATGAAGGAACGGTCGGGTTGAGTGATTTAATTGTGACTGAAAAATTAGATAGCAATATTCTGGATGAGAGTTTATTGAGTATTGATGGGGGATCATATGATGGCAATGACAAAACAATTACATGGAAAGCTTCCGATCACAGTCAATTAAAAAGGCTTAATCCTGGGCAGAGTGGCAAGATAAGTTTTTCAGTTGAAGTGAAAAGTGTTATCCCAATAACAAGCATTAATGATAAAAATTTTGTTGTTTCCGGCTTAGCCAAAATTGATAGCCCTGATATACCGACTCCTGTTAGTGGTAACAAGGTGATCGCAAGTAATGTTGTTAATATGAAATTAAATTCCAAGCTTATTTTAACGGCAAACGGGTATTATAATGATGCTAAAATTCCCAATTCCGGTCCTCTGCCACCGAAAGTAGGCAATGAAACGACTTATACAATACATTTATCTGCAATGAATGTGTCTAATGATATTTCTAATGCCAAGGTTGAGATTATTTTGCCAACCGGAGTGACGGCAACGGGAAAAATTTATCCTGAAAATGAACCACTTTCTTATGATGAAAGAACGAATGGGATTGTTTGGGACTTGGGAACATTAAATGCGGGGACGGGAATAACTTTGCCGGCAAAGGAAGTTTCTTTTCAAATTAAAATCAAACCATCTATCAATCAAGTTGGCAGTGAGGCGGTGCTTTTCAACCAGGCTGTTTTTTCCGCAAAGGATTCATTTACCGGTGAAAATTTGTCATTTACCGCTAAAGGAAAAACAACCAAGCTTTCCGAAGATGGAAGTGTTGGAGATAACTATAAAGTAACAAATTGATGAAATGACCTTCAAGCTGGATCAAAATGCAAAAATGAAAAGAGTTGGAAGTCTTGCCACAAAAAGCGGAATAATTGCTACTCCGTTTTTTATGCCTGATGCGACGCGCGGTTTTGTGAAATCGCTTGATCGAGAAGACCTTTTGGCAGTCGGAGTATCTCCTATGGTGGTTAATACCTATCATCTCTATTTGCAACCAGGAACAGAACTGGTGAAAAAAGCCGGAGGCATCCATCAGTTTATGAATTGGCATTCACCGCTACTTTCAGACTCGGGTGGCTATCAAGTTTTTTCTTTGATTCATAAAAATCCCAAAATGGGAAAAATTACTGATGAAGCTGTATTTTTTAAATCTCCGCTGGACGGATCGACGCATATTATTTCGCCTGAAAAATCAATTCAAATTCAATTTGATTTGGGGGTCGATATGATGGTGGTTCTCGACGATGTGCCACCAAACAGTTATACGAAAGAAAAAATTCAAGATGCTGTTGAGCGAACTGTTCTTTGGGCTGCGCGTTGCAAAATTGAATATGAAAAACAACTAAAAAAGAGAAAAATATCCAAAGAAAATCGACCGTTGATTTTTGGAGTAATTCAAGGTGGAAGCTATGCTGACTTGCGAAGATATTGTGCCGAAAAATTGGTCGAAATCGGTTTTGACGGTTATGGTTTTGGCGCAAGGCATATTGATGCGAATGGAAATTTTATGGAAAATATTGTGCAAGAAACAGCAAAACTTATTCCGGAGGATGCTTTGCGTTTTGCTTTGGGCGTAGGAACGCCAGAGGACATTGTTAAATTTGTTCAGTGTGGTTGGGATATGTTTGATTGTGTAATCCCAACCAGAGAGGGAAGGCATGGGAGATTATTTATACGAAGTAAGAATAAACCTTATGAAACAATCAATATCAACAATGGAAAATTTAGGGAAGATTTTGGATCGATTGATCCAAATTGCGATTGCCAGTTGTGTAAAAATTATACTCGTGCCTATTTGCGACATCTTTTTGTCATGAAAGATCCGTTGGCAATGCGACTTTCCGCGATGCATAATCTGAAGTTTTATATGGATTTAATGCGGGAATTGCAAAAAAATATTTGAAAAGCAGGCATTAAGTTTTTCTTAATGCCTGCTATTGTCGCGATTATCGATAAGTATGACTTTCACGACGTTTTAGTTTATAAAAAACGACAATACCATTTTCTTCTTCTACTCGAAAAAATAAACGGTATTTGTTGGTGATGTTTACAATGGTTGCGCCAAGCGGAACGGAGCGGATTTTTCCATTGAGCGGTCGAGGACTAAGGGCATTGCTTGCGAGCAGTCCTTTTTTGCAAAAATTTTCGAGCGATATGATTAGTCGCTCAAGTAGCTTTTCGCATATTCCGCTTTGAAATAATCCTTCCAAAAAATCATTGGAAAAAATTATTTTTTTTCCTCCAAAACCGGGAGCGATTTTTGGTAAATGGTGCTTGCGTGCCAATAACAATAAGCGTGTTCTTTTAGCGGAAATATTTTTCTTCCCTTCCGTCATAAACGCAAGATCGCTTTTATCCTTTTCTTTTTTTAGGTTTTCGAAAGCGATGTTGGCTTGACGGAGTTGATATTCCAAAAAAAATATTCTTCGGTTGGCGTTTTCCAATCTTTTTCTGCAATTATAAAAAGCGAATCGCAGAGCTTTTTCTTGAGAAAAAAAACCACTGATAAAACCTATGATTTTTCTTTGCATAACACACCTTCCTTTTTTTATTGTTAATTTACAAAAAATTATCAAAAATGATAATAGTTATTTGTAGCAAATTAAATTGTAGTTGTAAAGAAGCCTTGCTCTTTTTTGCAAATTAACTTAGATTATAGCTATGAAAAAGATTGAACTTTTGGCTCCGGCGGGGGATTTGGAAAAACTCAAAATAGCAATTGCTTACGGAGCGGACGCTGTTTATTGTGGCGTGCCGGATTTTTCGCTTCGCGTGCGCATTAATCGTTTTTCTAAAAAAGATTTGAAAGAAGCGGTGGATTATGTCCATAGGCACAGAAAGAAAATTTATGTAACACTCAATATTTATGCGCACAACAAGCATCTGGTAAAAATTGAACAGCATATCCAATATCTTAAAAAATTAAAAGTCGATGCGATTATTGCCAGCGATCCCGGAATAATTCTTCTAATCCAAGAGAATTGGCCTGAATGTGAGATTCATCTTTCCACTCAAGCCAATGCGACTAATTTTGCGGCAGTAGATTTTTGGCGCACGCAAGGTGTGAAAAGAATAATTCTTGCGCGTGAAGTAACGCTTCCAGAAATTAAAGAAATTAAAAAACAAGTTAAAAATATCGAACTGGAATATTTTGTGCATGGTGCGATGTGCATGAGTTATTCTGGACGTTGCATTTTGTCGAAATGGATGACTGATCGTAGCGCCAATTTGGGAGATTGTTCGCAACCGTGTCGGTGGGCATATCGGGAGATAAAAAAAATGAGCATAGCGGATGAGCAAAAAAGATTTATAATGAACATCGAAGAAGATCGACATGGCACGCATTTTTTTAATAGCTATGACATGAATTTAATCGAACATCTCTTTAAACTTCAAGAAGCGGGAGTTGCTTCTTTTAAAATCGAAGGACGTGCCAAAAGTGCCTATTATTTAGCTATTGTAACGCGCGCTTATCGCGCAGTGCTTGACGCTATTGAAAATAAAATATCAAAAAAAGAAGTGAAAATGGTCATCAAAAAACAAAAAATCGAATTGGATAATTTGACACATCGGGGATATTCAACCGGATTTCTTTTGGGACGCGAGCCAGAGCATAATTTTGAAAATAAAAACAATCCAGCTAAATTTCAATTTGTCGGAGAAGTAAAAGGCACAAGCGGAAAACTGAATATTTTGCGTGTGCATAATCATATTTCCATTGAAGACGAGTTGGAAGCAGTTACGCCACGGGAAAATATTAAATTAAAGATTGAAAAAATTTTAGATAATAATAAAAACGAAGTAGCAGTGGCGGATGGCGGACACAATAAGCATTATTATTTTGAATTTGATAAGAAATTGGAAATTGGAAGTCTGATGCGAAAAGTGTTGCAGAATGACAAAAATTTTCTATAGTGTAAAAACTACTCAATAGAAACGGGCTATTTGTTAAATTTAACAAATAGCCCGTTTTCCTAAAAATTTTCCCAAATTTCTTTTTTTTTCGTGGAAAGATCGCGAAGGCCGATCATTCCACTTGTGGATGGCCACAAAAAACAGATTACCGCTCCCACTCTGGGGTCTGTAAGCTGTTTATTTTTGTAAAAACTGAACAGTCGCAAATGCTCCTCGACTGAAATTGGCGAATCTGCGGTTTCGTATGTTCCTGGGATTAGGACGGTTTTTTGTCCTGGATGCAAAAAATCTTTCAAATTTTCCGCATACTTTTCCCATGTTTTGAAAAAATTATCCAAAGAATTGTCTGCATATCCACATAGTGGAAATTGAGTCCAATATAGATCGAATCCGATTAAGTCGAAATTGGGAAAGCCATATTCGGCATACCAATCAGCCGAAATCGGGAATCCAAGTAACGTTTCTTTTTTAAGATCGTCAGCGACAGTGGCAGCGACCCCTATGGTGAGAACAGTAGGAAGGACGTTTTTAACAAGTGCAATCGCCTTGTTTACCATTGTTCTCATTTTTTTTGGACTGTATCCATGTTGGATTGCAATCCAATCATATTCATCAATGAGATACGTTCCCCATATGACGTTTTTATTTTTAATTTTTTTTATGTATGTTTGAAAACGTTCCTCATAATCTTCATACAAAGAATAGTTTTCATTAAAAAAAATGCTAGATAAAACAACTAGTGGTTTCATCCCTAATTCTGTTGCGCGATCTATTTTTTTAGAATCGGCAATAGCAATTTCCGTAGGATTATTCCCGTTGCTCATTATCATCGCAATCTTGGAAAATTCGCTTGTTTCTTGCAAATTTTCCTTCCAATTTCCAAATCCGTCAGTGGCATTGAAAGCAACACCAAAAACAGATTGTTCATTTACAAACCAGTCGCTTAATACAAACACTGTCATAACTGTACTTATTTCTGGTTTGTATTGTAATTTCAGGCAATAAGTTTTCTCTTTACCCAAATTTACAGTTGGTATCGTTATCACATTGTCCTCTCCGTAAGAGGATTCTTTCATTCCAGAAGGAGCATTTACTTGTTTCAATGAAAACAATATTTCTCCTTCATTTCCAATAGAAACTGAAAAAACAGCCTCAACATGAATACCTGCCACATTGAGATTGAAAATTTTAAAATTACCGCCACTGTATGTGGCGGAATATTCCTCTCCATGAGAGAGGGTTATGTTAAAAAATGAAATAGCAACAAAAAATAAGAAATAAGATGATGTTACGCTTCTTTTCAACATAATATTCCCTCCTTGGATTGTTAAAAAACTATTATTCGCATAATAACAAAAAAATAATTTATTTGTCAAAGCGTACTTTGCCTTGGTTTATTTTTTGTGTTATAATTTAATCATGGCAAAGAAAACGAATAAATTTATATTTTGGATGCCCAGAATGCTATCAATAGTGTTTATTATTTTTCTATCATTATTTTCGTTGGATGTCTTTAATGAAAAATCGGGATTTTGGCAAATACTTGCCGGTCTGTTTTTGCATAATATTTTAGCCTTGATTTTCCTGATAGTTCTGATAATCTCTTGGAAGCACGAGATAGTTGGCGGGATTATCTTTATTTCGGCTGGAATTTTCTATATTATTTTTGCCTTCAGCCATGCCGATAGTTGGAAGGTAGCCTTGGAATGGAGTATCCAAATTGCAGGATCAGTTTTTGTTATTGGTGGATTATTTATTACTAATTGGATTGAGAAAAGAAATTAATTGATTAATGTAAAAGGTTTTGAATCTGCCTTATCGAGCAAGCTATTGACAAGAAAAAAAAAATTAGTTAGTATAGTCAAAGACATTGCAAAATTAAATATCGAATTCAAATAGAGGGAATGATTAAACGCACGAATTTGGATTATTTTCTGCTCTAAGCGGATCGCTGGAAACTTTGTTTTTGAGGGTATCGCTTGGGTATCCGTCTATTTTTTTGTTTCGAAAGATTTTGCATAAAAATAATTTATGGGACAAGACAAAGAGATCGTTAAATTGGAAGGTGTAGTTACTGAGCTTTTGCCGAGCGCGACTTTCAGAGTTAAACTGGCAAGTGGACATGAAATTTTGGCATATATTTCGGGAAAGATGCGTGTTAATTATATTCGTATAATTCCGGGGGATAGAGTTTTAATTGAAATGAGTCCCTATGATTTAACCAAGGGAAGAGTGGTTCAACGGCTTAAATAAAAAATTTATGAAAGTGAGAGCATCAGTTAAAAAAATTTGTGATAAATGCAAGACTGTAAAGCGCAAGGGCGTGCTTTTCGTGATTTGCTCTAACCCGAAGCATAAACAAAGACAAGGTTAATTTAAATTAAAAAATATGTTAAGAATCGCCGGAGTAAATATCCCTGACAATAAAAGAGTGGAGATTTCCCTAACTTATATCTATGGAGTGGGAAAAAATGTTGCTAATAATATTTTAAGCGAGTTGAATATAGATAAGGATAAAAGGGTTAAGGATTTGACTGAAAAAGAACAGAACGATATTCGCAGTTTTGTGGAGAAAAAAGTTAAAGTTGAAGGTGATTTGAAATTGGAAGTGCGGGATAATATAAAAAGACTGAAAGAAATTGGTTGCTATAGAGGGACAAGACATCAAAAAGGTCTTCCTGTTCGTGGTCAAAGAACAAAGACAAATAATCGTACTGTAAGAGGCAATGTGCGCAGAACGATGGGTTCGGGAAGAGTCAAGACGGAAAAAACTTAAAATTAATCGTATAAGCATATTATGACGAATAACATCACACAAAATAATAAACAGGAGTTGGATGATAAAAAAACGGTTGATACCGAAATTGTTGCTTTGGAAAAAAAGAAATTCAAAAAAGCAAAAAGACAAATTGCCAAAGGCAGGGCAACAATAAAATGCTCTTATAATAACACAATCATCAATATTTCAGATCAAACCGGTGCGGTGCTTGGCTGGTCGTCTTCCGGATTATTGGGATTCAAGGGAGCGAAAAAAGCAACTCCTTATGCTGCAACACAAGTAGTTGCCAATGTTTCCGAAAAAGTAAAAAAATATGGAGTTCAGGAGTTGGAAGTTTTTGTTTGCGGAGTTGGATCGGGGCGGGAAGCTTCAATCCGAGCATTGGCAAATAATGGTTTTGAAATAACGATGATTAAAGATACAACTCCAATTCCGCATAATGGTTGCCGAGCAAAAAAACCAAGGCGTGTTTAGTTTTTATTAATTTATTTATTTGAAAGAGAATATGGCTAGGGATACAGAAGCAAAATGTCGAAAATGTCGAAGAGCGATGGAAAAGCTTTTTCTTAAAGGTGATCGTTGCAATGGGCCTAAGTGCGCGATGATTAAGCGAGCTTATATCCCCGGAGTTCATGGAAAGAAAATGTCTCGCGGAAATCGCAGTGAATATGGTATTCAATTGAGTGCAAAGCAGAAAATAAAACGCATTTATGGCATAATGGAGCGTCAATTCAGAAAACATTTTGATGATGTCAAGCATAAAAAGGGAGTTACGGGAGATCTGCTTTTATTGCGATTGGAAATGCGCCTGGATAATGTGGTTTATCGAATGGGTTTTGCTTCATCTCGTGCGCAAGCCCGCCAACTTGTTAACCATGGATTAATCAGCGTTGATGGAAAAAAAATGACTATTCCTTCTTGCGAAATTAAAATTGGGCAAGTGATCGGAATAAGAGATAGCAAAAAAGAATCAAATTATTTTAAAAATATTGAACTCGGGCTTAAAAATAAAAAAGATTTTCCTGCTTGGGTTACTTTTGATGCTCAAAAGATGCAAGGAACGGTTACTAGCTTACCGCTTAAGGAAGATATCGGAATTAATGTCGATGCGCAGGTGGTGGTGGAATACTATTCGCGATAATTTTAATTAAATTATAAATTAAACAAATGCAATCAATAACACTTCCTCAAAAACCTAAATATATTTCCGATGATGGAAAAAATGGCAAGTTTCAAATCGAGGGTTGCTATCCCGGTTACGGAACGACGCTTGGCAATGCATTAAGGCGAGTGCTTTTATCGTCTATGCCCGGTTCGGCGATCACTTCCGTGAAAATTAAGGGGGTCAAACATGAGTTTTCGACTATTCCTGGTGTCTTAGAAGATGTTATTCAGATAATTTTAAACTTGAAACAAGTAAGATTTAAAACTTTTAAAGATGGTCCGATTACGGTAACCTTGAGTGCTAAAGGAGAGAAGGCAATTACTGCAGGAATGATTAAGTGCTCATCTGATATTGAAGTTGTTTCCAAAGATGCGCACATTGCAACTATTACAAATGCCAAGGGAGAAATTGAAATTGAAATGGAAGTGGAAAATGGAATAGGTTATGTTCCAATAGAACAACAGACAAGAGAAAAGAAAGAAGTAGGCGTAATCGCATTAGATGCAATTTTTACCCCGATTCGTCGAGTTAATTATGTTGTTGAAAATGTGCGAGTAGGAAAGCGCACTGATTTTGAAAGAATAAAATTTGAAATTGTAACGGACGGATCAATTTCTCCTAAAGAAGCTTTCGATAAGGCGGTGGAAATTTTAATAAATCAATTTTCTGTGCTTTCCGAGGTTGAGCAAATTTCTCAAATGGAAGAAATCGGTCTTGTTGGAGGGCTCGTGGCTATGGAAGTAGAAAAATCAGATAATAACAAAAATAGTGGTGAAATTGAAAACGATGATGCCGCCAAAACAGCGGTAATTGACCTGAAAGGACTTTCTACCAGAACATTAAATGTTTTAGAGAAGAATAATGTAGCAAACATTGAAGATATTATGAATTTAACAGAGGTTCAGATTGGCGAACTTGATGGCATGGGTGAAAAAGGAATCAAGGAAATCAAGAAAGCCATTGGCGATTTTGGAATAAATCTAAAAAAAGAGAATTAATTTAAAAGAGTATGCGTCATCAAAATAAAGTTAGAGAATTTGGCAGAGAGGCTGATCAGCGCAAAGCGTTATTTCGAACAATGCTTGGAAGTTTGATTATGCAAGAAAAAATTGAAACAACGGAAGCTAAGGCTAAGGAATTGAAAAATAGAATCGATAGGCTTGTAAACAAGGCCAAAAAAGGCAAAAAGGCCCTATCTAAAATGAATACTATTCGTGATCTTAGAAAATATATTCCCGGAATGGCTACTCAAAAATTAATGGGTGATTTTTCCGATAAATTTTCCAAGAGAAATAGTGGATATACTAGAATAATTAAATTGGCCACTCGCAAAAGCGATAGTGCACGACTGGCTATTATTGAATTTGTAGATTAAACATATGATTGTTAGAAAATATCATCTTTTTGATGCGACAGATAAAACTCCCGGAAGAATGGCAACAGAAATCGCCAGGATTTTGCGGGGAAAAAACAAAGTTGATTTTGCTCCAAATGTCGACGGAGGCGATTTTGTGGTGGTGACAAATTCTGATAACATTTCTATTGCTCATGGAAAGGGAAATAAAAAAGTCTATTATCGTTTTTCCGGTTATCCGGGAGGAATCTCAGCAACAAAATTAAAAGAGCAAATGGAAAAAGACTCGCGTAAGGTGATCAGGGACGCTGTTTATGGAATGCTCTGCAAAAATAAACTACGTGATAAAATGATGAAAAGATTGCTTATTTATATTGATGGTGAGCATAAACATGTAATAAATGGAACAAGTAACTAAAGTTTAATATGGAAAAAAAACAAGTAACAAGTGAAAGTGAAGTGATTGCGGAAAAAGAAGAAAAAAAAGAGAAATATTTTTATGCCGTTGGGAAAAGAAAAACAGCGGTTGCTCAGGTGCGAATTTATCCAGCAAAAAAACCGGTCGAGATGTTGATCAATGATAAAAAAAGTAGTGATTTTTTTTCTGTGGAACGTTTTTTTGAAGTAGTAAAATCGCCCTTTATTCTAACTGGACAGAACGATAAATTTAGTGTAACGGTAAAAGTTTCCGGTGGGGGGATTAATGCGCAAGCTGAAGCAATCAGATTGGGAATCTCGCGTGCCCTGATTGAATTTGATGAAGGTTTGAGAAAAACTTTGCGGGATTGCGGTTTCTTGACGCGCGATTCTAGAATTGTTGAAAGAAAGAAGGCCGGTCTTAAAAAAGCTCGTCGCGCCCCTCAGTGGGCGAAGCGCTAGAAGTGTATTTGTTTTAACTTCGTATTTTTACAAAAAACGGGCTACGTGCTCGTTTTTTTTTGCTTCTTTAGCTTTTTTGATATAACATTAAATAAGAAATGAGATAAAAATTTTAAAACCAAATCATTATGAATTTGAAAAAATTATTTAACCCGCAATCAATTGCGATTGTTGGTGCATCTCCTGAAGATGGAAAAGTCGGCAATGTAATTGCTAAAAATATTTTGCAATTAGGCTATGCGGGAAAAGTATATTTGGTAAATCCGAAATATGATCGGATTTTTGATCAACGTTGCTATCGAAATTTGAAGGATATAGACGATGAAGTCGATTTGGCGATTGTTGCCATTCCGGCAAAATTTGTTGTTTCGGAAATACAAGCTAATGCAAAAAAAATTAAGAATTATGCAATTATTTCAGCCGGTTTTTCGGAAGTGAATGAAGAAGGCAAAGCGCGCGAGCAAGTGCTTTTAGATTTGGCAAAAGAAAATGCCTTGCATATTTTAGGACCGAATTGCTTGGGTTTTATCGCTCCGGAAATAAAATTAAACGCTTCCTTTGCTTCCAATATGCCAAATTCCGGTAGCATTTCTTTTATCAGTCAATCCGGCGCTTTGGCTGTGGCCTTGGTTGATTTGGCCAAACAAAGAGCTTTGAGTTTTTCCAATATTATTTCAATTGGAAATAAAATGCAAATCACAGAAACGGAAATCTTGGAGTATTTGGAAAAGGACTCTAATACAAAAGTTGTGGGGATGTATTTGGAAGGAATAAAAAACGGAGAAAATTTTTTGCAAATAGCAAGCCGAGTTTCTCGAGTAAAGCCGATTATTGTTTTGAAAGCCGGAAAAACTGAGCGATCGCAAAAAGCAATTTCGTCACACACGGGAGCAATTGCCGGCAGTGATATGATTATGGATGTGGCTTTTAGAAAGAGTGGTATTTTGCGAGCGCGCAATTTAGAGGATTTTTTTAATTTAATTTCTTTTATTTCTCAAAATAATTTTCCCCAAAATGAAAAGGTTGCAATTATTACCAACGCCGGCGGTCCCGGAGTGCTTACTGCGGATGCTTTTTCGGATAAAAAAATGATATTAGCTGATTTAAGTGATCAAATAAAAACGCAATTGCGTAAAATTTTACCGGAAGAATCTTCTGTTGAAAATCCAATAGATCTTTTGGGTGATGCAAAAGAAGATCGTTATAGAGAGGTGTTGGATATAATTGAAGATGACTTGGAAATCGGTTCGGTTATTTGCGTTTTGACTCCTCAAGATCAAACGCCAGTGGAGAAAATTGCAAAAGTGATTGCCGATTTTAAACAGAAAAGCAAAAAAACAATCATAACAGTATTTATCGGAGGAGAAAAAATCAAAGATGGCGTGAAAGAGTTGCAAGGCAATGGTGTGTTTAATTTCACTTTTCCGGAAAAAGCCGTCAAAATGCTTGATGATTATTATGCTTGGAGTATATTCAAAAAAAATGCTTTGGAAAACATAACACAAACGGTGAACTTTCAAAGACAAAAAACTGTTAGCTTGATTATTGAAAAAGCTAAAAAAGAAAAACGAAAAGCGCTCTATTTCTCCGAGAGCCAAAGAATTATGGATTTATATGGAATTGAAACAGTGAAAACATTGGAACTGGAAGCCACGAGCAGTTTGCCGATTATTGATATTTTCCCTGTTGTGATTAAAGTTGATAGTGATGCTGTTTTGCATAAAACCGACAAACAAGGATTGATTTTAAATATTCAAAATCAAATGGAATTAGAAATGGCTTTCAATAAAATGAGAACTAACTTTCCCGGCGCAAAACTAATCATTCAAACAATGCTTGAGCGCGATGTGGAATTGATTTTAGGAATTAAAAAAGATGCCTCTTTTGGCACAACGATTCTTTGCGGTTTGGGAGGAATTTATGCAGAAGTGTTTAAGGTTGCTGAAATCTTTATACCACCTTTTTCAGGTGAAGAAATTAAGACTGTTTTGCAAACGGGAAAATTGGGATTTTTATTCAATGGAACAAGAGGACAAAAATCCTATGGATTGGACGATATTGCACGGATTATTTTAGCCTTGGGCGAGTTTTCAAATGAAGCGGAGGGAATTTTTGAATTTGATATCAATCCTCTTTTAGTTTATAATAACGGGAAGAAGCCGGTGGCAATAGATGTAAAAATAATTATTTAATAAAAAAACAATGGAGAACAAAAAGCGTAAAATTTTGATTGTTGATGATGATGAAAATATCAGAAGCCTATATGTAGATGTTTTTAAAAATGAAAACTATGAAGTTATCGAAGCTGTTGATGGTATTGAAGGAATTGATAGTGCGACAAAAAACATTCCCGATGTTATTTTCACCGGCATCATTATGCCAAGAATGGATGGTTTTGGCTTAATAGAAAATTTGAGAAAGAATGTGGCCACAAGAGAGATTCCCATTGTGATGTCCTCGCATATGGGGCGCGAGGAAGATCGTGAAAAAGCGATTAAAATGGGAATAAAAAATTTTTTTGTGGTGGGAATGATTAGTCCCAGAGAAGTTGTTTCTCGGGTAAATGCGCTATTTAATGCTTCGGAATATCGTTTGAAGCTCAATAAAATTGAGCTTGACGCTTTTCGTTTTAATAGCGACTTAAATTTGAGTGACGGTCTCACTTGTCCAAAATGCAATGAGGAAATAATTTTAGTTTTAAGGGTGACGAATTTAGAAAAAAGAGAGTTTGAAGCAAGAATAATTTGCCCCAAGTGCAATGAATAAAAAACGGATGTTGAAAAAATGGGAGCTAAGGGAAAAAAAGAATAATGATTATGATCAAGCCGCTTTGGAAAAATATGGTTTTGTTGTTTTAGAGCTACTTTCTAGTCGAGGAGTTTGCACCGCAAAAGAGCGAGAATTGTTTTTTGACGCCACTTATGAAAAAATATCGGGAATAGAAAATATTTCCGGTATGTCGGAAGCAGTAGAGCGGATTTTATTGGCGAAAAGCAAGAAGGAACGCATTGCGATTTTTGGAGATTATGATGCAGACGGCGTAACAGCAACGGCTTTACTTTTTGAAGCGTTGTCTAGTTTGGGTTTTTCTAATTTGACTTATTATATTCCTGATCGTCAGCTGGAAGGTTATGGCATGAACAAAAAAGCGCTTGAATTTTTGGCAAACGATGGTGTTAATTTGATTATTACGGTTGATTCGGGAATTACTAATGTTTTGGAGGTGGAATTGGCAAAAAAAATGGGAATGGATGTAATAATTACTGATCATCATCATATTCCGGAAATCATTCCTAGCGCTGTTGCGGTAATTGATCCGCACTTGGAAAATTCCGGTTTCACCTTTTCCGATTTAGCCGGCGTGGGAGTGGCGTTTAAGCTGGCGCAGAATTTATATCGAAAAATATTGCCGGAAAAAAGTGATCAACTAAAATGGCTGTTGGATTTGGTGGCAATTGGAACGGTTGCCGATTGCGTTCAGCTTTTGGGAGAAAATAGGATTTTAGTTAAATATGGCTTGGTAGTTTTGTCTAAAACTCGACGAATCGGTTTGCAAGAAATGTTTAAAGTTGGAAAAATAGAAATTTCAGAAGATAATTTTCCTGATACGCAAAAAATTTCTTTTCAAATTGCGCCAAGAATCAATGCGGCGGGAAGAATGGATCATGCCAGTGTTTCGTATAAATTGATTATGGAAAAAAATCAAATTAATGCAAGAATGATGGCGCTTGATGTGGAAAAGAAAAATCAAGAAAGGCAAAAAATTACCACGGAAATTATGAAAGAAATTGAGACAATTGCAGTGCGTGATTTTTCCGACAAGCACTTTATTTTTGTTTCAAGTTCGCACTGGCCGGTAGGAATCTTAGGGCTTGTTGCGGGAAAGGTTGCAGAAAAATTCGGAAAACCGATAGTTGTTTTTCAAGAGCAGGAAACGGTATTCGTCGGTTCATTGCGCAGTATTCCGGAGGTGAATATTATTGAAAAAATCGAATCTTGTTCCGAGTTGCTTTCAAAATTCGGTGGACATTCTCAAGCATCTGGCGTAAGCCTTGCGCGAGAAAATGTCTTGCCTTTTTGTGAAAAAATGACGAAACTTATTGAAGCGGAAATGAAAAATAAAGAAATAGTTCCAAGGATTGCGATTGATTTGGAAATTTATGCAAAACAAATTGATTGGAATTTTCTAGAACAGCTTAAAAAAATGGAGCCATTTGGAATGGGAAACAAAGAACCTGTTTTCTTGCTGAGAAAAATGCAAATTGTCGATATGCGAACAGTGGGAAATGGAAATAAACACTTAAAATTAATGCTGAAATCGCCAAAAGGTGATGATAAGGTTTTTGATGCGATCGGGTTTAAATTAGGTGAAGAATTTGCTTACCTGAAAAAAGGTGATATTGTCGATATTGCGTTTAATCTTGCGCAAGATGAATGGAATGGCTCCAAAAAAATCCAATTAAAATTAATTGATTTAAGGTTGGCGTAGGTAGCTAAGATTTGGACTGTTTTCGGCAAAGGCGGCTTATGTGGACTTGTCAAAGCATTGATTTTATTTCTTTTTGAGGTTATACTGCTTGCATATGCGCGAAATAATTTTTCAAAAATTAGTGAAACTGCTTGAGCGAAAGTTTTCTTCCGTTTCGTTTTCCAATGAAGAAATAGAGGTTATTTATCCTCCGGATGCCTTTGGCGATTATTCAACCAATTTAGCGCTAAAAATGGCGCGAAAAATAGGAAAAAAACCACGCGAAATAGCTTTGGAGCTGAAGGATGAATTAGAAAAAGAGGATGCTGAAAAAAATTTTTTTGCCAAAATAACAGTGGAAGGGGCGGGTTTTCTTAACTTTTATTTATCAAGCAATTCCGTTGCTGAAATAATCAGAAAAATAAAAGTGGAAAATAATAATTATGGTAGTTTAAATTTGGGTAAGGGGCATAAAATCCATCTCGATTTTGTCAGTGCCAATCCGACCGGACCAATTCATTTGGGAAATGGTCGGGGTGGTCCTCTGGGGGATGCTTTGGCTAACGTTCTTGAAAAAGTCGGTTTTTTTGTTTGGCGGGAGTTTTATGTTAACGATTTTGGTAATCAAATTAAAGTTTTAGGACACTCCATTTTGAAAGATGCCAAAGCGCAATATCGCGGAGAATATATTGATGAGCTGGCGCGAAAAAATAAACAAACTGATCCGTTTTTAGTTGGCAAACAAGCAACAAAAATAATTTTGCGAGAAATGATTGTTCCGGCAATGGAAAAAATAGGAATAAATTTTAATCAATATTTTCTGGAAAGCTCGCTACATGAAAGCGGAGAAATTGAAAAAACATTCACCTTGCTAAAAGAGAAAGGTTTATCTTACGAAAAAGATTCGGCAATTTGGTTTCGCGCATCTCAATTTGGCGATGAAAAAGATCGGGTGATCAGAAAGTCAACGGGGGAAATTACTTATTTCGGCGGAGATATTGCGTATCATTTAAATAAATTGATGAAAAGAAGTTTTGATTTGGCGGTGGATATTTGGGGTGCGGATCATCATGGTGATGTGGCGCGAATAAAAGGCGCGATGGAGGCATTTGGTTATGGAGGAAAGGTTGATATAGTATTGACGCAAAATTTAACAGTAATGAAAAATGGTGAAGAATTTAAAATGTCTAAGCGCAAAGGGCAATATATCAGTATGGACGATTTAATTTCGGAAGTTGGGCGTGATGCCGTGCGTTTCATTTTTCTTACTTATTCCGCTGATTCGCCAATGATTTTTGATATCGATTTGGCAAAGGAAAAATCAAATAAAAACCCGGTATATTATGTAAAATATGCGTATGCGAGAATTTGTGGAATTTTGGAGAAAACAGAAAATCAAGATATTGATATTGAAAAAGCGGATTTTGAAAAAATGAATAATGAAAAAGAACGAGAACTGGTGAGGCATTTGATGCGCTTTCCGGATTTTGTTTCGGAAGTTGCGCAAAATTATGAAGTGCATAAATTGACAAATTACGCCTTGAAATTAGCGGATAAGTTTCACAGTTTTTATCATGCTTGTCGTATTTTGGATGAAGAGGAATCTTTGGCGGCGGCAAGAAGAGATTTAGTTTCCGCAACAAAAATTGTTTTGGCGGAAACGCTCAGGCTTTTAGGCATTGAAGCTCCGGAAAAAATGTGAGTTTGATAATAAGATCTAATAATAAGCGAAAAGAATATATGACAAAAATAATAGCAGATGAAAAACTAATTGATGAGTTTTTAGAGCGTGGAGTAGAGGCGATCTACCCATCAAAAGAAGCTTTTCGCAAAAAGTTGATGTCAGGAGAGCGTCTGAAAATTTATGAGGGTTTTGATCCGACAGGACCGCATTTGCATGTGGGGCATGCCATGGGTATTCGCGCTTTGGGGATTTTGCAAAAATTGGGACATGAAGTGATTTTTCTTGTTGGAGATTATACTGCCAAAGTTGGCGATCCTGATAAAGACACTACCAGAAAAATGCTCACTGATGAAGAGATTGAAAATAATATGTCCAGCTGGAAAAAACAAGCTGGACAGTTGATTGATTTTGACGGGAAAAATCCAGTACGCTTTGAGCGGAACTATAAATGGCTTTCTAAGCTTAAACTAAATGACTTGATTCAACTAATGTCAAATATCACAGTGCAACGAATGCTTGAGCGTGACATGTTTGAACGTCGAATAAAAGAAGGCGACCCAATCCGTTTGCATGAATTTATCTATCCCTTAATGCAAGGCTATGATGGTGTGGCAATGGAAGTGGATATGGAAATTGGTGGAACCGATCAGACGTTTAATATGTTGGTCGGGCGAGATTTGATAAAAAGCTATTTGGGCAAGGAAAAATTCGTTCGAACTAACAAAATGATGGACGCTCCGGACGGACGCACAATGAGCAAAACTAAGGGCAATGGAATCAATCTGGCGGACAGTCCGGAAGATATGTTTGGCAAAGCTATGTCATATTCTGATGAGCACATTTTGTCCGGTTTTGAATTGCTAACGGATGTGTCAATGGAAGAAATTGAAAAAATGAAATTAGCAATGGAAAAAGGCGAAAATCCAATGATCTTTAAGAAAAAAATGGCATATGAAATTGTGAAGATTATTAAAGGCGAAAAAGCAGCCGAAGTGGCACAAAAACATTTTGAACAAGTTATCTCCAAAAAAGAACTGCCGATGGATATTTCTGAAATTAAAGTTTTTATTGGAGAACTCTTGATTGATGTGCTTGTGAAAAATGAACTAGCAAGCAGTAAGGCTGATGCACGGCGCAAGATTGATCAAGGCGGAGTAAAAATAGATAATGAGGCAATTTATGATTGGCAATTAAAGTTGGATGAAAACTATTCCGAAAAAATTATCAAAGTCGGAAAAAGGGAGTTTAGAAGAATTAAAATCACTAAATAAAAAAACAGCTATGTCAATATTGAAAAAAATATTCGGTTCCAATGAGCGGGAAATTGGAAAATTAAAACCGCTTGTTGAAAAAATTAATGCCTGGGAGGATCGGATGACAAAACTATCCGATGAGCAGTTACGCGAGAAAACAATTGAGTTTAAAAAAAGAATTGCAAATGGTGAAACATTGGATGCGCTTTTACCGGAAGCTTTTGCCGTTGTGCGCGAAACAGTGAAAAGGGTTGACAATAAAAGACTTTTTGATGTGCAGATGCTGGGCGGAATTGTTCTTCATCAGGGTAAGATCGCTGAAATGAAAACCGGCGAAGGAAAAACGCATACCTCGCTTTTGCCAATGTATCTTAATGCGTTAGCCGGAAAAGGTGTTCATCTTGTTACGGTTAATGATTATTTAGCTAAGCGCGATTGTAATTGGATGGGAGGGATTTTACATTTTTTGGGAATTTCAACTGCTTGCATAATTCATGACGCATCATATATTTATCGTCCAAAAGTTATTGATAGTGATGAAGTGAGCGTGGAAATGGAAAATTTATTGCCGATTTCCCGTCAAGAAGCTTATGTGGCAGATATTACCTATGGAACCAATAACGAATTCGGTTTTGATTATTTGCGAGACAATATGGTGCAATCACTTTCGGATATGTCGCAACGTGAATTGAATTATGTGATCGTGGATGAAGTTGATTCAATTCTCATTGATGAAGCCAGAACGCCACTTATTATTTCCGCTCCGGACAGTGAATCGACTAAAATGTATGAACAATTTGCGTCGCTTGTTTCAAAATTAAAAAAAGAAGAAGATTATACCGTAGAAGAAAAGACGAAGGCAGTTACTATCACAGAAAGCGGTATTGGAAAAATAGAAGCTTGGTTAGGCGTGGGTAATATTTATGAAGTGGGAAAGATAAGTTATGTTCACCATCTGGAGCAGGCGCTTAAGGCAATGGCGATTTTCCAGTTGGATCGGGATTATGTGGTTAAAGACGGAGAAGTAATTATCGTTGATGATTTTACCGGACGTTTAATGCCAGGCAGAAGATATAGCGAGGGATTGCATCAAGCGATCGAAGCAAAAGAAAAAGTGCGAGTACAAAAAGAATCGAAAACATTGGCTACGATTACTTTTCAAAATTATTTTCGTATGTATAAAAAAATTTCCGGGATGACGGGAACGGCGATGACATCGGCAGAGGAATTTTTTAAGGTATACAAGATGGATGTAATTGAAATTCCCACCAATAAAAAAGCGATTCGTAATGATATTCCCGATGTTGTCTATAAATCTGAGAAAGGTAAATTTAATGCAATCGTGGAGAAAATAAAAGAAGTAAATGCGACAGGACAACCTATCCTTGTTGGTACGGTAGCGGTAGAAAAATCGGAATATCTTAGTATGTTGCTTTTAAAATCCGGAGTAAAACATGAAGTGTTGAATGCTAAAAATCATGAAAGAGAAGCGCAGATTATTGCGAAAGCAGGAACAAGAGGCGCCGTTACTATTGCAACAAATATGGCTGGTCGCGGAACGGACATAAAATTGGGCGAAGGCGTTCGAGAACTGGGAGGATTATTTATTCTTGGAACGGAAAGACATGAAGCGCGACGCATTGACAATCAGCTTCGCGGTCGTGCCGGACGACAAGGGGACCCTGGTTGTTCTCAGTTTTTCATATCGCTGGAAGATGAATTGATGCGTCGTTTCGGCGGAGATAATTTAGTCAATCTTATGACAAAATTAGGGCTTCCTGAAGATCAACCGATTCAAAATGGCATTATTTCCAAGACAATTGAGAATGCGCAATCAAAAATAGAAGGCTTCAATTTTGATATTCGAAAGCATATTTTGGATTATGATGATGTGATGAATAAGCAACGCGAAATTATTTATAAAAAAAGAAAATTTATTTTAGAAGCGAATAATCTTAAATCAGAAATAATGGAAGATATTCGCGATGAGATTGAAGCGCTGGTCTCTTCAAGCATAACGGTTGAATATGGAAATCCGGAAAGTGGCAAGATTATTGAAAATATTAAGCAATTATTTTTAATGCCAAGCGGAGTGGAAAATAAAATCAAAGAAATTATTGGAAACAGTGCCAGAAATACCGCTGAAATTATTGGGGATTTGACGGAATATCTATTTGGTGTTTCCAAGGAAATTTATAATAAAAAAGAGCTCGAACTTGGCGAATCGAATATGCGTGTGGCGGAAAGAAATATTTCGTTGCAAACAATTGATGTTATGTGGATGGCGCATTTGGATGAAATTGATTATTTAAGAGAAGGTATCGGCTTGAGAGGTTATGGTCAACGCGACCCGCTAGTGGAATATAAGCGAGAAGCTTTTTCGATGTTTTCCTATCTAATGGGAAATATAAAATCAACGATTGTTCGAACAATTTTTCATATCTCAGTAATTTCTGCCCAAACAGAAGAAACGGTTTTTGGGAAAAATTTGAATTTCAGTGGCGCATCTGAAGTCGAGCAGTTTGATTCGGCAAAAGAAATTCAAGATGGGGAGGTTCGGGAAGTTTCTAAAAAAATGCCAATTATTAATGCTGAAAAAATTGGCAGAAATGATCTTTGTCCGTGCGGATCGGGGAAAAAATATAAGCGTTGCGGGCTACTTAATACTGCAGAACACCAACAATGCATAATGAAAGATGGTAGCTCTCGTCAAGAAAGAGTCGGAGGATAATTTTTGGAGTTGAATATGAAATCGGATCAGATAATAATAAAAATATCAAGCGCCAACAGATAGAAATATTAACAATTTTTGTGCTATAATGAAATCACTAATAAATAAAAAAATAAAATTATGACAGATATGCAACTTTTTCAGTGGTTGGGAATCACTTTTTTTGCGATGGGAATCGGTATGTTGACCAATCCGAAATTTATTAAAGATATGACAAGAGATTTCCTTGGTTCAACTACATATATATTTTTTGGTGGCTTAATCTGTCTGGCAATCGGACTTCCCTTGGTCACATTTCACAATGTATGGGCATTAAATAACTCTCTTATTATTACTTTTTTGGCTTGGCTGGCCCTTATTAAGGGTTTGGCTCTTATTATGTTTCCAATCCAGACAATGCATATGTATAAAAGTGTACTCGTAAAAGAAAACAAACCCTATATGAGTTTGGGCATTATAATTATTGGGATCTTCTTGTTATATTTTGGATATTTCGTCTAAAATATGGCAAAAAAGATATAGAAATAAAGAATGGAAAATGTTCCTCAAAAAATCGCTGAATTAAAAAATAAATTCCCGAGTATTCGGGACTGTCTTTGACTTGGATCAAAAAAAACAAAAAATATTAGAGCTGGAAGATTTATCCGGACAAATGGATTTTTGGAATGACAATCGAAAAGCGACACAGATTATGCAGGAGCTCGTAATGCTTAAAGACGAAATTTTTTTAGTTGAAAAATTGGAACAAGATTTGGTTGATTTGAGCGAATTTTCTGAAATGCTTAAGGATGGTGATGAAAAGACGGAACTCATAGAAAAAATAATAGAAATTGAAAAAGAATTAAATCAATTGGAGTTGAGAACATTATTTGATGGAGAATATGACAACAGCGGAGCGATTATTTCAATTTATGCCGGAGCGGGTGGCGTTGATGCGCAAGATTGGGCGGAAATGCTTTTGCGAATGTATCTGAAATGGGGTGAAAAAAATGAATTTAAAATAAAAATAGCGGAGGTGGTGCGAGGGCAAGAAGCGGGAATTAAAAATGCTACTCTGGAAATTTTTGGTGCTTATGCTTATGGAAATTTGAAAAGCGAAAATGGTACGCATCGCTTGGTACGGCTCTCGCCTTTTAATTCGGATAATTTGCGTCAAACTTCTTTTGCGGCCGTTGAAGTTATGCCGGTAATTGAAGATATTGCCGAAGTAAAGATAAGAATTGAGGATTTGCGTGTGGATGTTTATCGTTCCAGCGGTGCCGGGGGGCAAAGTGTCAACACCACCGATAGTGCTGTGCGTATTACACATATCCCAAGTGGAGTGGTGGTGTCTTGCCAAAATGAAAGAAGTCAATTGCAAAACAAAGAGCAGGCAATGAAAATTTTGAAAGCCAAATTACATAAAAAATATTTGGAAGAACAGGAGCTGGAAAAAAGAAAATTACGCGGGGAGCATTCAAGCGCGGAGTGGGGCAGTCAAATTCGTTCTTATGTCGTTCATCCCTATAAATTAGTTAAAGATCACCGAACAAAGACGGAAACGGCTCAGGTTGAAGATGTTTTAGAGGGGGATTTGCAAATATTTATTGAAAGCTATTTGAAATATTTAAAAATCGGGTTATAATATAAAAGTGGAGAAAAAATAATAAAAAGATAAAAACAAGATGATAAAGTTTGATGGAGTTTCAAAAGTCTATAAAGATGAATTTGTGGCTTTAAACAATATAAATTTGGAAATAAAAAGCGGAGAATTCATTTCCATTGTTGGACAATCGGGGGCGGGGAAATCCACTCTCTTAAAGTTGATTTATGCCGAAGAAACGCCAACTAACGGAAAAATTTTTTTTAATGATCGTCCACTGGATGGGATTAGTCGCAGAAAATTACCGGAACATCGAAGAAATATCGGGACGGTTTTTCAAGATTTCAAATTATTGCCTCAGAAAACCGCTTTTGAAAATGTGGCATATGCTTTGGAGGTTTGCGGAATTCCTAAAAATGCAATATTTAACGATGTGCCTCAAATTTTGGAAATTGTCGGATTGGGCAATCGTCAAAATAAGTTTCCTCATGAGCTTTCCGGAGGAGAGCAGCAACGTGTGGCAATGGCGCGAGCATTGATTCATAAACCAAGCGTGATTGTTGCCGATGAACCAACCGGCAATCTTGACCCTGCATCATCTATGGATATTATGCAATTGCTACTCAAGATAAATAAACTGGGAACTACGGTAATTTTAGCCAGTCATGACAAGGATATCATTAACAAGGCCGCAAAAAGGGTACTTGTTTTGGAACAAGGACGGATTATTTGTGATGATTTGAGAGGGAAATATAAAATTTATTAACAGTTATCGAAAAAATAAAAAATATGTTTTTAGCAATAACAAGATCAATAAAAGAAAGCGGAATTAATTTTATGCGCAACGGCTATCTAAGTGTTGCGGCGGTTAGCGTGATGCTTCTTTCCTTGTTTTCAATCAGTGCATTATTTTTTTTAATGCTGGTTGG
>JAJYDG010000006.1 GCA_021777675.1 bacterium | reverse complement strand
TTAGATTTTTCAAAGTATTGCCGGAGAGTTTTCCATAATCGGGAAATTTTGTTACATCAAAAAAAACATTACCATTTTTTTCATAAGCGAATCCTTTTTCGATTAAAGCGGTGACAATTTTAATCATCTGCGGAATATGTGCTGTGGCGCGAGGAAAATAATGCGCAGGAAGAATGTTAATTTCTTTTTCTGCTTTATGAAAATAGTCTTCATAAAATTTAGCGATTTCTTGTGGCGTTTTTCTTTCTTTAAGCGCTTTTTTAACGAGCTTGTCATCTCCGCTGTCGCCTTGGGCGATATCATCATCTGTCAAGTGTCCGACATCGGTAATATTTTTTATTAAACGGACTTCATATCCGCAATATTCCAAATAGCGACGTAAAATATCCGCCGTCATATAGGAGCGAAGATTGCCAATATGCAAAAAATCATAAACTGTCGGACCGCAAACATACATTCCGACTTTTCCAGCATAAATAGGCTGAAATATCTCTTTTTTTTTGGCAAGTGTATTATAGATTGCGAGCATATTTTTTAATTAAAGCCATTTGCGTATTTTAAATATGGCAAAAGTGAAAATGGCGATTATTATCATAATTAAAGCATGAATCCAGAAGGCGTTCGGATTATTATGCAGAGGAATATCAATGCTCATTGACATGACATTGGAATAAAATGTTAGTGGCAACATTATGGCGGAAAAAATGGTAAGCACTTTCATAGTCATATCCAGCTGGTTGGATAGCAAAGAGTTGTTTGTGCTTTCGAGCGATTCAATTGTTTCTTTGGCACTTTCCAGCATATTCCAAATGCGAATATTGGTTCCAATCAAATCTTGAAAATAGGGGCGCAATTCGGGCTCGATATACTTATTATCTCTTAGCAGTGATTCGAAAACTGTGCGTTGCGGTTTCATTGTGCGCCTAAAATTCAAAACATCTCTTTTGACAAGCGATATTTCAAAAACCATTTCTTTTTCATGATCGGAAAAAATTTCTTTTTCTATATGGTCTAATTTTTTGGAAATATGATCAAGACGAGGAAAACAAGATTCTAAAAGTATTTCAAGGATATAACGTAAAAGTGCTCCCGGGCTTTGATTCATATAGAGCTCTCTCTTTTTTTTGCTTTTTTTCAATTCATTAAAGAGTTCGGTTAATTGATATATTTCAAGATCATGAGCTGTAATGAGCGAATTTTCACAAATGGCGATGTCTAATTCTCCTGGGTAAGTAGTTTTATTTTCCGTATCATAAAGAGGAATGTGAATAGCTAAATAAATGCAATTTCCATATTCGGCGGCTTTTGGTCTGAGTGTTGGAGTGGAAAATTCTTCAACGACTAACGGATGCAAGTTAAATCTTTTTTTAATTTCAGAAATTTCTTTTTCGCCCGGCGCTTGGAAATCAAGCCAATTGACTTTTTCTGTTTTTATTTCGGCCATTTTTTTAATTTAATAATTTTTTTCAGTGTAACATCATTTGATTTTTTTTTCAACTTGACGAAAGGTTTATTGATGATATAATGACGAAGTTGGTTGATTAGCAATGAAAATATACAAGGGTCGTTAGCTCAGCCTGGTAGAGCAGTTGCCTTTTAAGCAAACGGTCGGAGGTTCGAATCCTCCACGACCCACCTTGGTTGAATTTGCATCTAAACTTTAGCATGACAGACAGCGCACTTAGTGTGAGTATGTTAATAATTTGTCGTTTGACAAAAAGCGGTTTTGCGGTGTATAATGTCAAAGTTGGCAAGTGGGAAAGTATTTGGGTTCGCGAGTAGCGAACTTTTTATTTAATCAGCCAACTCTAATTGCATTAAAATAATAATATGGCAAGAAAAAAAGTGTCAAAAAATGAAGAAAATAAATCCGGAGGAATGGGCGATTTTGGCAGTGCTATTTCGGCGCTTTGCGAAGAAAAAGGTATTTCCAAAGAAAAAGTAATCGAAACAATCGAAGCTGCTTTGGCCGCGGCCTATAAAAAAGATTATGGTAAAAAGGGTCAAAATATTAGAGCTGAATTTGATGAAGTAAGCGGAGAGGCAAAATTTTATTTGCTTAAAGAAGTGGTTGATGAAACCGTAAGAGAATTCATTTCCGAGAATGATGCAGAAGAGATGGCTGGAAAAGGAGTGGAAAAAAATAATGAATCAATGGATGACGATGAAAAAGAAAAGTTGCCACGCTATAACGCGGAGCGTGATTTGACTATTGAAGAAGCAAAAAAAATCAAAAAAGATGTTTCTTTGGGCGATATAATCGAAACGGCATTGCCACAAGAAAGTGATTATGGGCGAGTAGCGGCGCAAACAGCCAAGCAAGTAATTATTCAAAGGATTCGCGAAGCGGAAAGGGATTCGATGTTTGAAGAATATAAAAGCAAGGAAGGCGAAGTTATCAGTGGAGTAATTCAAAGAATCGAAGGACGCAATGTATTCATTGATTTGGGAAAATCGATCGGGGTGCTTTTTCCCGGAGAACAAGTCGATCGAGAAAATTATCGCGTCGGACAAAGATTAAAAGTTTATTTATCAAGTGTTGATAATGGAACAAAGGGACCAGGATTGATTTTAAGTCGAGTTCACCCGGATATGGTTAAAAAAATGTTTGAATTGGAAGTGCCGGAAATTTTTGCCGGAACAGTTGAAATCAAAGCGATTGCTCGCGAAGCTGGAGAACGAACAAAAATTGCAGTCAGCTCGACTGAAGAAGGTATCGATCCAATCGGTTCTTGCGTAGGGCAAAAGGGAACGCGCGTGCAATCTATTATTGAAGAATTGGGAGGTGAAAAATTAGATATTATTCTTTGGAATGAAGATGTTTCCAAATTTATTTCCGCCGCACTTAGTCCGGCAAAAGTTCTTCGTGTTGATTTGGATGAAAATGAAAAAAAAGCGCTAGCTATTGTTCCTGAAGATCAATTGTCTTTGGCAATTGGAAAGCGCGGACAAAATGTACGATTAGCGGCTAAGCTTACCGGTTGGCGAATTGATATTTCCGGAATGGCAAATACTGAAGATGAGCAAGATGTTAGAGCGGAAGATGAAAATCAAAATATTAATATAGCGGAAGAATCGGTTGATGGCAAAGAAGATAAAAATATTGCAAGTGAATAATAAAAATAATTATCAATAAGATGAAAAAAATAATTATTATCGGACATAAAAATCCGGATACTGACACAATAGTTTCCAGTTTGATTGCGGAGCATTATTATAATAATATTCTTCGAATTCCCGCTAAGGCTTATCGGCTTGGCGAAATTAACAATGAAACAAAGTTTGTGTTGGAAAAATTTTCAGTGCAAACTCCGCAACTACTAAAAAAAGCGGGAGAACATGATGTGTTTATTTTAGTTGATCACAATGAATTGAGCCAATCAGCAGATGACTTGAGAACTGGACAAATCGAGAGGGTTATTGATCATCATAAAATTAGTTTACAAACCGAAGTCCCTATTTTTTTGCGTATTGATCCGATTGGCAGTACCGCTTCTGTTTTGGCAAAAATGTATGCGGAAGCTGGTAAAAAAATTCCGGCAAATGTTGCAAAAATTATGCTAGCGGGAATTTTATCGGATACATTGAATTTAACTTCACCGACAACAACTGATATGGATAGAAAATTAGTGAAAGAATTGAATAAAAATGCTAAATTAGATTTGAAACAGTTTGTAGCGGATTTGTTTTTAGCTAAATCTAGTCTTAAGGGCATTTCCCTGAATATGTTGATAGAGCAGGATTATAAGGCATTTGAGATGGGTGCAAATAAAGTCGGAATTGCTGTTTGGGAGACGACCAATCCTAAAAGTGTTCTCTGTGAAAAGGAAAGAATAATAAAATTGTTGGTTGAAAAAAAACAACGAGAAAAAATAGATTATATTATCTTTGCGCTGGTTGATATTATTGCTCAAAATTGTGTAATATTTATTGTCGGTGAAAAAGAAAAAGACCTTTTACAAAAAGTATTTTCTGGAAAAGTTTCTGGTGACGAAATGTTTTTGCCTGGGGTTGTTTCTCGTAAAAAACAAATCGTGCCTCAGCTAACTGAAAGCCTAACTAAATAATTTATATTTAACTTTGTATGATTAAGAATTTGCCCAAATCAAGAATTGAAATTGAATTAACCGTTCCATGGAGTGAATGGGAAAAACAAATTGTTTTTGCTGTTAACGAAATTGGTGAAGAGTTTAAGTTTCCCGGTTTTCGTCCGGGAAAAGCGCCGAGAAGTTTAGTTGAACAAAAGGTTGGAAAGGAAATGATCCTAAATCGTGCGGCAGAAAAAGCGATTGGAAAAAGTTACAATAACTTTATCAGTAAAGAAAAAATTTCCGTAATTGGAAATCCGCAAGTGGAAATTGAAAAAATCACAGAAAATGAGGATCTGATTTTTAAAGCCATTACCGCTGTGATGCCCAAGATTTCCGTAAAGTCGGATTATCGCCTGGGAATAAAGAAAATCAATGAAGAATATAGCAAGAAAAAATTTGAGGCCGACGAAGCCGATGTTGATTTGGAATTGGATAAGCTGGCGAATAGTCGCGTGAAATTGATTACAGTGAGAAGACCGGCAAAAAACAATGATAATCTGGAAATTGATTTTACAGTCAGTGTTGATGGAAAAAATATTGAAAATGGCGAAAGTAAAAATCATTCATTGGTAATCGGCAAGGGAGTGTTTATCCCCGGATTTGAAGATAACTTAATTGGCATGAGTGAAAATGAAGAAAAAGAATTCAAACTGGCTTTCCCTGTGGATTATTATAAAAAAGATTTAGCCGGAAAAACGGCTGATTTTAAGGTTAAGGTAAATTTGGTTCAGGAAAGACAGTTTCCGGAAATAAACGATGATTTCGCGGTTGCTATGGGTAATTTTAAAAATCTGGATGAATTGAAAAAAAATATCAAAGAGGGATTGGAACATGAAAATAAACATCGAATCAAGGAAGAAAGAAATGTTCAATATTTGGATGAGATTGTGAAAAATGTTGACGGAGAAATTCCCGATGCGCTTATTGCAGATGAAACAAAACGGATGCTGGAAGAGTTTAGAGCGCAAATTCAATCAACCGGAATGGAATTGGATAAATATTTGAGTGGATTAAAAAAAACCGAAGGAGAATTGAAAGCAGAATGGCAACCGCAAGCTGAAAAAAGAATTAAATCAGCACTGGCACTCAAGGAAATTGCCAAGTTGGAGGAAGTAAATATTGACACAAAGGAAATTGAATCCGAAATGAATAAAACTTTACAATACTACCGAAATGTCAAGGATTTTGAAAAAAATGTTGATATGGAACGATTATATTCTTACACTAAAGGTATTTTGGAAAATGATAAAGTATTCGAAATATTGGAAAAAATATAATTTTTTTTAAAAATAGAATTATGCGCAATCAATATTTAATTCCCACAGTTATTGAAAAAACTAACTATGGAGAAAGGGCATATGATATATATTCGCGTCTTCTGCGGGATAGAATTGTTTTTTTAGGAAGTGAGATTGATGATTTTTCTGCCAATAGTATTATTGCTCAACTTTTATTCTTGGATTCACAAAATTCAGAAGAAGATATTAAACTTTATATTAATTCTCCCGGCGGTTCTGTAAGTGCCGCATTGGCAATTTATGATACGATGCAACATATTAAAGCCGATGTCTCAACAATTTGTGTTGGATTGGCGGCTAGCGCCGGAGCATTGATTCTGGCGGCTGGAGAAAAAGGCAAAAGAATTGGCTTGCCCAATAGTGAAATTATGATTCATCAAGTGATGGGAGGTGCACAAGGTCAGGCAACTGATGTGGATATTCATGCCAGGCATATCTTAAGTATGAAAAAAAGATTGAATGAGATACTGGCTAAACATTGCGGACAAAGAGTTGAAAAAATCGAGCGAGATGCCGAGCGCGATTATTTTATGAGCGCACAGGAAGCAAAAAAATATGGAATTTTGGATAAAGTTATTGAATAAATTGTTTGTTTATTTCTTAAAGCCAAGATCAGGAAGTAAGCTTTCGCCGGTCATTTCTATTGGTTTTTCAATTCCCAATAAATCTAGGATTGTTGGAGCAACATCACTGAGCAATCCGCTTGCCGTAAAAATATAGTTGTTTTTAAGTGGAATTTCTGAATGATTTTCTCCTGTTACAAACCAAAGCGGAACGGGATTAGCCGAATGTTCCGTGTCATTTTCGCCCGTTTTAAGATTTATCATCTCTTCAGCATTTCCATGGTCGGCTGTAATTAGCAAGCAGCCGTTTTTCGAAAGAGTTTCTTTTATCAATTGCTCAAGGCAATTATCAACAGTCTCAACGGCAGTAATTGCTGCTTCAATATTTCCAGTGTGTCCGACAATGTCGGCGTTAGCATAATTTATTAAAATAAAATCATATTTATTTTGCCGTATAAATGAAATTACTTTGTTTGTAATTTCTTGAGCGCTCATTTCCGGAGCTTCATCAAAACGCGGAACATCTTTTGAAGGGACAATGACGCGATCTTCTCCGGAAAAAGCATCTTCTCCACCTCCATTGAAAAAATATGTAACATGGGCGAATTTTTCCGTTTCGGCAATGCGCAATTGAGTTAGTTTATGTTTGGATAATATTTCTCCAAGACATTTTTTTACTTCGATGACGGGATAGGCGACAGTTACAGGTAAATCGTTTTCATATTGCACCATTGTAACAAAAAAAAGTTTTTCAATATATTTTCTTTCGAATTTGTCAAAACTTGGCAAAACAAAAGCTTTGGTCAATTGGCGTGCGCGATCTTCTCTAAAATTAAAGAAGATAACAGCGTCATTATTTTTAACTGTTCCAATGGGATTGTCATTTTCTGTGATTACGGCCGGGACAATATACTCATCAAAAATTTCTTTTTTATAAGATTTGTTCAGATAGTCAATCGGGTCTTGAATTTTTTCTCCTATTCCTTGTACTATGGCATCATAAGCAAGTTTTACGCGATCCCAGTTGTTGTTACGATCCATCCCATAGTAGCGTCCTCCGATAGTGGCGATTTTTCCTAATTGGTATGTATTAAGGCGATTTTGCAACTCTTTGATTGATTCTACCGCTGCCATTGGTGGAGAATCTCTTCCGTCGGTAAAGATATGCAAGAAAACATTGGTGAATTTTTGATCTCGCATAAACTCAAGCAAGCCGTAGAGATGGTCGATTGTGGAATGAATTCCTCCTTTGCCGACAAGTCCCATTAGGTGGATAGCAGAATTGTTTTTTCTGGCATATTCCACAGCAGATAAAAAAGCTTCATTTCTAAAAAATTCTCCATTTTGAATAGACATTGTAATGCGAGGCATATTTTGATAGATGGTTTGTCCGGTTCCCAAAGTGATATGTCCAACTTCTGAATTTCCCGCCTCGCCCCAAGGCAAACCGACAGAAATTCCCGATGCCTGGAGGGATATATGCGGATAGAATTGATTAAGTTTTTCTATTGTTGGTAATTTAGCTTTAGCGATAGCATTTCCCCGTTGATCCTCGCTAATTCCCCAGCCGTCCATGATGACTAAGATAATCGGTTTAAACATATTTTTGATTAAAGTTATTTTTTTTAATTCTTGTTAAAATGATAGCATTTTTAATTGTTTTTGACAAAAGAGCTTTTTTGTAATAGCATCAAAAGAGTAGATAATTTGTTAAATTAGTCTAGTTTGGCTTGGTAAATAAAAATATGCGTGGATATATTATAAATATGATTTATCAACTGAATAGCAAAAAATATTATGGAAATAAATTTAGCGATCGTCGCAGGTTGGTTTTTATGTTTGGCGGGTGGCTCCTTTTTGGGTTATTACGCCAGGCAAACAATTGCTAAAAATCAGCTCACAACTGCAGAAGGAAAGGCGCTCAAAATAGTTGAGGAGGCGGAGAAAAAAGCGCAAGAAGTTATTTTGAAAGCCAAAAATAAAGCAGTCGATATATTGGAAGATGTTAGAAAAAAAGAGGAAGAAAGGGAAGATCAAACAAGACGTGCGGAAGCGCGTTTGGAAAAGAAAGAAGAAGCATTGGATGTGAAAGTGAAAGAACTTGAATCGGGAAATTTGGCGCTGGAAAAAAAAGTGGCGGAAATAGCTGCAATTAAAAAAGAGATTGATGAGGCGCGAAAGCAAGAACTGAAAAGATTGGAAAAAATTGCCGGACTCTCCAAGGATGATGCAAAAAAAATCCTTTTGCAGCTCACAGAAGAAGAAAGTGCCGAGTTACTATTAAAAAGAATAAAGTCATTAGAAATCGAAGGTCGTGATGTTTTGGAAAAAAAGGCTCGAGATATTATGACATATGCGATTCAAAAATATGCCGGAACGCATTCGGCCGATGTAACAACCAGTACTGTTTCTATCGCTTCCGATGAAGTAAAAGGCAGAATCATTGGAAGAGAGGGTCGCAATATTAAAGCGCTGGAAAGATTAACCGGAATAGAAATTATTGTTGATGATACTCCGGAAGCAATTGTTGTTTCAGGTTTTGATCCAATAAGGAGGGAAATTGCCAGAATTGCCATTGAAAAATTAATGGCTGATGGCAGAATTCATCCGACTAAAATCGAAGAGGCGGTGGAATTTGCCAAGGCGGAAATCAATAATAAAATAAAAGAAGCTGGCGAAGCAGCTGTTTATGATGTAGGAGTGGTCGGTCTTGAACCGAAATTAATTCATATTTTAGGACGATTGCGTTATCGTACCAGTTATGGGCAAAATGCTCTGCTTCATTCGCTTGAAGTGGCGCATTTGTCTGGGGCGCTAGCGGCAGAATTGGGAGCGGATGTTAATTTGGCTAAAAAATCTGGTCTGTTGCATGATATTGGCAAAGCAATCGATCATGAAGTGCAGGGAACTCATGTGGAAATCGGAATTAAAATATTGGAAAAATTCAATGTGGGAAAAGATATTATTAATGCAATGAAATCGCATCATGAAGATTATCCATTTGAAACTCCCGAGTCGATGATTATTTCTGCCGCTGATGCAATTTCTGCCAGTCGTCCGGGAGCGAGAAAAGATACGCTGGAGAATTATTTGAAAAGATTAGAAGAGCTTGAAGCTGTTGCTAATTCTTTTCCCGAAGTGGAAAAAACTTACGCAATTCAAGCTGGTCGTGAAATTCGTGTTTTTGTTAAACCGGATAAGACAGATGATTTGGGAGCGATTAAACTAAGCCGTTCTATTGCTGATAAAATTGAAAAAGAATTAAAATATCCCGGAGAAATCAAAGTTAATGTTATTCGTGAAACGCGCGTAGTGGAATATGCCAGATAAGACCGTTTGCTTTATTTAAAGCAATTGTATTAGAATATATAAAGCGAAAGAGAAGGTATAAAAAATTAATGCTGTCCCATTAGGCGAGGGACGCAATTAGAAGGAGGTGATAATATGGCAAGTAATATGAATAAAGATGCTTTGGTAAGCGCAATCAGTGGAAAAACCGATCTTTCCAAAAAAGATGTTGAGATGGTTTTGGAAACAATGGTTGAGGTTATCACTAAAGCTTTAAAAAGCGGAGATAAGGTAACAATGACAGGCTTTGGAACATTCAAAGTTTCCAATCGTGCTGCACGAGAGGGAATCAATCCTCAAACTAAAGCTAAAATTAAAATTCCAGCTATGACTGTTCCTAAATTCACAGCCGGAAAGGCTTTAAAAGAGGCGGTTAAATAGTTTTTCGGTTTTATCGAATGTATTTTCTCAGAAAGTATCGGTTTTGTTTTTCGATGCGAAAGAAAATAAGAAGATAGCGACAAAATCCCAATGATATGGGATTTTGTTGTTTTTTGCACCATTGACGATAATATTTTTTAGTAGTATTATTTGTAAGTAGTTTTCTCCGGGGCGTTGTGTAATGGTAGCGCGCTTGGTTTGGGACCAAGTAGTCCGAGTTCGAGTCTCGGCGCCCCGACCAAGCAAAGTTGAAAATAATTTATTATTCTGTTAAAATTAAAATATAAGGCAAATTAGAAAGCGGGTGTCGTATAGTGGCTATTATATCAGCCTTCCAAGCTGAGGAGGGGGGTTCGATTCCCCCTACCCGCTCAAAGTTTTCTTTTAATATTTTTTCTGTTTAAATAAAAAAATCGGGCTGTGGTATAGTGGTATTACGCACGCTTCGGGTGCGTGTAATCCCGGTTCGATTCCGGGCAGCCCGACCAGGTTTTTAATTATTTAAAAAAAATAATATGAAAGGATTTTTTTCTAACATCGAAAAAGATACTTTGGAAAATGAAAATTTTCGCAAAGTGCTTTATACTGGGGAAAATAGCCAGTTAGTTTTAATGAGTCTAAAGCCAAAAGAGGAAATCGGCATGGAGGTGCATGAAAAAAATGATCAGTTTTTTCGTTTCGAAAAGGGCGAGGGAAAATGTATCATTGACGGCAATGAATATGATTTGAAAGATGGCGTGGCGATTGTCGTTCCCGCTGGTGCTCAACATAATATTATTAATACTTCAGAAACAGAAGAACTGAAAATGTATACAATTTATTCTCCGGCTCATCATAAAGTTGGTATTATTAGAGCTACCAAATCCGAAGCTGAAGCGAATGAGGCTGAATTTGATGGACAAACAACAGAATAGTTCTATTTTTTCATAGCAAATCATTCAACATTGCTAGCTTTAATTTTTTTTGTTTTGGCTATAAGGATTAATTAGTGGCTAATAAATGTAAATTTTTTATACCACTTGCTTTTTTGGTTTGGATTATGCTAGCGTTCTAAAGAAGGAACGGAGCATTTTGATATGAGGAAACATTTATTTTGGCATTATTTGAAAGAAATAATTTTAGGCTTATTGTTGGCTTTTTTTGTCGTTATTGCCGGTTTTTTATTGGCGACATTTTTTATCTATAAATATCAAACGCCCAGTGCGCAAGAACTTATGAATTTTCATCCGGCCCAAACTTCGACTATCTATGATCGCACCGGGACGCAAGTGTTATATGAAATTCATGGAGAGGAAAATCGCAAAGTTTTAACGCACAGTGAAATCCCCGATGTTATGCGTGTTGCTACGATTGCCACGGAAGACAAAAATTTTTATACTCATTTCGGTGTGGATCTTTTATCAATATTTCGTGCATTAAAATCAAATATGGAAACCGGAGAAATTTTGCAAGGAGGATCGACTATCACACAACAATTGGCGCGCAATATTTATCTTACTCCGGAAAAAACAGTGCGTCGAAAATTTATGGAAATGTTGATTGCCATAAAATTGGAAAGGAATTTTACCAAAGATCAAATTTTGGATATGTATCTTAACGAAGTTCCGTATGGCTCCAATGCTTATGGAGTTTCCGCCGCAGCAAAAGTTTTTTTTGGCAAAGAAGCAAAGGATTTGACATTGGATGAGGCGGTTTTTTTGGCTTCATTGCCAAAGGCGCCTAGCTATTTTTCTCCATATGGAAATAATATTGAAAAAATCAATGCTCGCTATAGAAGTATTTTAGATAAAATTGAAGTTTCAAAAACAGTTTCCGCCAAAGCGATTGATGAAGCAAAAAAAATAAATGTAATGGCAAAAATAAAGCCTTTTTTTGAACCAATACTTGCACCGCATTTTGTTTTTGGCGTAATCGAGCAATTGGAAAAAAAATATGGGCGAGATTTTTTGGAAAAAGGCGGATTAAAAGTAATTACCACATTGGATTTGAATTTGCAAAAAATTGCCCAAAAAACAATTGCTGACGGAGTGGTGAGAAACAAAAATTATAATGCTAATAATGCAACATTAGTGGCTGTCGATCCGAAAAGCGGGGATGTCTTGGCGCTCGTCGGAAGTCGTGATTTTTTTGATAAATCGATTGACGGGCAAGTTAATGTTGCAATTTCAAACCGTCAACCGGGTTCAGCTTTTAAGCCGATCGTATATGCTACGGCTTTTGAAAAGGGCTATCAACCGGAAACATTGATTTCTGATACGCAAACCGATTTTGGACCCGATGGAAGCGGATCCGATTATATTCCGCGAAATTACGATGGACAATTTCATGGCATTCTTCCAATGAGAAAAGCATTGGCAATGTCGCTTAACATTCCGGCGATTAAAACACTTTCTCTTGTGGGAATTGACAGTGCAATCAATATGGCTCAGCGATTGGGAATTACAACATTAACCGATCGAAAACGTTATGGACTTTCAATGGCAATCGGCGGAGCCGAAGTGAAACCGATTGAAATGGCAAGCGCTTTTTCTGTTTTTGCCGATGACGGAAAGAAATATGCTCAACATATGATTAAAAAAATAGATGATGATGCCGGAGAGTTGTATACGGATAACGCAAGCGGAGAGCAAGTTATTTCTTCTGATGTGGCGAGGAAAATTAATTCTATTTTATCAGACAACGATGCCAGGGCGGCGACTTTCGGCGTGAATAATCCACTAAATATTTTGGGGAAAGTTGTGGCGGCGAAAACAGGAACAACGCAAGACTTTCGCGATGCATGGACGGTAGGCTATACGCCAAGAATTTCAGCTGCTGTTTGGGTGGGAAATAATAATTCGCAACCGATGAGCGGAGAGGCGGATGGAATTTTTGCGGCTGCTCCGATTTGGCGCAGTTTTATGGACGCCATTCCCGCCGATTATTTTAGCGAAGTTTTTACTCCATATCAAGATCAAGCAAGCGCCAATCAAGATAATTCAATTCTTCTGAGTCCGGAGGACTTAAGCAATCAGCAAGCAGCAGCCGAAGAAATGGCAAAAAACGCTCTCGGAAAAGAACGAAAAAGCAAAAAAAAGCATTGATTGTTAAAAAACATTTTTTTAGAAAAAGAACTCCTACACGGAGTTTTTTTGTCTAAAAAATGCTTGTTATAGCCAAAAAAATAAATTCAGGCTTGACCAAACAGGGAACTTGTGCTAGTATGCGCGGTTGATCGAAAAAGCCTTTTTTTAAGATCAACATTTAACAATTAAGAGTTTATCTATGCGTATTAGAACGAAGTTGGCATTTGCTTGCGGGTCGTTTATCGCTTTTTGTTTATTGGCGACAACGGAAAGCGCAAGAGCTGATGATTCTAATCAAACAAAAATAAACTACCCAAGCATTGCCGAAAACATTCTGACTTCCGGAAATGTTCAAATATCATCTTGCAATGCAAAAGAAAATATTGATCAGTCTATCTGTGGAAATGCGATTTTTGATCAAAAAGAAGAAAAAAATAAGATTAAAAATAAAAAATTCCCTGACGGAAAATTTCAAATCAATGCTTCCGCCTATACTGCTTCGGCTGATGAGTGTGGAAAAAGTGACGGAATAACAGCTTCGGGAGTAATAGTTCATGAAAATGAAACAATTGCTTGCCCGATGAATTTTCCTTTTGGAACTAAAATAAGTATTGATGGCTATGGCATCTATATTTGTCAGGATCGCGGCGGGGCGATTGAAGGAAATAGAATTGATATTTATATGAAAACAAAAACACAGGCGTTTGCTTTCGGCAGGCGAAAGCTTATGGCGGAAATAATCAATGAATAAAGGTATGGAATAAGGAAGTGAAAAACGCTTTGGCAGAAATGCCAAAGCGTTTTATTTGTACCGCGGGCGAGAATCGAACTCGCATGACCTTGCGATCGAGGGATTTTAAGTCCCTTGTGTCTACCAATTCCACCACCGCGGCTGATTTTTTTTGAGGTCCGGAACAGAATTGAACTGTTGTAAAGGGTTTTGCAGACCCTTGCCTAACCACTCGGCCACCGGACCAAAAAAATATCAGTACCATCCTTAGATTATCAAAAATATTTCGATTGGTCAATTTTCTAAAAAAAGCGAAGGCGAGAAAGCCTTATTTTGAGGGTTTTTAAGCAATGCTATTGATTTTTTCTTCATTTCGTGTTAATATATCAAGTTAGTGTGAAAATGTTTGCACTGACTTTGAAGAACCTTGACAATTTATATAAATAAAAAAAGGAGGATTGATTATGGTAGCAAAGAGAGTTAGGGATTTCGCAGAAGGAGTAACAGATATTTTGGGAGCGATAGCATCAATCCCAATTATTGGGAGAATTTTTGGCGCAATGACAGATAGCGCCGGAACTCACATTGAAAAAAGGGCCAGCGAGCTTTTTGGATTAAGCTCTACTAGCGCGGAAAAAAATGATGACGATGAAATTTCCTTCCGGAAAGTTCTCGTCAAAGGGGTATTGCTAAATGATGCTCAAAAACAACAAATAAAAGAATGGATCGGACGACTCAGGATGTCTGATCCGAAGTTGGCTAGTGAATTTACCAGAAGAATTCACAACATTCTGGTAAAAACCACAAAACAATCCGAGGTGGAAAGTGGGACAAAGGACAAGCCCAAGAAAAAAACTTCCACTGACGAATCGGACGCGATCAGGATCGCGGAGGATTTGGTTCTTGATATTGTTAGCGCCACAGATGACGCCGAAAGGCTTCGCATCTTGGCTCGGGAGAATATTAAGGTGGTTGCATCAAAAACCGCTCCTGCGGTTGATGCGACAAAAAAGTTTTTTAAGGAAAAAATTGCGGAAGGCGAGAAGGCCAACCGCAAAGACTTCAACGAAACCACTGCCAACTGGGCCGAACGCGCCAAAGCATGGCGAGAAAACAGATAAGGAGAAATATTATGTTACAAATTCCAATTTGGATATTGGTAATGATTGGAGTTATTGGTATTATTTTTATAACTCCTTATAGAGCGGGATTAATCAGTATTTTTTCCGCAATCTGGAATATTATTTGCGGAATATTTGGTAGGATTTGGGATTTTATTATCGGAGTAGCACCGATTGCTGGCGCAGTTGCTGTTCCCGCTATTGGCTGGATCGGAGGAATACTCCTAATCCTGGCCTTAGTTGTAATTGTATTTGTCGGCGGTCTTTATTTTATGGCCGGTATAACAATTATAACAATCGGAGGAATTTTGGGGCATTGGCAAGCGGCATTTTGGGCATTGCTCGCCCTTCTTGTTTGGGGATCTCTTTCAGCGCTTCCCCAAATTGCCATGCTTAAACCATTGCGCTGGATTAGTTGTTGGATTGCCAGACCAATAACGATCATTCTTTTTATCTATCTGGCAATCGTCGCTGGTTGGGGAATATTTGGGAATTTATCTCCGCAACTCCAAACTAGCATTGGACGATCCAGCGGAAATAAAGTTGGGGAAATTGCAAATTCCCTCGACAAAGGTTCGATGAAATCGGAGCCGGAAATGGGAATATTTGCGAAAATTCTTGAGGACTCGCAAATTTATAACAAATCTGGCCAGCCTGTTTTTTCTGTCCGGAAAGGTACAACCGTTATGGTTGAAGACCTTAATGGACGAAAAGCTAATGCCGATGCAGAAGGCATGACAAAAATCATGCTTCCTAATCGGCACGGCGACTTTCAACAAGGCAACGAGGGCTGGATTCCAACCAGGAAACTGGATTGGAATTGGCAGTCATGGGACGCCAAGGCTAAGGCTGAAGCAGAAGCCAAAGCTGAGGCCAAAGCCATGGCTGAAGATTCTGGGGTGGAGGTTACGGAGCTTGTCATTAACATCCCTGCCGGTGGCTGGGAGGCTTACAATCATCTGGAAAGGGGTAAATGGCAAGTATTTCCGCCAGATATTAAGATACAGATCGGGCCGGAAGAATTCAAAAGAGTTCCCGGGGGAGTGTTTAATTCTCCGGGTAAAAAAATAATGATAGGATTTACTTTTCCTGATAATATTAAATCAGGGAAAGTAACCATAAAAAAAATCCCCGATCAATGAATTGGGGGAAAGGAGGAAAAAGACCGAATTGCACAGTTATGCAAGATCGGTCTTTTTTTATTTGGCTAAAGAGACAATCCGAAAATGGTTTTGCTGATGGCGTAAATAATAATCAGTCCCGAGAGAACAATAACCAAGCCAATAACTGAAGCGGAAAATGTTTTTTTAGCTTTTTCAACTGATTTTTCATCAAATGCCATGAAAAAATATTGAAATCCTGCCAGGACAAATCCCAATAGAGATAGAATGCCCACCAAGCTTAATAAAAAATTAAGTGTATTGGAAAGAATTCCAAAAACCCCGTCGGTATTAGTGGGAAGTCCTATTGTTACACAGCATTTTTGACTGGAATCACTGCAGAAAGCGCTTCCTTCCGATTCTGTTGTCGCGCAAGATGTCTTGCAATTACCCGGAACGGCGCTGCAGTCGGTGTTGCTGGCAAACGCTTTTTTTGTTAGCGGGAAAAGGCTTGCGAATAAAATGGAAAGCAAAAGCAAATTTATTTTTAAATTATTTTTCATATAGCAACACTATTGAATTTAATTAAACATAAGTGCCTCCAACAAAAATATAACTAAGCGCATAAACAACGATTAGTCCGACAAGAGCGACAATTACTCCGATAACTGAATAGAGCATAATACTTTTGGCTCTATCGATTGCTTTCGTGTCTCCAGCAGCCGTTAGATACATAATTCCGGAAACAACAAAACCAAGAACGCCCAAAATCCCGACAAGCGAAAGCAACCAATTGAGAATGGTGCTTAAGAGTTCAAATATAGATGTTCCACTAAGACCAAAATTCATTAATTTGGATAATCCGGTGTTTAAGTTTGTTGGCGTATCTGTTGTTGCTGCTAGTGTAATATTTACATTTACTTCCCAAAAAATAGCCATCCATAAAACAATATTTATTATTTTGTTTTTCATTTTTAACATAAAATGTTAATTTAATATTTATAAAAACAGTATAGCATAAAAAATAAAAAAGAAAAAACAATCTGCAAACAAAAAAAACAGTCCGCAAATAAATTGAGACTGCTTTTTCATTTTTTTGCCAATTAATTCCCGGAAATCGATCCACTATTACTGACAAATATGCTACTCAAAGCATTAACAGCGATCAGTCCGACAAGAGCGACAATTACTCCGATAACTGCATAGAGCATAAAACTTTTGGCGGTTGCAATTCGCTTGTCATCTCCCGCCGCTGTCAGATACATAATGCCGGAAACGGCAAAACCGATAACGCCTAAAATTCCCACTGCCGATAGGAGCCAATTTAAAATTGTTCCGAGAAGCGTGCCGACGCTCGTACTTTTTAAATTTCCGGTGCCATTGGCAGGAACGGAAAATCCGCCGTCGCCAAAAACAGTAAATGGCGCCAAAAGCAACAATGATGAAGCTGAATAGCCTAATATTTTAATTTTATTTTTCATATTAACACCTCCTTCTATTTTTATTTTATTACTTGTATCTTTTTTCTGTTATTTTCCTGTTATTATTTTGGAAATTTGTTGAATGGCAATGAGTGAAATTAGAGCGATTGAAATTCCGATGATTGCCCACTTTGCCATATTTTTTCCTGCGGTGGTTTGTTTTTCATCGCCATATGATGTCATATACATTCCTCCGGCAATCACTAGACTGATTGTAGCAATAATTCCCAACATTGACAAGAGAAAGTTTAGGACATTAGTGGCGATTTGTCCAATCGATAGGGCGCTTTCCGTTCCGGATAAATTGGATCCCATAATCAGCTGGACTTGCTTGAGGAATGTGGGCGCGGCGATTACAATGGCAAAACCGATTACGGAAAATAACCAACAATCTTTGGCGCGCTTAACCATGCCGGGATTCCCCCCTGAAAGCATATAAAGAATTCCGCCGATTACAATAAAAATTATCGCCAATGTTACAATGAAACCTTTAAGTGCGGTGAGCAATGCGGTGAGGAAGCCATTGATGTCACTGAAAGAAGCCGGGTTGGTAAATGATACGGAGGTTGTTGTGGAGGAGCTGGAACCGCCACCACCGGAATATTGCGAACAAGTGGATATGGATGAGCAGGCATCGCTTTTTGGTGTGCCATTTTTTTTTGTGCATTCTGTCTTTGTTTTATAACCACTTGTAGTAGAGTCATTGCATTTTGACGATTCCCCTGTATTTACGCAACATTTATAATCGCTGGTTGTTGAAGTGGCGCAACCAGTACTTCCGTCGCAAGATACGCCATCATCACAAAGTGTGCCGCCATCAGCACACTTGCCAGAAGAATCTACTTTTTCACATTTAGAGTCAGTAGCAAAATAACAATATCTATCAGCAAAAACACTATCAATTTTGATGAAAAAAAAGAGAACAAATAATATAAGGCCCAGAAAATATTTTTTATTTTGCATTTTGAGTTAGTTAATGATTTATTTTGCTTATTGCTTTAGAAAGAGCGTCAGAAGTTCCCGCAAGACCTTTGTTAATTGAATCAATCATTTCTGCAAAAGTTGTTTCCAGATAAGCCGGATTGTTTACTGGAAAATCTTTGGCAATTAAATTGCCTTGGGCGAATGCTCCTAAATTGACATCACTTTTTTGTTTTTCAAGCAAATCTCTTCGCGCGGCTGGCTGGCTGGTTTTTTTTAGATAATTATCCGCCGGATCGAAATTGGGATCATATTGCTTTCCCAGACCACCGGACGGAGCGGATGCGTTTGCTTGAGATGAAATTTTTTTGGTTGTGAGATAGGTGAGAAATTTCCAAGCCTCTTTGACGCGCAGATCATTGGAAACCGGAGCAGTATTTCCGACTCCTCCTGTTTGAGTGGTTTTATTTTTTGCTACGGCAAATGCCCAATAATTGGCAAAATTTACTGTGTTTGAAGTGGAAAGTTGAGGCAGAGGGGCAATGGCAAAATTTAATTTGGGAGATTTGCTTTTAATGGCATCGATTTGCCAGGAATAATTCAGCATCATCGCTAGCGTTCCTTCGGAAAAAGCATCAATGGAATAGTGCAGGGTTGGGTTCCATGTATAATTCGCTGAGCCGGATTTTGCGAATTGCATATAAAAATTTAGGGCATTGATTGATTTTGAATCAAAACTTAAAAGCATTTTTCCCTGAGAATCCGATGACATCGTTGCGCCATTTTGGAGCATTAACATATTCAAAACATCTGTCGAACGATTAATATTGTAGGCTGTGCCCATTGCTACTCCGGATTGAACAATTTCACCGAAAGAATTTATTTTAGTTAATTTTTGCGCATCGGCGGAAAATTCATCCCAAGTTGTTGGCGGGGCGACAATTCCGGAAGCATTAAACAAGTCTTTATTATAGTAAAGCGCTAAAGAATTGACAGTTAGCGGAACGGCAAAAATATCTCCCTTGGAAATGAAATCATTGGCGCAAACATCCACAAAATTATTGCGGAATGTTTGTTCATTTAGAATGTCTTTGGGGGCTGGAGTGGTTTTGTCGGAAAAATTGCTTAACCAATCATTGTGTATAAGAAAAATATCCGGTCCTTGTCCGGAAGCCATTGCTTCAATCAGATCGTTTTGATAAGTATCAATGCGTTGTTTTTTATAGACAATAGTTCCAATATTGGGGTTGATTTTTCTGTAGTTGTCAATTATTTCTTGATAGGCATCGGCGTCATCAACCGGCCCCCAAATTTCCAGATTTACTTTATAATTCGGAGTAGTTTTTTTCAATCCGCATCCGGAAATAAGCAAAAGAAAAAAAAGAATCATCGAACCGCTCAATATTTTTTTGGTTTTTTTAAATCCATTCATCTTTTATTTTTCTATTTTTCAAAAATTATTCCGAAATGAAAGTCGCTGATTTTTATTTCTTTCACCATTGACAATCCACTGTTTTGCGCCAACTCGGAAATTTTATTTCGAGAAATACGCAATGTCCTATCCGGTCCAAATGAGGCATCCTTTTCATCCCATTCAATTATTAGAATTTTTCCGCCAGGCTTTAAAACGCGCATCGCTTCTTGAATAATTACTTCTTTATTTTTATTTTGAAAAAGCATATTAACCAAAAAAACCCAATCCAAGCTATTTTCTTCCAATTTTGACCCATTGATGACTTCCAAATTAACTCTTTTGGTGATGAGGTTGCTTAGCCCTAGTAGCTTTGCTTGCGATTCAATTGCTTCCAGTTTGTCGGTAAGAATATCCAAAGCATAGACGCGCCCTGTTTGTTTGACTTTTTCCGCCAAGGGAAATGTGAAATAGCCAGTCCCGCAACCGAAATCCGCAACGGACATTCCAGGAATAATTTCCAATTCCGTAATAACTGCGCGCGGATTAATGAACTTAATTTCAAAACCCGTCTTTTCTTCTTCCATTTTTTTATGTTAGTAATTCTTATATTTTCATTTTACAACAAATCTGAAAAATCAACAACCGCTTTCGCGCATATTGCAAAATCGTATAAATTTAGTTGATTGCGTTATTGTTTTTCTTTGTGATAAAATTGCATTCAAGATATTTGATTAGTTTTACGATTTTTAAAAAAGATGTGAATCTTCAAGAGGCGGAAGAAAAAAATGATGAGGATGTCATAGCTCTTGTTCTTCGGGACAAGGAGTTTTTTGGTGTTTTAATAAGACGATATGAATCCAGAATTACTAATTATGTGCGTAGAATTGCGGGTGGCAACGAGGAGATGATTGAAGATATTGTCCAGAATATATTTATTAAAGCTTTCGTAAATATAAATAGCTTCCAAAAAGGCAAAAATTTTGGAAGCTGGCTATACGGCATTGCCCACAATGAGTGTATTGATAATTGGAGAAAATACAAAAAACATGCCGGCAATATTTCACTGGAAAGCAACGAAGAACTGCTTGCGATCTTGGCTTCAGAGGAAAACATTGAGCAATCATTTATTAAAAAAACTCAGAAGGAGAGCATTAACAGATCACTGGAAAAGTTGCCGGCCAAATTCAGGGAAGTGCTGGTATTAAAATATTTGGAGGATAAAAGTTACGAAGAGGTGGGATATATTTTAAAAAAACCGATTTCTACAGTAGGAACATTATTAAATAGAGCCAAAAAGAGATTTAAAAAAATTCTAAGCGAAAATAAATGAGTCTGGATAAAAAAATTTTAGATAGAATCAAAAGAGAAAATCTGAAAATCAGATCAAGGTGGTTTTTCGCTATGAAAAATTTTGTTTTCGGAATTGGTACGCTTTCAAGCAGTATTTTGGGTTCATTGTCATTGGCTTTACTTCTTGAGATAATAACCAAGCAGAATGAAAATCTGGATTGGTTAAATATTCCTTATGTTTATTTGATTTTATTTGGAGTTTTTTTGTTTTTAGGTTATTGGTTGTTAAATAAAATTGGTTCGTTATATAAAATAAAAATTACCTTGGCAATAGCCGTGCTATTTTTTATTAGTTTATCTTTTGGCTATTTAACCTTCGCCAGTGGAAAGGCGGAAGAAATAGAAAAAGAATTGGAGAAGATTCCGATTTACAGTAAAATAGTGCCGGTAACCGCAAATATTCCGCTAAAATCCAAAATAAAATCCATATATCATTACGAAAAAACGGGTGTTGATGGTAAAAAAAATGATGATAATATTAAATCTGCAGATAGATACAATGAGGATAAAAAAACAAATAATTCGAAGCTTGAATTGAAAAATGAAAATATTAACAGTGAAAGCGCGTCATCGAAAAAAACACAAAGCGCCAATGCCAATAAAGAAAATCAATCGGGAAATAGAATTGAAGGATCTGCTGTAAAATCCACTGGAGATAAACCCACATCCAAAGTGCCGGAGGCAACAAACAAAAAATCAGATTCCCACAGGAGCACGACTTCGTCAAATGAAGATGTATCGAGTGAAGAATAAAAGTGAAATAATTGTGAAAGCGTCTCCGTATTCATAAATAGAAGTAAGAAAGTTTCATATGAACTAACTTAATATGCAATTATTTAAAAGCAAAAATATGCAAAAAGTGAAAAGAAACTTGCCTGTGGTCGTCGTCATTGGCATTTTATTCACAACCGGCGCTGTGTTTTCTCATGTTTTCAGTAAGATTAAACCGGAAATCCCAACAGCTTTAGCCGATGAGGAGGGAAGTAATGGAAATAATATCAGTGAAGACAGCCATAGTAATAGTGACAGCCATAGCAATGACAGCCATGGCAATGACAGCCATAGTAATGATAATAATAGTGGCAATAATGAAAATAGCAGTCACAGTATCACTAGTGATAATCATAGTAACAATAATGATGAGAGCAGCCATAGTAATCAAAAAGACAAGCAAGCATCCTCAGATGCAATTAAAAATGGCGAGAACGAGATTAAGACTGCGCAAAATCAATCCATGGAAGCGGATAATAGCCAGGGAAATAAGGAACAAAGTGAAACTGAAAAACAGGGTGGTGATAAAAATAATGTTCAGGAAAATACTGATGACACAACAAAGAAAGTATCCAGGATTGAAGCTGAAATTGCTCCATTGGAAGCTTCTGATCCTAAAGCATTTAAAGCTTTTATATCTTCACTTTCAGAAATCAAGTCATTGATTGCTCAATCAGGCGTCGCTAAAGATCCTGTTCAAATTAAAACTCTTGGCGATATCATCAATAGTAAAATAGAAACATTAAATAAAATGGTAGAAGTGGCACTTGAAGATAATAAAAACAATAGCAATGAAAATGGCAATGAGGATGTGGCAAAACAATACAAAAATACTGTTGCCCAATTTGTGCATACACTGAAAACGGTTAGCGAATCCGATACTGAGGATGCTAAGGGCATTGGAGAGCAGGTGAAAGAAGTGGCTCAGGCTCAAAATGATTCACAAGCTAAAGTGGAAGAATCTATAAATAAAGTGGAGAACCGAAGCGGGTTGGTGAAATTTCTTATCGGGCCGAAATATGGAAGTATTGCGGAAATTCAAACTGCCATTACGGAAAACCAATCCAGAATCAAAGTGCTCACTGATTTGATGAATAAGGCGAATGATCCGGCGGTAAAATTAGTTTTACAAGATCAAATTAACGCATTGAACCAGCAAAATGCTAAATTGCAAATATTTGCAACAAACAGCGACTCGGGATTCAGCTTGTTTGGCTGGTTGGCAAAAATGTTCTCCTGATTTATCTTACCGGGCAACTTTAAAAAAGCATCCTTAATGAAGATGCTTTTTTGTTATCTGATAATATGACATTATTGGTATTGTGAATATTGCTTTACATTTTAAGATTAAAATGCTAGCCTTGAATAAACAAAAATATGGAAACAATTAACCAACTAATTGAAAAAAATCTGTTTGTTTTTTCTTTTTTTTCTTTGGCATTTTTTGTGACAATGTTTTTTTGGTGCTTTGCTTTGCAAGCTAAAATTAAAAAAATGCAAGCATTCAATGAAGAATTTTTCAAGAGCGGAAAGATAAAAAATATCGATGAAATTTTGCTTGGCCATGAGAAAAATTTGAAAATTTTAGATAAAGATATTCAAGAATTATACGCAGTTTCCAATGAAATTAACAATTTAGCGCTTAGGAGTTTGCATAAATTTGCCGTTGTTCGCTTTAATCCTTTTAAAGATATTGGCGGAAATCAAAGTTTTTCAATCGCACTCTTAGACGGAAAAGACAATGGACTGACAATTACTGCGCTATATACAAAAGATGGCACGCGTGTTTATTCCAAAGCAATCGCTGATGGAAAGTCGATTGATTTTCCATTTTCCGAAGAAGAAAAAAAAGCGATAGAAGCAGCATTGGTAAAAAAAGACAAGGCAGTATAAAACTATCAAAGAGAAGTATTCCGGTTTTTTAACTTAAATTTTTTTTAAATTAGCTTATTGCAAAAAATATGTCAGAAATTTCTTCTAAAAAAATAATTATCCCTCATTCCATTACATTGAAAAGATTCAGTGAACTTTTGGGTGTGCCTGTTAACATTGTCATTACGGAATTGATTAAGAATGGAATATTCGCCACGATAAATGAAAAAATCGATTTTGAGACAGCTTCGATTATTGCTCAGGATCTTGGGTATGAATCATGTGAAGAGGCTCAAGACACAGGAAATTCAATGACTTTGGAAAAACTTTTGGAATTGTGCAAGAAAGAAGTTGAATCCGGAGAGAATCTCAAAAAAAGGCCACCGATTGTTACGATCCTAGGGCATGTCGATCATGGAAAAACCACATTGCTCGACACAATCAGAAAAACCAGCGTAGCAATGAAAGAATCCGGTGGAATAACGCAACATATTAGCGCCTACCAAGTTAAAAAAAAGGGGCAGCTAATCACCTTCATCGATACTCCCGGGCATGAGGCTTTTTCCGCTATGCGCGAGCGGGGAGTGAGTTTGGCTGATATTGCTGTTTTGGTTGTGGCGGCCGATGACGGAGTGCGTCCGCAAACTAAAGAAGTTATTGAATATTTATTAACTAAAAAAATTCCGATAGTAGTTGCGATTAATAAAATTGATAAGCCGGGAATTAATATTCAAAAAGTTAAGCAAGAATTGGCGGAAAACGGTATTTTACTGGAAGAATGGGGCGGTGCCGTGCTTTCTTCAAAAATCAGTGCCAAACAAAATATTGGTATTGATGATCTTTTGGATAATATTTTGTTAATTGATGAGGTGGAAGATTTCAGGGCGAATCAAGAAAGAAATGCTTTGGGAATAATCCTGGAAGCTTATCTCGATCCGCACAAAGGGCCGGTTTCAAATGTTCTGGTAAAAACGGGAATTCTTAAAGAGGGGCAAGATGTTATTGCGGGAAATACCTTTGGACGGGTTCGTCGTTTGGAGGATTTTACAGGAAAGCGAATTTCTGAAGCTAAGCCGGGAACGCCGGTAAGTCTTATCGGTTTACGCTCAACGCCAAATTCAAATGATATTTTGCAAGTTGTCGCTTCAAAATCAATCGGGCAAAGCAAGCTGAACGAAACAAGAATTTTTTCTCATACTGATAACGGATCAAATCTTAATACGGAAAAAATTTATTCCAGCCTTGCCAACGCAAAGTTGGATAAGTTGAATTTGATAATTAAGGCGGATGTCCATGGATCGCTTGAAGCAATTCAACAAATTCTTTCTGAAATAAATTCCAATCAAGTCGCTATTGAATATATTGGAACCGGCGTAGGCAATATTACTGAGTCTGATGTTCGCTTCGCGGCGGCTTCAAAAGCGGTTATTTTCGGTTTTAATGCTGAAATTACTTCTGTAGCAAAAAGAATGGCGGAAAATTCCAATGTGGAAGTGAAAAATTATAAAATTATTTATGAATTGGTGGATGATATAAAGGCGCGTTTGATTGCTATGCTTCCCGATGAATTTGAAAGAGTTGAGTTTGGAAAAATGAAAGTGCTGGCAATATTTAAAACGGGCAAACACGATATGATTGTCGGAGGAAAGGTAACTTCCGGTCGAATTGAAAATAATTCTCTTTTGGAAGTGGAAAGAAAAGACATGTTAATCGGAAAAGGAAAAATGGGAAACTTGCAATCAAATAAAGTTGATGTTAATGATTGTGTGCGCCCCAATGAATGCGGAGTTACATTTATGGGCGACACGAAAATAAAAGTTGATGATACTTTGATTTCCTATAAAGAAAATTTAAAAAAGAAAGCGCTCTAAACTATGTCAGAAAATCGTCTGCTTAAAATCAATGAATTGGTTAGAAAATATATAGATGAAATTCTTCTTAGAAGCTTGCAAATCAAGACCGGAGTCTTCATCACTATCGCCAAGGTTGACACTAGCGCGGATTTTCGCTACACTCAAGTGTTCATTAGTGTTTTTCCGGAAGGAGAATTTAATTATGCAATTAAAACGTTAAAAAAAGAGCTCCATCTGATTCAAAAAGAACTTAATCGAAAATTACACATAAAACCAAGCCCTCGCATTGTTTTCATTGAAGATTTTACGGAGTTAAAAGCCGATAAAATCGAAAAATTGCTAAAAGAACTCTAAAAAGTATTTATTGAATTTTTGATAGGGCATGCAGATTTGACTTTTTATCTAATTTTTTTATGCAAAATTTTTCTAATGAATTCAATACGCTTGACTATGCGATAAAGGGTTGTAATTCCATTTTGTTATTTGCACATAGCCATCCTGACGGAGACACGGTTGGATCCGTTTTGGCTCTAAAAGAATATATTAAAAAACTTGGCAAAACAGTTGATGTTGCTTGTTTTAATGAATTGCCGGAGTATTTAAAGAGTTTTTCTTTTGAGACTTTTATTAATCCAAATAAATTGGATGTGGCAAAATATAAATTGATTATTGCGACTGATAGCGTGGAGCGGGGTTTTGAAAAAATTCTTCCCGCAATCAAGCAAGATCAAATTACGGCGATTATTGATCATCATCCGGACATAGAAATTAAAGCCGATATTAATATCGTCGATTCCACATACTCTTCTGTTTGTGAAATTATTTATAACTTTTTTTCTTTGCAAAACATTGAGATAGATCAGCAGATGGCAACATATTTATTATTGGGAATTCTTAATGATACTGGAATGTTGCAACATTCAAACACAACTTCCGATGTTTTGGAAATCGTTTCCAGTCTAATGAAAAAAGGTGCTCCGATGGCGAAAATAGTCAGTGCTATGTTTAACAATAAAAATGTATCAACATTGAAACTTTGGGGTCGTGCATTTGAGCGCGCGCGTGTTAATCATGAAAATGGAATGATTGTATCGGTTATTACACAAAAAGATATGCTTGAATTTGGAGCGACGAGTGATGATATTGCTCAAGTGGCAACTATTCTCAATACTGTTCCCGGCACCAAATTCGCGCTTATTCTCTCTGAACGGGGGGATGGTGTTATTAAAGGTAGCTTGCGAAGTGAAAAATATAAAGGAATCAATGTTTCGGAGCTTGCGGCAAAATTTGGCGGTGGCGGGCATGTGCTTGCCAGCGGATTTGAAATCAAAGGCAAAATTGTCGAAACTAAAGATGGTTGGGAAATTGTTTAGGCGAATAAAAAAAAGTTTTTTCTTTATTTTTTTCTTTGTGTTAGAATTAAAATGAAAATATGTTTATCGGCGCTCACATTTCCATTGCTGGCGGAATTCAAAATGCTCCTCGAAGAGCATTTGGCTTGGGTTGTGAAGCAATGCAAATTTTTACTCGTTCCCCGCGCGGAGGAAAAGCGCCAGAGTTTACGCCGGAAATTTGTCAAGAGTTTAAAGCTTTATCTGGAAAATTCAAGCTACAAAATACCTATATTCATACCCCATATTATATTAATTTTGCATCATCTGATAATAAGATTCGTTATGGCTCAATCAATATTATTCGCGATGAGCTGGAACGCGGGAGTCTTATCAATGCAAAATATATCATAACTCATCTTGGTAGCGCCAAGGGTATGACTCATAACGAATCAATTGAAAAAGTGATTGAGGCGCTTGCAAAAACCCTGGAAAATTATTCAGGAAAAACAAAATTGCTTTTGGAGAATAGCGCCGGAGCCGGAGAAATTGTTGGCAGTTCGCTGGCTGATTTAAAAATTATTATTGACGGGGTGGCAAATAATTTCATTGCCGGAATTTGTCTTGATACCCAACATTCTTTTGTTTCCGGTTATGATTGGCGAGATTTTGAGAAAACTTTAACACGCATTGATAAAGAATTGGGTTTAAAAAATATTAAACTAATCCACGCCAACGACAGTAAGACAGATTTCAATTCTAAGCGCGATCGCCATGAACATATTGGCTTTGGAAAAATTGGCAAAGTCGCTTTTAAAAATATTGTTTCTTTCGCTCAAAAAAATAACATCGATTTGATTTTAGAAACTGAGCATGACAAAGTAACGGAAGATATAAAACTGTTAAAAAGTTTTAGAAAATAAAAACTATGCAAATTGCCATCACATCCGACATTCATAATAATGAAGTTAATTTGGAAAAAGTTTTGCGCTACTGCGCCGAACAAGAAATCAAAACACTGATTTGTTGTGGCGATCTTACTTCAAAAGAAGTGCTTGATCTTATGAACGATAATTTTTCCGGTATAATTTATTATACTTTCGGTAATGCCGATTATGCCGAACTGCGCAAGCTTGATTCGGAAAATAAATATAGAAAAACTTTTTTATTTAAAAATTTTGGCGAAGCAAAAATAGATAACAAAAAAATCGCATTTGTTCATTTTCCTCAAAAAGCCAGAAAACTCGCGGAAACCGGAAAGTATGATTTTGTTTTTTATGGCCATACACATAAACCATGGGAGGAAACTATTGAAAGCTGCAAAATGCTTAATCCCGGCAATGTTGCCGGAGAAATATATTTGCCGACTTTTGCCATTTGGAATACGGAAAATGATAATTTTAAATTAATCAGAGTGCATAATTTGAGCTAAATATTATGTCCAAGCAAATGCAACTTGAAAAACTAAATATTGAAATGCTTGCCTGCGCCAAATGTTCTCTTCGCAAAGGTTGCCTGCAAGTAGTTCCCGGTGCCGGATCGGCCGAGGCGAAAATTATGTTTATTGGCGAAGCGCCGGGCAAAAAAGAAGACGAGACCGGAGCGCCTTTTGTCGGTGCCGCAGGAAAATTTTTGGATGAAATGCTTGAAGCAATTAAACTTAAACGCAAGGATATTTATATCGCCAATGTTTGCAAATGTCGCCCGCCGGAAAATCGTGATCCATTGCCAGCTGAAGTTGCCATTTGTTGGCCTTGGCTTCTTGCTCAAATAAAAATAATTCAACCAAGATTAATTGTTACGCTTGGCAGGCATTCAATGGAAAGATTTTTGCCTGGCTTTAAAATTTCGCAAATTCACGGTAAGGCGATGCGTCGTGGGATTGAAGGCATGGGTAAGCAAGTTTTTTATACACTCTATCATCCTGCGGCGGCGCTCTATAATGGTTCAATGCGCGAGATGCTGTTTAAAGATTTCAAACGAATTCCAAAGATTATTGCAAAAATTGAAGAGAAAAAATAAAATTGGAAGAAGATGCGCAGTAATAAAAAAAAGCGCAATTTCATTTTGAATTTTTATGTGTTTCAGCTTGTTTCTTGAATAAATATACTCGGTATGGCCGGGTATGTTTAGTGATTGATTAAGATGATGAATTGTAAAACTCTTGACACCCCCTGGGGGTGTATGTTAGACTTTGAATCACTAACTATTAACTCATAAAAAAATATGCCAAAAAACAATGAACAGTTGATAAATAATATAATTGGACAACTGGAGGGAATAAAAAAAATGCTTGCGGAAAATAATGAATGTTTTTCCGTGCTCATCCAGATGAAAGCGGCTAAAGCATCTTTTGATCGAGTAATGGTTCAGTATACCGAACAAAATCTGATGGATTGCGCGGCGAAAATGAAAGTTAGCGATAAAGATAAACTAGGCAAGTTACTTAAGGAAATAATTAAAAAATAGAAAATCATTATGCATAAAAAATATTTCGCAGTTTTTTTGTTTGTTTCTTTCGCAATTTATTTTGTTTGGACAGCTTTTTTTGCCAGAGGAGCGGAAAGGGTTAATTCTAGTTTGCCGGTTAAGCGCGTGCAAACAGTATCTGCTATGACGACAGATTTTCATTCCGTTGGGAATTTTTCCGGTTTTGTTAGCGGTGCGAGACAGGCTGATATTTCACCCAAAGTTGGCGGATATGTGACTAAGCTTTTGAAAGTTGAAGGGGATTCGGTGCAAGCCGGAGAAACGATTGCTATTATCGATGGCAGTGAACTTCGTGCGATGGATCAAAGCGCCCTAATGTCGTTAGACGCAATTCAAAAAACTTTGGGAGAAACAAAGGATTTTTACGATCAAAAAGTAAATGAAGCTCAAGCGATGCTTAAAAAAACCAAAGAAAATTATTCTAATGGTAGTGCGACTGAAAAAGATATTAAAGTTAGTGAGGAAGCGCTTAGCAGTGCAAAAAAAATGCGAGATTTGCAAAATTCAGAAGCTAACGCAAATTTAGCTGTTGCTCAAGGCGGGGCGCTAGTGGCGCATATTGCAACTAAGAATGCGACAATAATCGCTCCTTTTTCCGGAATAATCACTAAAAAGTACACAACAATCGGTTCTTTTGTTGCTCCTGGAACGCCATTGTATGAAATTTCATCTCCAGATGATTTGGAAATTGATATTTCCATTCCCGGATCGATTGGCGAAAATATTTCCAAAGGCGAGAAAGTTTTGGTGAGTCCTGATGGAAAAGTCGAATCGATTGTCTCGGGATATGTGTTTTCTGTAGCAGGAGCAATTGAAGCAACAACACAAAAGGCGATTGCGCGCGTCAGATTTTCGGGTGCGGAAAATGAAAAAGCGCTTTTCCTTGGGCAATATGTCAATGTAGCTATTCCTGGCGGAAATGAAAAAGCAGTGATACTTATTCCGGAAAAAGCGATTTTGCGAGAGTATGATGATATTTTTGTTTTTGTGCTTGGTAATAATGGGATAGTCAGAAAAAATAAAATTACGATTGGTGATCCGTCGGGAGAATTGCGCGAAGTGCTTTCCGGTGTTGCTGTAGGAGATAAAATTGTCGTAGATGGACAATATTCTCTTCGAGATGGTGATTTTGTAGTGGAGAAATAAAAGAAAATTATAAAAATGAACAAAATTATGCATAATATTGATCAATCTTCAAGTGAAATTAACAAAGAAAATTTAGGACTGGCGGGAAGAATTACACGGTTATTTCTTAAGAAAAAAGAGCTGTCTATATTGGCTATTGTTGTGGTTGCTATTTGGGGGATTTTGTCTTTTATTCTTACTCCCAAGCAGTATAATCCGGAAATTGTGGCGCCTGCTTTTGTTATTACAACTGACTTTCCCAATGCGGATGCCTCGGAAGTCTATGAGTTAATCACTCGTCCAATGGAGGATAAGATTGCGGAGTTGACAAAGATTGATAATATTTCTTCGCAAAGTTTTCCTGGTGGACGAAGTGTTGTTATGGTAAAGTTTCTGGTCGGTTCCAATCTGGAAAATGCGAAAGTCGAACTTAATCAAAAATTGCAAGATAATATCGCCCTAAAACCATCCGGTGTGGCTAATCCCGTTATTCAGGCGGTTGATCCTGATGATGTACCAATTTTAGACATTGGTATTTCTTCTGATTCTTTGTCGGAAAGCTCATTGCGCAAGCTGGCTTTTGATGTGACTGATGAGCTAAAGCAGGTGCCAGGCGTGTCAAAGAGTGAAATCAGGGGCGGTCGTGTGAATAATCTTTTTGTGGAGCCACGTGCCGGTGAGCTATCCGCACAAAACATTTCTCTTTTTGAAATCATTGGAGCAATAAATGGCGCAAACAATATTTTCAGTGTTAATCCGCTTGAAGGACAAGAAAGAAATCCTATTTTGGATGTTTCTGGCAATATTCGTAATGTTAATGATTTGAAAAATTTGGTTTTAAGGCAAAAAAATGGAGCAGTGCTTCGCTTGGGAGATGTTGCTGACGTAACTTATGGACCAGGAGAAATTACTAGCTATGTGGCATTGGCTCAAAAAAATCAAAATGAAAATCCGGTAGTGCATATCGCCTTATCCAAATTGAAAGGAGTTAATGCAACAACTGTTTCAACTGATGTTTTGGCAAGATTGGAAAAACTCAAGGGCACATTAATTTCTCGAGATGTCAAGGTTTCCGTGCTTCGTGATGAAGGAAAAGTAGCCGGTGATGAGATTGGCAAACTAACATTCGATCTAACAAAATCAATCGTGGTTGTGGCGGTTTTGCTTATGTTATTTTTGGGTTTTCGCAATGCTATGATGGCGGCAGTTTCAATTCCATTGGTGCTTCTGGCGGTTTTTGGCGTTGGACTTTTGGCCGGGCAAACGGTTAATCGAATTACATTATTTGCGCTCATTCTTTCCTTGGGACTTTTAGTTGATGATGCAATTGTGGTGATTGAAAATGTGGCACGTTATTTTCGGCTTTATCCCCAGGAAAATCGTGTAAAATTGATTGTGCGAGCAGTGGATGAAGTTGGTGGGGCATTGGCGCTTTCCACGCTTACCATGGCAATTGCTTTTATTCCGATGGCCTTTGTGACGGGCATGATGGGACCGTATATGGCGCCGATTCCATTTTTTGTTCCAACGGCACTTTTTGCTTCGCTTATTTTTTCCGTTTCTATCAATCCATTTCTCGCGCTCATTTTTACGCCTAAAAATAATATGCAAAAGAAAAAAAGTTATGAAGACGGTTTTTTCTTTCGTCAATTTAAAAAATTGGAAAATCAATACGCCAAATTGCTTTTTGCATTTTTGGAAACGGCCAAAAAACGAAAATTGGTAATTATTACTACCGGAATTATTTTTGTTTTGGCTTTAATGCTACCGCTTACTCCACTTGTGCCTTTTCGGATGCTGCCCAAAGCCAATGAAAACCAATTTTATGTCTATATTGATTTGCCGACTGGCACAGCAGTGAATCAAACGCAAACAACAACTAAGATTTTGGAAAGTTTAATTTTGGAAAATTCACAAGTGGTAAATGTGGAAAGTTTTGTGGGAATCGCTCCGGTAGCTGATTTCAATGGACTTTTTCGAGGCAGTTCTTCTCGTGTATTTCAAAATCAAGCTACATTGCGAGTGAATTTGACAGAGAATAAAACGCGCAGTGCGAGTTCGGAAAAAATTGCTCAAGAAGTCATCATTTCGGCGAAAAACTATCTAAGCGCGCATCCCGATACTAAAATGCGTGTCGTAGAAGATCCGCCGGGACCTCCGGTATTGGCTACATTGCTTTTAAAAATTCAAGGTAATGATGAAAAAAATCGCGAACAAATGGCGCGTGATTTTGAAGCGGATATAAACGGAATCCGTGGTGTGACGGATATTAATCGCTCAACTCCTGATCGCACACTGGATTATACCTATCGTATTCTTACCGATAAAGCGGAACTTTTAGGAATTACTCCTGTTGATGTCTCAACGCTTTTGCATATAGCGCTTTCCGGATCAATGATCGGACTCTATCATCAGACCACTCCAGGAAATTTGCGCAAACCGGAACAAGAATATATCATACTTCGATTGCCAAAAGATGATCGCAATTCGCAAAATGATTTGGCTAAAATTGAAATTCCTACTCGCACAGGCACAAGTGTTCCGCTTACGGAAATTATTGAAAAAACAGACAGCGCAACCGATTTGCCAATTCTATCCGATGATCGTCGCCCAACTACCTATCTTTCGGCGGAAATGAAAAATCGCAGTGTTGTTTATGCGATTATTGATTTGTTTCCTAAAATTCTTTCCTATAAGTTGCCCGATGGAAATGGAAAAGTGGTGGCTTGGAATTTGCTTGGTGCGGAATACGAAAATACAAAAACCAATCAGCATTATTTTGTTAAAATTGATGGCGAGTGGAAGTTGACACTGGAAGTTTTTCGAGATTTGGGCTTGGCGATGGGGGTGGCGATTTTTCTCATTTATTTTATTTTGGCGGCGAAATCCGAATCATTATTTATTCCGCTTCTTCTGATGATAAGCATCCCGCTCGGGCTAATCGGAGTTTTCCCTGGTTTTGCAATTTTAAATGTAATCAAGGGAACATATTTTAATGCAACTTCAATGATTGGTGTTATCGCGCTTGCCGGACTCTCAGTTAAAAATACTGTTATATACCTTGAATATCTTGAACCGCTTAGAAAAAGGAAGCGCCCATTGCTTGAAGCATTGATTGAAACGGGGCGCATTAGGCTTCTTCCAATCATGCTTACTTCGCTTACGGCAATTTTGGGTTCCCTTACGATTATTTCCGACCCTGTTTGGGAGGGGTTGGCTTGGGCGCTCATTTTTGGGCTAACCGCTTCGACTTTTCTTACTTTAGTTATTTTTCCGATTGTGTATTATACTTTTGAGCATAAAAAATGGGATGCTTCAATAAAAATTAATTAAAAAAAAGAAAAATAGGTCGCACTTGACAAAATAGGAAGGGGCACGGCTGGTACGTTCTTTTAAAAAGGTGTAAAATATTAAGGTAATCACCTAACAAAAACAAAAATGAAACAAAAAGAGCCAAATATTTTTACCCTTTTGGGAACCCTGAAGGATCATCGCAGAAAAGAGGGCAAGAGACATTCCCTGGAGGCAGTACTGCTAATCATAATTATGGCCATTATGGCTGGCGCCAAAGGAGAAAGAGCAATAGCCAGATTCTCCAAGAACAATAGGATGGCATTGGTTAAAGCCTTAAGTCTCCAGCGCAAAGAAGTTCCAAGCAGGAGCGTTATCAAAGGAGTGATCGAAAATGTTGATTTTGAGGAGTTGCAAAATATCTTTCACGGATGGGCCTTAAAAATAATTAAAGTAAGAAAGCATGACATCGTCAGCATTGATGGCAAAGCCGTAAAAGGAACAGTCAAGGAAGCTCAAAATAAGTTACAAAGTTTTACCAGCTTGGTTTCTGTTTTTGTCAGCAAAAGAAAACCGGTGCTGGCTTCAGCCAAAATTAAGACCAATAAAGAAAGTGAGATCCCTACCGTTCGGGCACTGCTGGCTATGCTAGACCTGAAAGACGTTACCTTCACGCTAGATGCGTTGCATTGCCAGGAAAAAACCGTAAAAACTATCAAAAAGACTGGCAATCATTACATTATCGGCGTAAAAAATAATCAGAAAAAATTGTGTCAGGATATAAAAAAACTGCAAATGTCTGCTAGCAAAATATTCTAAAAAAGAAAAAAACCGAGGACGCATTGAAAAAAGGACTATTAAGGTATATGAAAATAATTTGAATAAGCCCAATAGAAAGAAATGGAAAAGCGTCAGCTTAATAATTGAAGTTGAAAGAATTGTTAAAATCAAAGAAAAAACAACCAAAGAAATTACCTACTTTATCTCTGATTTAAGGCCTGAAATTGGCGCCAAATATTTCTACAAAGGCATTCGCTCCCACTGGCAGATTGAAAGCTTCCATTACATCAAAGATAAGACTTTTCTAGAAGATGCTTGGAAAGTTAGCACAAAAAACGCTCCCGCAAACTACTCACTGATTCGAAGCATGGCAATCAATATTTTCAGACACCGTGGCTATGATTGTATTCAGGAAGCTACGGAAAAATGTGCCAACAACGTGCCATTTATGCTGTCGTTATTATAGAACGTACCGGCCGTGGGATGCGAGGGTGCTTGCGAATGTGTGTTAATTTTTTAATGCAAATGGTCTTAAAAGAGTATTCGGAAAATAATTTAAGTGAAATAATATGCCAAAAGTTGATATTAGCATACAGGAACTTGTAAACAAAGTCAGGCGCGGAGAATTGACCCTGCCGGAAATGCAACGCCGATATGTTTGGCCGGCGACAAGAGTTCGCGATCTTTTGGATTCTCTTTATCGCGGTTATCCGTCGGGAACTATTTTGGTTTGGGAAACGGATGAAGATATTGAGACCAGGGAAATGGCTGTGAGGGCGACGGACAATCCAATAACTTCTCAAAAATTATTATTGCTGGACGGTCAACAAAGACTAACATCGCTTACGGCTATATTGAACGGCGAACCGGTTTGCGTCCGAAATCGCAGAAGACCAATCGACATCATTTTTAATTTGGAGCATCCGGACAGTCCGCCTTCCGATATCATGGAAGTTGAAGAAGACGATTTTACCACTGATGTTGAAGATATCGAGGATGAGGAAACAGCAGAGCGGGATATTCAGGAAGAAATGAAGAAAAGAACTTTTGTGGTGGCAAATAAAACTTTGCAGAATAATCCCTTGTGGATTTCCGTTTCGGATATTTTCAAAAAAAACAGATCGGGAAATTCTGAAGCCGATCGGAATAAATTCGGACGATGAGCGGTGGGATAAGTATTCCGAGAGATTGCAAAAGATAAGAAAAATTGCCGAATATCCTTATGTTATGCTTAGCAACATAGGCAAAGGAGACAATCGCAAAAAAGCGATTGATTTGGGCGCCAACGGTTTCATCCCAAAATCAAAATTTACCCCGACGGAATTAGTTTCTGAGGTGAAAAAGATTGTTGAGGTGGGCTAGTTGTGGAGGATTGGGTAGCGAAGTAGAAATAATAAAATAGATTTACAATGCTGATTGAATTTTTTAGCAAAGAGCTCTTTGATAAGAGCTTTTTGCATAAAAAGGGAATTGCAGTTCAAAATAGAATTTGCGAGGACAAGCTATTGACTTTTTTGCTTAACGTGGTAGTCTTTAATGTTCTTTGACAACCTAAATAAAAGCTCGAATTAGAGCTTTTCTGAATAAACTAAAATATTACACACAGGAGGGTAATGATATGAAGATAACTGCTATAATTCTTGCAGGTGGCTTGGCTTCGAGAATGGGGGAGATCTGTCATGAAATCCCCAAATCTATGCTCGAACTAGCTGGTTATCCATTTCTTCAGTATTTGGTTAGCTGGCTGGTGAAAATGGGTCTGAACGAGGTTTTGATTTCAACTGGGCGATTGAGCGAAGGGATTGAATCTATATTTGCAACTGACTTTTGGGGCTCTAAGGGCGTTAGGATTATCAGAGAAGATAATCCACTCGGAACGGGTGGAGCAACGAGGTTGGCATGCGAAAATTGTTCAAATGAAGATGTGTTTTTGTGCAATGGCGATACCATTGTAGCTTTAAATCTTTTTCGTCTATATGAAATCCATAGGATTTTAGGCACGCCAGTAACAGCTATTCTTACCTTAAGCAAGGAAGTTCCCAATCAGGGAGCCGTTTCTGTCGAAGGAGGAATTGTGAGTGAGTTTTGTGAGGGTGGAGAGGTAAGAGATCTAATTGACGGAGAGAGTTTTTTTCGTGGAAGTAGCACGGGGTGTTATTTTCTAAAACGCTCAACAGCTCTTCCATTATTTTCCTTAGGCAGTTCATCACTCGAAAGAGAAGTTTTGCCGAGGCTGGTTTCATCGAGAATGGTTGGCGCAGTAAACAATGGATTCGGATTTTTTTTGGATTATGGAATTCCCCAGCGGTATGAAATTCTCAAAAACAATCTATGGATTCTAAAAAGAATTTATGGCGAACCAATTACAGATGGAGGTAAAAAATGAAAAGCAAGATCAATCTTCGTTCGACATTTGATGGATGGAGGGGCGTGATGGCAGATTCTTTTACATTTGGTTTCGTGGAAAGAGTGGCTGTCGCAATTGGCAATTACATTCTTAAGCGCGGCGGAGTGGAGACATTTATCGGTTACGACACTCGTTTTTTAGGCTTTGAATTTGCCAAAAGAGCGGGGCAGTTTTTGAGTCAGCAAGGATTAACAGTTTCCATAAGTTCAACGCCAATTCCTACCCCAGTGGTTTCTTTCCGAACAAATCAAAAAGAAATGATTTGTGGCATTACCATAACCGCTTCTCATAACCCTCATTATTATAATGGGATAAAGGTCCGCATGGGTTATGGTGGCGCCCCTGATGGAGAATTTGTATCTGAAATCCAAGACTCAATGAGCTCGTTGGAAAATACAAATCTTCACGGAAACCGCGGCTTCCAGCTAGATGATCCCCTCGGGGATTATTATCAGAAAATCAGGGAAACTATTGATTTCGGAGCGTTTAAGAATTGCTCCTTGAAAGTGGTGGTGGATACGATGCACGGGACAACGAGGGGTATTTTGAAAAATGTGCTTTCTGGTTCCGGAGCTGAAGTATCAGAGATCAACACTAAGCTCGATCCGTATTTTGGCGGAGTTGCTCCCGAACCGATGGAAAGCAACACTCAAAAACTTCAAAAGATGGTTTCGGGTGGGCAATGCGACTTAGGAATCGCCCATGATGGAGATGGCGATAGAATTATGGCGGTTATTCCGAATATCGGGTATTTATCTCCGCATGATGTTACTATTGCCTTGCTATGGTATTTGGCAAAAACAAGGAAGCAGACAGGGGTTGTGGTCGGTAGCGTGACGATGAGTAAGCGGTTGTCTTGCCTGGCGGAATATCTCGGGCTTGCCTACAAAGAAGTCCCTATTGGTTTCAGAAATGCTTGTGAAGTAATGAGAAAAGAAAAAGTGCTTATCGCGGGTGAAGAAAATGGTGGAATAGGATTTGGATTTTATCTGCCAGAACGCGATGCTACACTTGCAGCTGCGCTGCTTTCTGAAGCTGAAATAAACCATGACGGGGGAATCAATGGAATCCTCAATCAGGTGAAAAAGGCAGTCGGAGGTTCTGGTTTTTGCAGGCTTAATCTAAATCTTTCTATTTCACCGACATCTATCATGGAGGTGCTAAAAAGAGAGACTCCGGAAAAGCTTAATAATCAAATCGTTTCAGGAGTAAGTGAAATTGATGGATTAAAACTTTTTTTCGAGTCAGGAGACTGGGTGAATATTCGTGTTGCCGGCACCGAAGAATGCCTACGGGTATATTCAGAATCAAGCAATAACAAAAAAGCTTCTGAAATTGCCAAAGCAGTTGAAGAAGTTATTAGAAAAATTGAAAGGAGATGAGCTATGATAAACTGGAATATGACAACACCAAAAAAAGTAATTTCGGGTATAGGTAGTGTATCATATCTGCCTGAGCTCCTGAGGGAAATGAATTTAAGAAATCCCTTCGTAGTGATTGATCCAAAAGTCAAAGAAGCTGATTTCGGAAAACGCCTCATGGGTTTTGCGAAGAAGTCGTTTGACGGTTTTGAGACAAATCCAACCTTCTCACAAGTGAGTGATGGGTTGCATCTCTTTTCCGAGAACGACTATGATTCAATTATTGTTGTCGGCGGGGGAAGCGCTATTGATTTGGCTAAAGTTATCGGCTTAACTGCTGCAAATGGAGGAAAGGCCGAAGAGTATTTTCAGGGGAAGAAGGCTGATGTTCAGTCAGTGCCTATCATAGCCATTCCAACCACTTGCGGAACTGGGGCAGAAAGTAGCCCCTTTGCCGTTATCATGGATTCAAGCATTCCCAAAAAGAGGGGCATAGAAAGTGTATTTTTTATGCCGACTGCAGTGATCCTTGACTCGGAAGCATTAATTTCCCTTGATAGCGTCATGATTGCTGCAACGGGAATGGATGCATTTACGCACATTCTGGAGTCACATATTTCAAAAAAGGCGACGGTTTTAACTCGGATTGTTAGCAAAGGGCTTCTTTGTTCCATCCGAGAACCGTTGGAAAAAGCCTTAAATGAAAAAGATGCACTCGCGTTGGAAGCGCTGCAGTCGATCGCTTTTACGGCGAGATTGCTATATCCCAGAACGGGGCTGAGCATTGCTCACGCATTGTCTCATCCACTGGGCGCATTCACGGGTTTGCATCATGGGCTGGCAGTTGTAACATTTCTTGAAACCTCAATGAAATACAATGTTTCGGCCTGTCGTGATTCCTTTCGGGAGGCAGGGAGAATGGTGGGTTTTTCGAGTGATGACGATTTATTTTCTTGGCTACGCTTGTTCATAAAGGAATCGGGCATGGCAGAAAAGATCTCCAATCATCTCGTTGTTTACGATAACCTGCCCATTGAAAGAATTGCTTCAGAAGCATTACAGAGTAGTAACATTCCTTCTAACCCAAGAAAAATTGGGTTGTCGGAAACGTGTGAAATCATAAATGAATCACTGTTAAATTTCAGGAGGGGATATGGAAACTGAAAAAAGAATTTTACAGTCATTTCATGCTCTTGCTAACATTTTGGAAACCTATTTTAGTTTTGAACGCCAAATAATGGCAACTGCGTTTTTCAAAACGGGCGTAAATGGAAGCAAAGAAATTGTTACCGAGGTTGACAGGGAGGTGGAAGAAATTTGCATTAAGTTTCTCTTTTCTTTTTTTCCAGAAATCCCAGTTCTTGCCGAGGAGCATTATAAAAAAGAAAGTGTTCTCCCTCGCAAAGGCTGGGTATTCATTATTGACCCGATTGATGGAACGGCGGAATTTTCCAGAGGAAGCAGTGAATGGTCAATATCTCTTTCTGCTGTGAATAATCTTACTCCTCGTGTCGGAATGCTTCTCATGCCTCAAGACAACTTAAGATTTGCGTCTTGTAAAGGTATGGGCGTGACTTGTAATGGGGAGGCGATATTTTCAAAAGGACAGAATGTTGGTAGGAGAAAAATAGCCGTTAGTCCAAGACAAATTCAGATTCCTGAATTTAAAACTCGGGTCCAACTAAGCGGCTTTAAGTCACTCCCTGTTTCGACTTTGACTATCAAGATAGTGTCCATTCTTCTAGGAAGATCTGATGCGGGAGTGTATTTTCCACAAGAGGGCAAGTCGGCAAATGTATGGGATTATGCTGCGGCTATTTTGCTTCTCGAGGAGATCGGAGGGAAAATGACATCACTGGACGGATCTTCCATGCCCTTTGGCAGTCAAAGGATTATCCACAGGGATGGTTGGCTTGCCACTAATAAATTCTGTGACCACGATCAACTCTTGGGTGATCTGCAATGAAATTACAACGAAATAAACTTAAATGCTCCAACTTCAAATGAGGTTGGGGCATTTTACTTTTTTGTGGATTTAAAGTATCATTAATTCAAGATTAATAATTAAAAATAAACCTATGCCAACCAAAGTCGAAAAATGGGAAGAGCTATCAAGAGAAATAGCCTTCCAAAAATACAGCCGGAAAATTGAAAAAGTGATGTATAAAATGCCCGACGGAAAGGAAAGTGATTTTTATCTGAAAAAAGAAGGTCCGGCTACTGGAATTCTAGCACTAACAAAAGACCAGCAAGTGATTCTTGTGAAGCAATTTCGTCCCGGTCCAAATGAAATTTTAAGCGAGCTTCCGGGCGGATATGTTGATGCCAATGAAACTCCAGAGCAAGCAGGTGAGCGAGAACTCCTGGAAGAGACTGGCTTCAAGGGCACAGCTAAATTGGTGGCGACAGCTTTTGATTGCGCTTATTCCACAATGAACAGATATTGTGTTGTTGTAACTGATTGCGAAAAAGTGGCCGAGCAAAATCTAGATAAAAATGAGTTTGCAGAAGTAGTTTTGATGTCTCTGGGAGAATTTCGAGAATTGCTAAAGAGTGGCAAAAATACTGATGTCGAAGTCGGATATATCGGACTTGATTATCTCGGGTTACTCTAGCCATGAAACCTCCCGCATCACTTTTTTTAAAGTTGCCTTTTTCTCCTCCGTATGGTATGAAAATAGTATATGAACTCAAGTAGGGAGGTGGAAGGGGCACGGCTGGTACGTTCTTTTAAAAAGGTGTAAAATATTAAGGTAATCACCTAACAAAAACAAAAATGAAACAAAAAGAGCCAAATATTTTTACCCTTTTGGGAACCCTGAAGGATCATC
>JAJYDG010000029.1 GCA_021777675.1 bacterium | reverse complement strand
AGCTTTCGCTGTCGCACCTTCACGACCGATGATCATCCCCATATCTTCAGGATTAACATCTAATGTAATAAGCACGCCCATCTCATCAATCTTTCTATCAACCTTTACATCATCAGGATGATTTACAATTTGCTTTACAACATACTCAACAAATTCCATATCACTTACTTGAATTGTAGCCATTTTAGTGTTTCTAGATATTATTAAAGATTATTTAAATTAGAAGTAAAAGCGCTTCGGAAGATCGACCACCCCTATCACCACACTTTCACTTTCCTTTATTATAGAAATTTTTCGCTGTTTTGTCAAAATAAAAAATTCTAATTAAAAATACTTATTTTCTTGACTAAATAAAGCTTTTTTCTATACCGATACTTTTCAAGAATTCTTTCAATTCTTCTCCGTCAATCTTGCGAAATTCTTTTGATTTAATTTTTCCCAATCGAATATTCATAATTCTTTCTCGTCGAAGATCTAAAACTCTTCTCTCCAATTTTTCACACATCCGTCGAATTTGCCTTCTCTTGCCTTCAGTAAGAACAATAGAAAAAGTTAAATCATCAATTTTTTTCACTTGAGCTACTTTAGTTTTATATCCATCATCTAAAATTACTCCCTCGGCCATATTTTTTATAAATCCGGGAGTAATATTTCGATCAACAGAAACAATATATTCTTTTTCATGTTCATAATCGGGATTAAGCAAGCGATCGGTTACCCGACCATCATTAGTAAGAATAATAAGCCCATAAGAATCCTTATCTAAACGCCCGACAGGAAAAACTTTTTGCGGATATTTCAAAATGGTTTCAATACTCTTTTCTCCTTCTTGCGGACTATGCGTAACAACACCTCGTGGCTTATTAAACGCCAAATAAACCAATTCCTTAAGTCGGCGAATATTTTTATCGATGGTAACATTATCGCCATCTTGAACCTTATCTCCCAAAATCGCTAAACGCTTGTTTATTTTTACCCTCCCCGCGCTGATAATTTCATCCGCTTCTCGACGAGTACAAAAATTATTATAAGCTAAAAATTTATTGATTCTAATCGGAAAAGTTATTTCTTTCTTCATTTAAAAAATATTATGATTAAACTACAAACTAACATAATTCATTGATTTTGTCCACCACATCATCAATTAAAAATTTTGCCGTTGATGCTCCGGCGGCAATACCGATTTTTTTAATATTGCCAAACCATTTTTTTTGCAACTCGGAAGACTTTTCAATGTGATAGGTGGGAATTTTTTGCGCCTCACTGAGTTGCACAAGTTTTCCGGTATTACTGGAGTTTTTCCCTCCGACTATAATCATTATATCAACCTCTTTGGCCAGCGCAGAAACTTCCGCTTGTTTAGTTGAGCTATCCAAACAAATCGTATTTTCAATTATTATTTTTTTATTTTTTTCCAGCAAATTGTTCACCGTGCTTTTTAAAAGTTCCGCCTTTTGTGTTGTCTGACTGAGCACACCAACCGTTTTTTTGAATTCCAAATACTTTGCTTCTCCAGGATCACTGATAATTGTAGCCGAATTTTTGGTTCTGGCATTAATTCCAATTACCTCGGCATGTTGCGAATCGCCACAAATCACGACATCCAAACCATCCAAATAAAAGTTTTCCGCCGTAAGTTGAGCTCGTCGCACAAAAGGGCAAGTGGCATCCAAACTGTTTCCATATTTAGCCTTAATTTTTTCCACCACTTCAGGAGCGACGCCATGACTGCGCACTACAAACTTTGCTCCATCCGGAATATCTTCCATGTTTTCAACCGTTACCAAGCCTTTCTCCTCCAGTCTTTCTATCACTTGCCGATTATGGATTAATTGGCCCAAGCAATAAACTTTTTCTTTTTTTCCAAGCTCTTTTTCTACGATGTCCACCGCCCTCTTTACTCCAAAGCAAAATCCGGCATTTTTAGCGATTATTATTTGCATAAATTTTAAAAGCTTAATCTACTAAGCTAATTATTTTAAAAAAAAATCATTCTCCCAATTCACGCAATTTTTCCAATAGTCTTTTCTGTTCTCGTGACAATCGCTTGGGTATGCGAACAACAACCTTAACGATTTGATGTCCGCGCTCTCCCGAACGCAAATCGGGAATTCCCCTGCCTTTAATGCGAAATTGCTCTCCGGATTGCGTTCCTTGAGGAATTTTTAAAGTTAGTCTGCTTTCAATCGTTTCGATTTCAACTTCACCGCCCAAAGCCGCCACAGAAAAGGGAATTTCCACGGAATTTAAAATATCCCGCCCATTTCTTGTAAACTCTCGATGTGGCTTAACATGAACGTTTACATACAAATCGCCACTTTGTCCGCCTCGCCCTCCGGCCTCTCCCGCTTGAGATATGGAAATAGTTTGTCCATCAGCAATTCCGGCAGGAATATTTATTTCCAATTTTACATTCTGCATCGTCTTGCCCTCGCCCTTACACTTGGAACATTTTTTTTCATAAACATGTCCTGTTCCCCTGCAATCGGGGCACTCTATCACTTGAGAAAAACTGCCAAAAAAACCGCGTCCGACTTTTTGTACACGCCCGTTTCCTCCACAAGTGGCGCAAACTTTTTCTTTCGCATCACCGTCGCCACCAGTTCCAAAGCAAACATCGCAAACCGTGTTTTTTCGCAAATTGATCTCCTTTGTTGTGCCGTTAACCATTTCTTCAAAAGTTATTTCCAAATCGACCTGAATATCTTTTCCGCGTTTTTTTCTCGTTGCTTTTTGCGTTTGACCACCAAAAATAGAAGAGAAAATATCTTCAAAACCACTTTCTCCAAATTCGAAATCAAACCCGCTTCCACTACTTTGAAAACCGGAAAAATCCCATCCGCCAGAAGAAAACCCCCCTTGCCCACCGCCAAAACCACCAGAACCATTATTAAAAGTTTGCCCGAATTGATCATATTGGGCTCGTTTTGATTTATCGGATAGGACTTGATAAGCTTCGTTAATTTCTTTAAATTTAGCTTCATCACCACCGGATTTATCCGGATGATGTTTATGTGCCAATTTACGATAAGCTTTTTTTATCTCCTCATCACTGGCGTTTTTGGCTACGCCTAATAAATCATAATAATTATTTGCCATATGTGTTAATATTCCATCCTTAAAAAATAATCCCCCGCAAAAATATTAGCACGTTTTTAAAAAATTAGCAATCATTAAACACGAGTGCTAAAAAATTACTTTTTCGACAGATAAAAAACAGGGGCCAACGCCGACAAAATAACCAGTGTCAGAAAAATAAAAATCCAAATCAAAGGAAAAATAAGCAAAATGATAAACGAAAAAAAAGCCGCCAAAATATAACCGATAGGCATTGCCGTACGAAAAAAATCAATCAAATCAATATCGCTTCCGTCAATTTGTTTATAAAAATAGGAGTCCCGCAAAACCTCTAGCATTGCCGCTCCAACTCTCGTTCCAAAGAGAATACAAGCCCAAATCAACATATTGGCAGATTGAATAAAGCAAAAAGATATTGTAAAAAATGCCATCAACAAAAGAGAAATGGCTAACCATTGCTTTTCTCCATTTTTCCTATCAGCCAACACTCCCATCGGATATTGCAAAAAAACAAACGGCAAAAGCATAATAGTAAAAATTTTTCCTATTTGTTCCCAGCTCATACCTATATCCAGCAGATATAAAGGAGTATAAATAATCATTAAGGCATAAAAAAATTCGAGCGTAAAAGAAATATAACAGATAGCTAAAACTTTTTTATGATTGATGACTTTTTTAATTAATTCCAAGGCAGAAATTTTTTTCCTAAATACACTATTTACCTTTCTAAGTTTCACCAAACTATAAACAAAAATAAATATATTGAAAATCACAAGAAACACAAAAATACCGGAAAATCCGCAATGGCTAAGCAAATAAGCTGATAAAAACGGACCAAACAAAAAACCGGCATTCATAATCATCAAATGCTTTCCGCGGATTCTTCCCGACTCCCTATCACAAGAAAAATTTTCCAAAACTGCATCTAAGCTAACCCACCCCACGCCAACAAAAATCATATATAAAATCAAAAATAAAATGCTTATCGCGCCCGGATTCAACCCAATTAAAAAGGCAACAGCTATTATTTTAAAAAACAAAGTGATGAAAAAAACATTGACATTTCCAATTTTCCTCGCCAACCAATGCAAATTCAATAAACATAAAAATAAAATACCATAAGAAAAAAAATAAAAAATACTGACATTCTCGGTTCCGAACGCCAACTTAAAATAACTCGAAATGACATAGATTAAAACGGCATCCGAAAATCCCAGAAGGAAAGAAACAAAATTAACAATCCAAATTTTTTTTTGATTTAAGTGTTCGAGATGTTTTTGCATAATCAAAAACTTTTATTTTTTGTTGTTTTTTATAGCCACCTAGGGAGTGAGTCTTTTCACATCCCGCGGAAAAAGAATAGCCTCCTTAATGCTGTCCAATCCCAAAATTTTCTGCACAATCCGCTCAGATCCCAAGCCCCAACCGCCATGCGATGGCATTCCAAGTTTGAAAATATCCAAATAATGCTCAAAATCTTCCGGATTTAAACCATATCTGACAATATTATTTTTTAACTGTTTATAATTGTGAATTCTCTGTCCGCCACTGGCAATTTCCACTCCTTTGAATATTAAATCAAAAGTTTCCGTGAATTGTCCGTCAGCGCTTGGCATGGAATAAAACGGGCGAACGCTTATTGGGTAGTGTGTCAGAAAAATAAAATCACTACTGTATTTTTCTTTTGCCCATTCGCAAATCAACCGTTCACCTTCAGGATCAATATCAACATCTTCCGATTTCTTGCCATATTCTTTTTCCAAAATTTCCAGCGCTTCGGTAAGTCGAATACGCGGAAAATGTTCAGGCGCTAAAATTTCTCCGGAATACTCGGATAATTCTTCTTGGCAATTTTGCGAAATATCAAAAGCCATTTTTTTCAAAACACTTTCCAATTGATCCATTACATCGGAAAAACTGTCAATGAATCCCATTTCAGCATCAAGCCCAACATATTCATTGACATGACGAGTTGTAAAATGCGGTTCAGCGCGAAAAACAGACCCGATTTCAAACACTCGCTCAAAAGCTCCCACGCCAGCTTGTTTATAAAACTGAGGACTTTGAGCCAAATAAGCCTCTCGGTTGAAATATTTTATTTTGAAAAAATTAGCGCCACCTTCTGTCGCGGCAGAAAGAATTTTTGGTGTTTTTATTTCCAAAAAATGAGCTGTGCGCATTGCTTCGGCGTAGGATTTTAAAAGTTGATCATACACCTTGAAGATATCATTGATTTTTTTGTTACGCAAAACTAAATTGCGATTATCCAAAAGCGTATTAAGATTAACATCTAATTCACTCTTAGCTACATCAAAAGGTAGTTCGGCTTCCACTTCCGAAATAACGTCTATTTTCGCCACTTCAATTTCAATCATCCCGGTTTTTGTATTTTTAGCTAATCCCCCCGGACGCTCTTTGACAAAACCCTCAACATCAATCACAAACTCGCTACGCACATCCTTAGCGTTTTTATATGCAATTTCTTTGTCAGGAATAATTACCATTTGCACCACGCCACTACGATCACGCAAATCAATAAAAATCAATTTTCCATGATCGCGACGAGAGTTCACCCAACCGGATAACCGAACATATTGCCCGAGAAATTTCGGAGCATCAATAATTAATGTTCTTTCTATGTGTTTCATATTTTATTGATTAACTGATTATTTTCTTTATTTTTTCCACCAATTGGCTTGGAGTGAACTGCGCCTTGATTATAAAATCATTTGCGCCAAGTTCAAACGCCCTGTCACGATTCAATTTTTCACTCAAATTGCTGGAAACAATTATCTTTATATCTTTGGCATAATTTCCACTGCGCAATTGTCTAATCACTTCAAAACCATCCAGTCGTGGAATAAGCAAATCCAGAAGCACCAAATCTATTTTTTCTTTTTTAGCCATTTCTAACGCCTGCTCTCCAGAAGTGGCAACAAGCACATCAAAACCTTGATCGGAAAATTTTTTTTGATAAATATCGGAAATCATTGGATCATCATCAACAATCATTATTTTTGTCATATTTTTTATTTTATAAAAATCAACAACCAAAAATACCAAATACGCTCATTATCAGATATTACCAAAACACCAAGAAAAATGCAACTACTAGCTCAATTCCAATTCATTCTTTTTGCAAATCTTGGCATATTCCAACGCGCTTGGTCGCACTTTGCGCTCCAATGTTTCATAGTTACTTTCAATCAGGCCAAAGCGTGGCCAAAAACCTTTATCCCATTCAAAATTATCCAAAAGCGACCAGTAGAAATAACCTCTCACATCAATTCCTTCTTCAATCGCTTTATGAATCCAAACAAGATGCTTTTTAATAAACTCAGCCCGCTTTTTGTCTTTCGCATCAGCCAAACCGTTTTCCGTCACATAAATCGGCAAATTATATTTTTTCAAATCTTTTAAAATGCGATAAATGCCTTCCGGATAAATTTCCCAACTCAAATCGGAAATAATTTTGTTATCATTTTTTGTCTGTCCGAAAAATTTTATCCGATTATGAAAATAATATTGCACTGCCAAAAAATCATTTTTATCTTCCACCAACTTAAGAAATTTTTTATTTGCGTAATAATCAAAAATTTTCACTGCAATTTTATCCAAAAATGAATTTTTATTTAACGGCTCAATAAACTGCAAAATATTGGCAAAACCGACTTGAAAATTTTGATCTATTTTTTTGATTTCAAAATAGGCTTTATTGTGCGCATCCGCTAAAACTCGATAGACTTTTTGCGCCGAAAAAATATTTTTCTTTTGTGGTGGCCAATTGCCAAAAACATAAGAATTGGAAATAACCGAAGTCGGTTCATTTAGGGTCACCCAAAATTTTACCTCTGAGCCTAATTTTCCTGCCATCAAACTAGCATAACGAGAAAAATAGTCCGCAAATCTTGCGTTTTCCACTCCGCCGATTTCTGAAAGCCACAGTGGCATTGTCCAATGCCACAGCGTCACAAACGGTTCCATTCCACGGACTCTTAGGGCTTGGAGCACTTTGCGATAATGCTCAATTTCTTTTTCGTCAAACTTTCCCTCTTCCGATTCGATTCGCGACCACTCAATCGAAAAGCGATGGGCATTGTGACCAAGAGATTTCGCCAAATCAAAATCTTCTTCATAGCGATTATAGTGATCACAAGCCCGGCCGGAGATGTAGTTTTTGGGATCGAACATTTCCGGAAATTTTTCCTGTTGCCAAGCCTGCCATTTCCCCGAGGCTTCTTTTGCCAGCCGCTCAGCATTATCCTTTTCCCATTGCGTCCAATCATTATTCGTTCCGCCTTCAACCTGGTGCGCAGCCGTTGCTGTGCCCCACAAAAAATTTTCTGGAAATTTCAGTTTTTTTCCTCGCATTTTATTTTTTCACAATTCTCTCCAAATTCCCCGGCATCCATTTGCGCAAAACTTCCGGCACAGTCACTGAGCCGTCTTCATTTTGATAGTTTTCAAGAATTGCAATCAATGGACGCACGGATGGCAAAGCAGTGTTATTGAGAAGATAGGCAAATTTTTTGCTTCCATCTTTATCTTTGTATTTCACATTTAAACGTCTGGATTGCCAATCGACAAAGTTCGATGCTGATCCGGTCTCACCCCAACGATTCAGACCCGGCATCCATGCCTCCAAATCAAACGCGCGATACTTTCCCGGTGCCATATCTCCGGTGCAAATTTGCAATTTACGATATGGCAACCCCAACTCTCGGTGCATCTCTTCGGAAATCGCAACCATCTCTTCCTGCATTTTTGTTGACGCGTCAATGTCCGCCGTGGAAACAACCACTTGCTCCACCTTGAAAAATTCGTGTACGCGATAGAGTCCTTTATTATCTTTGCCATAATCCCCAATTTCACTGCGATAGCACGGAGAAAATCCGCAAACTCGGATTGGCAATTTTGCAACGTCGAGCATCTCATCGGAAAAATATGCAAGTAATGATGGTTCAGCTGTGCCGACCAAAAATTTCTTTTCTTTTGAATCCGCGCCGTCCATTTCCTTGTCACGGGTGGCAATTTGATAGATATTGTCTGATGCACTGTCATAGTCCGCACCCTTGAAATAGCCACTGCCAAACAATGCGAAACTTTTGATAAGGGTTGGAGGAATGATTGGCGCATAACCTTTTTCCACCATTTTGTTGAGCGCATACATCATCAGAGCCATAACGAGTAGCGAACCCTCATTTTTAAGATAATACCCCCGATACCCGGAAACTTTTGCCCCTTTTTCAAAATCCACAATATCCAAATTCTCAGCAAGCTCAATGTGCGTTTTTGGCTTAAAAGAAAACTCGCGAATTTTACCTTTTTGATAGACTTCCACATTCCCACTTTCATCTTTTCCAATTGGCGTATCCTCTGAAGGAATAGTTGGCACTTGCACCATAAGCACCTCAAACTGTTTTTTCAGCTCCGCATATTCCGGCTCAACCTCGGCCATTTTTTTCTTAATTAATTTGCCTTTTTCAATAGTTTCCTGTCTCTCTTTATCATCTTTTATAACTTTCATTTTTTCATTAAGTTGATTTTTTTCCGCACTCAATTCTTCCATCGCTTGCAATGCTCTTACTCTTTTTTCGTCAGCTGCCAAAAGTTCATCCAGATCGAGCTTAATGTTTTTATTCTTAATCGCTTCCTTGATTTTATCCGCATTCTCGCGGATGAATTTAATGTCCAACATAAATTTATTGTGCTTGAAAAATTTATTTAATATTATTCAAATCATTCCCTGATCTTCATTGGCGGAAAAATAACGGTCTCGCGAATAGATTTATTCATTAGAAACGAAAATAATCGCTCACTCATTCCGAAACCAAATGCCGGAGGCATACCATATTCCAACGCTTCCACAAAATCCTCATCCATCATCTGCGCCTCAGCATCTCCCGCTTCACGAGCTTTCATTTGTTCCAAGAATCGATTTTTCTGATCAATCGGATCATTCAGTTCCGAAAAAGCATTACACAATTCACTTTTTCCTGCCACAATCTGAAAACGCAAAGTTTTTTTAGGATTTTTTGGATCCAACTTTGCAAGTGGTGAAACTTCCAATGGATGACCGGCTAAAAAGCAAGGCTGAATCAATTTTTGCCGGACAGTTTTTTTGTAGAGCAAATCAATCATTCGACCTTTCGAATAACCATACTCATATTTAATTTTTAATTCATCCGCTTTTTTCTTTAGTTTTTCAACCGTCAATTCACCATCCAAATCCAATCCGGTTTCTTTTTTAAATTCAGCAAAATAATCGATAATCGGAAACTTCTTGCTCCAATCAATTTTATTTTCTTCATATTCAGTAATAAGTCCGCCTGTTACCTCCTTAACAATCTCTCTATACATTTTTTCGCAAAATTCCATTCCTTTTTGAAAATCCCAATAGCTTGCATAAAATTCCATGTGATCGAATTCCTGCAAATGTTCCCGGTCAATTCCTTCGTTGCGAAAAACTCGTCCAATTTCAAAAACTCTCTCATAGCCTCCCACAAGCAATCTTTTTAATGGCAACTCCAGGGATATTCGCAAATAAAAGTCCTGATCCAAAGTGTTGTGATGCGTTATAAAAGGCTCGGCATCCGCCCCGCCAGGCGTATGCTCCAAAACCGGCGTTTGCACCTCCAAAAAATTTTCCGCCATCAATGTCTTACGAATAGTTTGCCAAAAAATATTTTTTTTACGAAATATTTCCCGCGTTTCGACATTCAGCATCAAATCCAAATAGCGCTTACGCAAAAGTGCTTCTTCATTTTTTAGCCCAAAATATTCTGTTGGAATCGGTCGAATGTTTTTCGAAAGCACTTTCCAATCATGCACTTCCAAAGTTTTTTCATTTTGTTTGGTCAAAAACAATTTTCCCGAA
>JAJYDG010000005.1 GCA_021777675.1 bacterium | reverse complement strand
TTTGTACTCAATTTTACCGGAGAATACACTCGACTTGGCGCAATTGATAATATTATCGACAGCTTTATCGCACTTGCTAAAAAAAATTCTGACATTAAGCTTTCCTTGGCCGTGCGAATAAAAAACGAAAAAGACGCGCAAAAAAAAGAATTGGTCATTTCTCAATTAAAAAGAAATGGCTTGCTTAACAAGGTTTCTTTCCATGATAATGGAAAATTTCAGATGTCCGATATTTATAATCTTTGCGACATCAGTCTTTTTCCCGTCCAAAATATGCATGGAAAATTTGATGTTCCTTTAGCAGCAATTGAAGCGATGGCCTGCGAAAAACCACTCATCCTTTCCGATTTGCCAATTTTAAAAGAATTCGCAAATAAAAAAAATTCGCTTATCATAAAAAGAAACTCTGTTTCCGAGCTTTCTTCCGCTATCCTCGAACTCCGCGCCAACAAACAAAAAAGAAAAGAAATTGGCATCGAAGGAAGAAAATTTTGCTTGGAACATTTTGACATAAAAAAAGTTGCCGAAAAATATGAAAAAATCTATAACCAATCTTAACCATAAAAAAAATATGTCCTATCAAGTCAACACTCTTTCCTCTCATAAAAAAAAATTTCAAACCGATGTAATGCAAGTTCCAGCTGTTTTGCATGTTTCTGATGATTTAATGCCTGGCAATGCGACGCTTGAAGAAATTGAAAAAACTGCCTCATCCGGATATCTATTTCATCATTTCGCCGCTCTTTCCGATGTTCACAGCAAAAAAGGCAGGAAAAATCCAGCCGGTACGGTTATTGCCACGGAAAATTTTTTCTTGCCGCAAATCAATGACACAGCGCCTAATTGCGGAATGCGTTTTTTAAAATCCAATTTGACCGATGCCGATCTTACGTCAGAGAATATTGATAAATTGTTTGAAGCACTCATTAAACAAATTCCCACCAAAACCTATGTCGGGACAAAAATCCCCTACTCTTTAGTTATGGATATTTGTCGAAAAGGCATAGAGCCAGCAATGCAATATTTTAAGACAAAAACAAAAAATGAGCTAGAAAATACTTTTAAATCAGGAAATTTTTCTGAAAATGTTTCAGAAAAAGATATTCTTGACTCAATTCCCAAACTTTTTTTACATATTGGAAAATATCGATTGGGAATTTTAGGCGCAGCGGGGAATCATTTCTTGGATTTAATGAAAATAACTGAATTGAAAGATCCTGTCATAGCAAAAAAATTCGGAATTTATATTGGCCAATATATTTTTCTTATGCATACCGGATCCGGTCTTTTTGGTCAATATGCCTCCTACTTTTATACTCCAAAAAAGAAAGAACATCTGAGTCAGCAAATTATTTTAGAGTTGGGAAAATTAACTTTCAATTCAAGTCAATCTGCAACGCATCAGGCATTAGAAAAAAAAATTAGCGACTACAAAACCAAATCGGAATATATCGCCTATGATCAAAATAGCCCGGAAGGAAAATTATTCATTACCGCCCATCGAGCCTCCGCTAACCATGGATTTGCCAATAGAACGATTTTGACAAACAACCTCTACGCAACAATAGAAAAAACGCTGGGAAAGGATCCTGAATTGGATTTACTTTATGATATGCCACATGTTTTCATCGACCAGGAGGAGCATTTTGGTAAAAAAGTCTGGGTACACAGAAATAATGCATCCCGCGCTTTTGGTCCAAAAAAAATGACCGGTCATCCGATTTTTTCTCAAACGGGAGAGCCGGCTTTTATTCCATCCTCAATGAGCACACCTGCTTATTTAGCTGTTGGCACAGATAATAATGAATCGACTTTTTTTTCTTCCGCGCATGGAACAGGCAAAAAGAAAGATCCTTCCGAAGATAAAGCGACAACAAAAGAAGCTCTTTTTCAAAAAATGAAAACCAAAAACATTAAACTCTATAATGCCAAATCAAGCGGAGTAATAATGCAAGATAGCGCCTACTATAAAGACATCAATGAAGTCATTACCGGAATGGAAGACAATGAAATTATAAGGGTTGTGGCAAAAATGGAGCCGCTAGCCGTTTTAATGTATTAGCAAAAACTTATTCTTTTTGGCTAAGCATTACAAAAAAAACATATTTTCCTTTAGTATAGCTATATTTATCCGTGTGCATTCCTGGACATTTGTCGCGATATTGATTTCGCAACCACTGATCCGACTCTTGAAAAATAATTTGTGCGTCATCACAATTGATATTATTTATACCATCAAGCGGATGATAAAATAAATAATTTTTTATTTTCGGATAAGCAATAAATTCAACCGTTTTAAGACTGGATGTTTTTCTGTCAGCATAAATAGCTGTATTATATGCGGTAATAATATAATTATTTTTATGAACATCCATTTCTTTAATTAAAAGACCCATCAAATAAAGCTTTCTTTCAAATCCGCTGGCTGTTCGCAAGTCATTCGCCCAAAGATCAAAATAAACATATGCCTGAAAAAAACCACTGGCAATAATTACCATTGTCAATCCCAAAACAAAAGTCAATGTCAAATTTGTTCCTGTTTTTTGCAAGGAAATATCTGATGAATCACGCATTTTGCGATAAATTTTCAAAATATATTCCATTGGCAAAATACATAAAATAAAAACACCCGGAATCATCCCGATAATGCGCAAAGAATGCGGGATACCTTCAATACTAAGCGCTCCCGGAATTAACATTACCCAAAAAATACTTTGCGCAATAACTGAAGGATAAAACAATCCCGATGGCCTAAAGATGCTTTTGGCATTTATTTTTTTGAATTTTATTTTTTTTACAATATTCTCAACGATTTCTTTTGTTGCAATAATAAAGCCTAGCGCTAAAAAAGCCATCCAGCCGGCAGGAATCAATGGCTGGTTATCATAATTATGACGCGGATTCGGATCTCCATCAACAAAAAAAGCGCGCAAGTGATAAATAAGGCTCTTTAAAAAAGCTTTAATTGGGGAAATTTTGGCAGAATTAAATATTGATACAGCATCAGCGCGAGACCAAAAATCATTGCTATGAAAATAAAAATAAATCAAAATTGGCAACGCACAAAGAATTGATGTTGCAATAAAAAAAATCATAACTGACCAGTTTTTTTTCAGCCAATTTTTTTCAAACGACGCATATGCCAAGCCGAATAAAATAAAAATGAGAGGCGCGACGCGAAAAGCGATATAAGTATAAATTCCAAAACCCAAACAAGCCCCCGCAATAAGAAAAAACAAGTAGCCTTTTCGCTTATTCTTGCAATGCAAGGCTTTTAATAAAAAATAAAGCGACCAAACGATGACCATTGGCACCATAATCGCTCGGAAAGCTGTGCGTGAAAAATCCAAATGCCAAAATGAAAAACTAAGCATAAACACGCCAAGCAAAACGGATAATTTAGATAACCTCAATTCTCGCAGGAGAAAATAAAAACCAATCAAAGTCAAAGATCCCCACATTGCATTAGCTATGCGCAAAGAATAATTACTGACCCCGAATAGTTTAATAAAAATCGCGATCACATCCATATGAAAACCTTCACGTCCGGTATTTTCTTGATAAAATAATTTATAATCACCGGTTTCATTCGCTTGAATAGCATTGATTCCATTGTAAGCTTCGTCATATTGAATACCGGGAGGAATTGAACCAAGCTTCCAGAAACGCAAAAAAATTCCCGCAGCGAGAATCAAAACAATCAATAAATAAAATATTTTATTCTTTTTTATTATCATTGAAAAAAGTTATTGAATGATTTTTCCGCCTCGACCAATTTGATCAATCTTAACCGACAATAATTTAGAAACTCCGTCCTCGCCCATTGTTATTCCATATAAAGCGGATGCTTGACGCATTGTTTCGCGATTATGCGTAATTGCAATAAACTGCGTATGCGAAGAAAGATCACGAATTATTCCGCTAAACCGCTTTGAATTTGCTTCGTCTAGTGCCGCCTCAACCTCATCTAAAATGGAAAATGGTGGCGGATTATGAGCAATTATCGCAAAAAGCAAAGCCAGCGACGTCAGTGATCGCTCTCCTCCGGAAAGCATTGAAAGATTATTAATTCTTTTTCCTGCAGGGCAAGCAAAAATATCAATGCCGGTTTCGCTATTCTCCTCTTTGCCTCCCTGCTCTTGGTTATTATTTTCATCATTTTCTTCTTCGCTCTTATCTCCAATCATTGCTTCTTTCGCTTTTTTCGAACGGACATTAATTTTAGTCAAACGCGCATCTCCTCCGCCAAAAATTATACGAAAATATTTGGAAAATTCTTTGTTTATCTCATCAAATGTCGCATGGAATTTTTCTTCCACTCGATCTTCCATTTCTCTAACTACCTCTTTCAATGACTCCATAGCATTTTCCAAATCCAAAGATTCTTTACTTAAAAATTCAAATCGCTTATTAGTTTCTTCATATTCTGCTATTACCAAAGGATCAATGCCTCCAATTTGCTCCATTTGGAATTTTAATTTGGTAATTTCTCGTTCCAAATTAAAATGATCAACATTCATATCTACTTCTTTATATAAACAATCGACATTGATTTTCAATTCTTCTAAAATTTTTACCCTCAAATCTTCTTCACGCACTTCATTTTTTGCCAATGAAACCTTAAATTCATTGTACTTATCCTTTAAACTGCTTAATGAATCTTGCTTCATGCGCAACTCCCTTTCCAGCTGAAAAAAATGTTGACGACGATCACGATCCGCTTTTGCTTCAATTTGCATATTATCAAAAATTTTCTGCAATTCTTTTTCCAGTTCATATCTTTTTTGACGCATTCTTTCAATCTTTGCTTGAAATTCCAAAACAACCGGTAAATCAACTTTTGGCAATTCAATTTCTTTTGGCTTTATTTCCAGATTTTTTTCTTCTTTTTTTCCCTTATCAATATCGACCCTCAATTCATCAAGTCTTTTTCCAATCGACACAGCCAATTCCTTTATTTTTTTCAAATCATTCAAATTTTCCGCCTTACTTACTTTTTCAATAAGTATTTCTTGATCAATTCTGATTTTTTTTAAGTTATCCTTAATATAAGCTAAATCGACCGGCTGACTTTTAATTTTTATTTCTTCTATAATCTGAATGCTTTTTTGTTTTTCTTTTTCAATTTCAATGCGACCGGATAAAATCAATATTTCTCGCTCCAACTCATTTAACTCATTCCTTTTTTCTTGCTGTTTTTTTCCCAGCTCAACCATTTTTTCATCGCTTCCTTCTTCTTTTGGTCGGCTATTTACTTCATCCGCCAATCCATCTGCTTCGCGTTGGGCATTCATCATTTTTATACCTAACGCGTTTTTTTCTTCGCTTAAGCTGATTTTTTCTTGCGTAAATTTATTCCAAAAATAAGAATAAAGTGTCATTTGTTTTTCCTTCAGATTTTTTGCAACCACTTCACTTTGCGCCGCTCTTTCCGCTTGACGCTTTAAAAATCTAAGATTAGGACGGATTTCTTCTATTAACTCACCGACGCGCGCTAAATTTTCTTTAGTTACTTCCAATTTGCGCAAGGCTCTTTCTTTTTTAATTTGATATTGTTTGACTCCCGCCGCTTCCTCAATCACAAACCTGCGCTCCAGCGGAGTAGCACTCAAAATTGCATCCGCCATTCCCTGATTAATAATGGCATGACTTTCTTTTCCTACACCGGCTTTTGCCAAAATATCCACCACATCTTGCAATCTTACTCGCGAACCATTTATTGAATATTCACTTTCTCCACTACGAAAAATTTTACGAGTGATTACAACTTCTTCAAATTCTAATGGAATTATTTTTTTACTATTATCAAAATAGAGAGACACCTGCGCTCCTCCCAATCTTGCTTTTTTACCCGAACCGGAAAAAATAATATCTTCCGCTTTTTTGCCTCGTAAATTTTTCATTGATTGCTCGCCGATTACCCAACGCATCGCATCGGCAATATTCGACTTCCCGCTTCCATTAGGGCCAACAATTGCGGTTATACCCCTGATTCCATCTTCGTTATTGGACATAGAAAAATCCAACACTGTTTTTGTTGCAAAAGACTTAAATCCATTTATTTCCAATTTTTTGAGAAGCATTTTTTATTTTTAAATAAAATAGTCTGATTTTCTACCAGCCCTTGCTTTCTATCGCTTTTTCAGCGGCGCTTCTTTGCGCCTCTTGCTTGGAAAGACCATCTCCCTTGGCAACCATTTCATCCCCCAAAAAAGCTCCCATTACGAATCTCTTGTCATGATCAGGTCCGCTTTCTTCCAGCACTCGATATGCTGGAGTTATTCCGACTCTTTCTTGCGCCTCTTCTTGAAAATGGCTTTTCGGATCCAAATAAAGTTTTTTTTCTATAATATCCGGTAAGCGAGTAATCACTTTTTTAGAAATAAATTCTTTGCAAACAGCGTAACCTTTTTCTTTTTGATCCAAATAAATTGCTCCAATAATCGCTTCAAACGCATTAGCAAGTAAATATTGCCTCGCTCTTCCAACATCCTTAGCTTCTCCCTTACTCATCATCAGATAATCTTCCACACCCAATTCTTTTGATATTTTAGCTAACATCTCACCACAAACCAATGCTGCTCGCCAATTTGTCATCTCCCCTTCAGGATTGGAATAATTTTTATATAAATATTCCGTCACAACCAACTCTAAAACAGCATCACCTAAAAATTCCAAGCGTTCATTATGTTCCAATTTGTATTCTCTATGTTCATTTAAATATGATCGGTGTGTCAATGCTTGTTTCAACAAATCCAAATCATTAAACTTCACGCCTATTTTATCCATCAATTCTTCAACCATAAAAACATAAAATTTACAATTCTCAATCACGATTAATCGAAACTGGGAATTGAAAAAAATAAATAAGTTAATAAATTATTTTTTATTTTTCTTGTCTTTTTTTTCGTCATCTTTCATCGGCTCGCCCAATTCACGATAAATCGTACCGAGAACTCCATTCACAAAACGACCGGAAGATTCTCCACCAAAAGATTTTGCCAATTCAATCGCTTCATTAATTGCCACTTTTGGAGGAACTTCTTCATAATTTCCAAACAACAACTCACAAATTCCCAAACGCAAAATATTGCGATCAACGATCGTTACCTGTTCCAGCGGCCACTCTGGCGCACATTTTTCTATTAACGGATCAATTTTATCTCGATTTTTAATTGTTATATCGACAAGATTGCGCACAAAAGAAGTATTATCCATACCCGGAGCAAACTCGAAAATATTTCTGTGCACGATATCAGCAATCATCGCATCATCCTTTCCTTTAAAATCCCACTCATACAGTGATTGCATTGCGACCGATCTTGACAAATGTCGATTAGACATAATTAAAAAAATTATTTCTTTTTAGTTTTTTTAGTTAATTTTTTTGTAGTATCAATCACTTCCTTGCCTTTATATTTTCCGCAATTAATACAAACAGTGTGTGATTCAATTTGCGCTTTGCAAATGGAACACTCAACTAGATTCTTCGGCTTTAATTTATAAAAAACTCGAGCCCTGTCTCTTCTTGCCTTAGTGTGGCGCTTTCTTGCTACTGGCATATTTTAAAAAATAAATAGTTAACTACTATACAATGTACCACTAATTTTGTTTTTTGGCAAATAGAAAGCCACCTTGCATATTTCAAGGTGGCTAATAATAAATTAATATTCAATGAACTGAATTTTTGTTCGATCATCCGTCAAGCGAGCAAAAATTCTCTCTACCTTAACATCTTGATATTGCTCAAACATTTTTTTTTCAAAAGAGCGCATCTGCTCATAATGATATGACTCTTCCATAAAAGCATTTAAAAAAACCGATGATCCTCCATAAGCACCGCAATCCATATGATGGATGACGATAAATTTCCGACAATTATGTTTTTCATATGACACATTGACAGCTTTCCATGCAACTTTCGCATTTTCAAGAAAGCTCTTTGTCGCTCCCGGAATCCCGATTAAATCGAAATTTGGAATTTTCAAAGAATCGCGAACACAAGCACGACTTTCTTTTCTGAATCTAAAATCCAAACACATAATAACCGCGACATCACACCCTAAGACTCCCTTAAATTTATAAGGTGCAATCATACGCACTCTTTCCCGTCCACACTCAAATATTTCCGAAAATTCCATTTCTCGCTGTTCATCAATTAACCGCACATACACCAATCTTACATTAAGATTTGGGTAGCGCCTACGAAGCATCTTGAGAGAAGAAATTAATCCGTTTTTGTGATAGCAGTCCTCTTCTATTGCAGACACAAATCTGGTTGAATGTCCATTGTTATGAAAATCAGTATGCTGAAAAATAACCACCTCTTCAACAAAATGCTTTTCATAGGAAAGATCAAGCGTCTCCAAAATAGTTTTACTTTCCTTGAAAAGCTTGCTGGAAAATCCCGGAACGACAAATGTATCAAAGGCATTGTGTCCAAAAGAATCTTCCATGCATTGAATAATCGGGGCTGTAAAATTGTAACTCTGAGGAAGAATAGCTACTGCTGAACAATTGTGAATATTTTTAAATCTAAACGGAACGGTCGATAAAACTCTTTCTTGCAAATTCGTTTCGCACCACATAAACAATTTTCTCCTTTTTTATTAAGTTGTCAAAAAACCAAAACCAAACTAAATCTTTTTTAGATTCAGCTTTCACCAAACACTTTTCTATAAATCATTACCCGAATATGACAAATTAAAGCTCTTGTTGATTAAGGGAAAATCAGGAATAATATTATCTCTTCCGGCATAACCCAAAACCGTCCAATTCACAAAAGAAGGATCACGCACATCAACTCTGGAGATATTTCCTTTTTCATCAGTAACCACAAAATAAACAATTTCTCCTCTCCAGCCTTCCGCAATGCCAATCGATAAACTATTTTTAGCAAAAACAAACTCTTTTTCAGTAATAATCTCTGAATTTTCTTTTTCTGTTAATTTATCTAAGATTTGTTTTAAAATTTTCATTGAAGAATGGACTTCTTTAATACGAACATGCAACCTGGCATACACATCACCGCTTTTTTCCAACGCCATTTCAAAATGCATAGAAGCGTAATCAGCGTAGGGATATTCAATTCTAGCATCATGCTCCAATCCAATAGCTCTTCCGGCAACACCCAGCACGCCATGGTCAATCGCAATTTGACGATCCAATTTTCCCGTACTTTGCAAACGATTTAACAATGAACTGCTTTCCCCGGAAATACTGATTACCTGTGAAAAATCTTTTTGAATTTTTTCTAGATCTTTTTTTAATTTATGACATGTTTCCGCTGAAATATTTTTCATTACTCCACCGAACACATTAACACCCCGCAAAAAACGACTATCTGTTAATTTTTCATTCCATTGCATAATTTTTTCACGAATACGTGCGCAATTGCTTCCTCCAAAACTATAACCGGCGTCAAGCATAATAAATCCAATATCATTAAAATGGTTCGTCAATCTTTCCATTTCGGAAAAAAACATCCGTAAATGCTGTGCCCTCTTCGGAGCACACACATCAGCAAATGATTCAATCGCTTGACAAAAAGCCATTGAATGAGTGAATGAAGTGTCTCCGGAAACTCTTTCTGATAAGCGCAATTTTTCCTCCATCGGAAAAACCTCAAATAATTTTTCAATTCCTTTATGTTTATAGCCAAGCTTTGCTTCCAAATTAAGCACTTCTTCACCAGCAACACTAAAGCGAAAATGTCCCGGCTCAATAATTCCGGCATGCACCGGACCGACAGGAACTTCATAAATCCCCTCTCCGTCCACTTTTGAAAATTCATATTTTCCGGTCGCCTCTTTCGGTCGATTCCTCCAATCAAAATCTTTTCGCAAAGGAAAAACGTCATTAGGCCAATTTTCATGCAAAAGCATGCCTCTTAAATTAGGATGCTCAATCGGTTTAAGACCAAAAAATGACCATATTTTCCTTTCATAGGAAGACGCCTCATGAATTATTTTTGTAATTGATGGGAATTCTTCTGAATTTTTTACAACAATATAAGGAGCTAAAAAAATATTTTCTCCGGGAATTCCAAAAACATAAAAAATACGATACCGTCCAAAACTTTTTTTTTCATCAATAGCTGTAATCGTTTTTAATTGCAAGCCATCATTAAAATAAAGTTTTTGGCAAACGGTCCCAATTTCTTCTTTTGAAACAATAAAACTAAAAATATTTTTATGTTCTTCGACATCAAATCCGGATGGAATATATTTTTTACTAACTTCTTTTTGATTCATAATATAAATATGGTAATAGATTATAATAAGCTAAAATAACGCTGCCTTATTAAGCAATATAGTCATAAACTGTGGCAAATAAAAACTCAAAAAAATAAATATTACGACCAAAAATAAAATAGGTAATGTCGTCCAGGCGCCAGATTCTCCAATAGAAATACCCTCTTCTTTTTCATTAAAAAGCATTCCAGAAATATGCCGGAGAAAACTGACAAAAACCAAAATCAATGCCATTAATGCAATAATCACAACAATGGGATGCGTCTTTATTCCAACGGAAAAAATAGTAAATTCCGTCAGGAATGTTCCAAAAGGTGGGACGCCGACAATTGCTAGAAACCCAATCATAAAAAGCACTCCCGTAACAGGCAACACCTCAAGCATTCCTTTTATTTTAGAAATTTTTGTAGAACTGTATTTCAAAAAAACATTACCGGCCGAAAGGAATAAAATCGACTTTACCAACGCATGATAGATCATGTGTAATAGGGTGGCAAATATTGCCAACCCGCCAAAGCCAAAACCAAGCGCCAAAATTCCGGCATGTTCAATGCTGGAATAAGCCAATAAGCGTTTATAATTTTTTTGCCCAAACATATGAAAAGATGCAATTACAATGGAAATAATTCCGAAAAAAATAAATAAGTTTTGTGAAAAATCTTTCCCAACTGCCAAATCAACAACCATTTTAAACCTTAGTATCGCTAAAAAAGCCACATTCAAAAGTGATCCTGAAAGCAAGGCAACGATTGGAATGGGCGCTTTACTATAAGCATCGGGACGCCAAGTATGCATAGGAACAAAACCCACTTTTGTTCCATAGCCAATTAAAACAAAAATGAAAGCCATTTTGACAACAAAAGGATCAAAATTTCCGGCGCCAGCCGATATTGTTTGCCAGTTAACCAATCCCAGATGACCAGAACGCAATGATGGATAAAGAAAAATTACCGTACCGAAAAACCCCAAAAGCAACCCCAAAGAATTAATAATCATATATTTCCAAGTTGCTTCCGTAGCTGATGGTTTGTTATAAAAACTAATTAAAAATACAGTGGAAAGTGTTGTTGCTTCAATGGCAATCCACATTAAAATCGGATTTGTCGTGATAACAGAAAAAAACATCGCCAAAACAAATAAATGCAACAACGAAAAATACTCCCGCACACGAGAAATTCCGATTATTTCCTTACGAACCTCCACTTTTAGGTAGCTAACAGAATAAATTGAAGCTGAAAAATTAACTATAGCAATAATCATAATTAAAATAGCTCCGATTGAATTAACCGCCAAATAAGAAGCTAGGACATATTCACCGTTTTTAACAACAGAAAAAACAATATTCATAACTGCGATTAACTCTATTGAAGCTGATAAGACAGCCACGGTATTTAAAAAAACAGTACTGTTTTTTCTAACAAAGAACGAGAGTCCCGAAGCAACCAATGGTGTCAAAATAATCAATAATAGCATCATATTTTTTAAATTAATCTTCTTTTAAACGTTTCATACTGCTTACATCAAACGAATCGATATGTCGAAATATCATCATAGCTACGGTGCCGGCAATAAATATCCACGCTAGAATATCAAAAATAATTCCCAATTGCAAAGCTGGGGATTGCTCCAATCCAGCTAAAAAAGTGAACGAAACAATAGCGTTCTCCAATGATAAAATTCCGATCGCTTGCGACATCGCTCCTTTGCGATTGATCAAAAGAAAAATAGAACTTAGCATAGTGGCAACAGCTAGAAGAATAGCATCGGCATTTTGAGAAAAAATAACTGTAAGCGGATGAAATAAATGCGAATAGGAAAAAGCTGTTAAAACAGCTACGACAATTAAAGTAAATGGGGCGTTTAAATATGTACTGGCAGAAAATTTTATGTGGTTTCTGGAAATTAGTTTATGAAAAAAATGCGGAGCAATTATTGCTTTAACCGCAAAAGTTATCCCTACAGCAAAAATCAACAGCAATGATGGTTTTTCCAATATGGAACTAAATAATAAAATTGAAATTGCCAAAGATTGCAACATATATAAATTAACTACCGATGAGCTTTTCTTGGAAAGATGCATGAAAATCACTGCTGAAAAAATCATCGCTTCCAAAAAAAATAAAATTTGCGCGAAATTGGAATTCATAAAATTTTAAATTATTAAAATAATGGCAATTACACTTAAAATAAAAGATACAGCCAAAAGATCAGGCAAGCGAAAGTAACGCATTTTAGCGATAGTTGATTCCAAAACAGCCACAGCCAAGCTCATTGCACCGATTTTTACAAAAAATATTATTAGCGCAAATATGCTATTTTGCAAATCAAATGTTCCGGAAATTCCCCATGGAAAAAATAAATTGACTCCCAGCGCCAAAAAAATTAAAAACTTATTAGCAGCGGACCATTCGATCAGTGCAAGACGCTTGCCGGAATACTCCAAAATCATCGCTTCGTGAATCATTGTCAATTCCAAATGTGTGGCAGGATTATCAAAGGGAAAACGACCGGTTTCCGCAAGCATCGCAATCACAAAAGCGGAAAAAGCTAAAAAAATCGGAGCGAACGAAAATAAAGACATTTGCGAAATAAACTCAGAGATAACAAAAAGATTAGTCGAGTGAGCAACAAAGGCCACCGCCAAAAGAGAAAGGATTAAGCCACCTTCGGTTAGCGCTGCAACCGTCATTTCCCGACTCGCACCAAATCCGCCAAATCCGCTACCAACATCCATCCCGGCAAGCGCCAAAAAAAATGTACTTAGTGCCACCAAATATACAATAACTAAAAAATCGCTCATATTATTATTCGAAAACACTGTGCTGAAAAGCGGAATACTGGCACCGATAATCAATGTGATGGAAAAAATAAGATATGGCGCAAAACGAAAAATCCAAGAAGCGTCAGTACTGATAACTTCATCTTTATGAAACAATTTCCAAAGATCAAAATAAGGTTGAAAAATACTCGCGCCAGCTCTATTTTGCAAACGCGCTTTAACTTTTCGCACCAATCCGATAAATAGTGGCGAAACAACCGGAATTAAAATTAACTGAATTGTCCAGATAATAATTGTTAAAATATTCATATCAAATTACTAAAAATAATAACAATAATAACAATGTTAAAAAAATATATAAAATATAGGCATTGATATTTCCACTTTGCAATAATTTAACCCGATTAGACATCCTTGCCACTAAATTTTGCGCCGGATAATAAATACATGTTCCCCAAAAGTCCTCAATTTCTAGTCTAACTAGATTTTTCTTGGCAAAATAGCGCATATCGGCATCGCGATATTCAATCGTATTTTGTTTTGTCGGACGCAAAATCCCTCGAAAAATAACCACTATTGAACGAGAAAATCCGGTTGCTGTAATCTCCATTCTTGGAGTAAGTTCCGTTCCGCAATCCCAAGTACAACCAGTCTGCACTTTTCTTTTTTTTGTTAACGCATAGATTGAAATAAATACTAAGATTAGCACACACGCAATACTCAAAAAAATTACCGGCATTGAAACGCTTTCCATTTTTGCTTGAATAATTGAGTTGCTTTCAATATTTTTTGCATCAAAAACAGTCAAGCTACTGACAATATTTAGTATGGTTTTTGAAACGGGATAAGCAAAAACTCCCAAAATCAAAGTGAAAATCGCCAATACGCCCATACCGATACGCGACATCACGCCTGATTCTTTTATTTTTTCAACTTTTTTATTACGCGAACGAGCCAAAAATATCGCCCCAAAAGCCTTAACAAAACAAGCCGCTGCCAATCCGCCGGTAAAAGCCAATGAGCCAGTCGCTAAAATGAATATCCATTGAGCTGAACTGTTTAAATTGGCAATGCCGGAAAACAAAGATTGATAAGTCATCCACTCGCTAAAAAATCCATTAAACGGAGGAAAAGCAGAAATGGCTAATGACCCGATTAAAAAAAAGAAAGCGGTTTGTGGCATATATTTGATTATACCGCCATACTCTTCCATATTGCGAGTATGCATTTTTGATATAACCGATCCGGCACCCATGAAAAGCAATGATTTAAAAATTGCATGATTTAATGTATGAAAAAGTGCCGCCGCTAAAGCTAATATTGCTAATTCTTTAAGATTAAGCGCTAAAAAAATCAAAGAGCTTCCTACGCCTAAAAGAATAATTCCGATATTTTCAATACTATGGTATGCCAAAAGTCTTTTGATATCATGTTCGGTAAGCGCATACAAAACTCCCGCCAAGGCAGAGATAGCGCCAATTAACAAAACCAGTTCACCCCACCATAATGGAATACCAGGTAAAATATCAATAAAAATTCGAATAAACATATAAATTCCGGTCTTAATCATAACTCCGGACATCAAAGCGCTGACATGACTCGGAGCAGCCGGATGTGCGCGAGGAAGCCAAATATGCAAAGGGATGATTCCCGCTTTAGTGCCAAACCCGATCAACATCAATAAAAAAACAGCATCCTTCATTAATGGTGAAATTGTTGCTATGTTTTCTTTTATTATCGTAAAATCAAAAGAACCGCTAACTGAATAAAGCAACAAAAATGCCAGCATAATAAAAGCCGTGCCGATATGCGTCATAATAAAATAAAGAGAGCCAGCGCGCACATTGTCAATTTCCTTGTTTTCAAAAATAACCAAGAAATAAGAAGCGCAAGACATAATCTCCCAAGCAATCAAAAAAAATAAAGCATTATTAGCACTTACAACCAGAAGCATTCCGGCAATAAATAAATTATAAAAAAATCCTAACGTTCCAATGCTGTATTTTCCATAATAATGTTTTACATAATCAATGCCATAAACAGAAGCTAGGATTGTAATCAATGAAATAATGAAGATAAAAAAAGCGGAAAGAGGATCGATTTTTAAGGAAAAAGTTAAAAGTGGCAATGTGGAATTAGTGCTAAAATTAGCAGTCATTCCAAAAAATAACACCGAAATAGCTACTACCAGACCAAAACAAGCTGCAAAAATTGTCGCTACACCACTCCACCAGTTTGCTAATGCATCATTTTTTCTCATCAACAATGAACCAAATGCACCAACAAATAACAGCAATAATGCTATAAAAAAATTCATTTGAACAAAACTGAGATTAAACATATTTAATAATATTGAAACAAAAAAAACTTACTTTACACTTTTTTTACGCTTTCTCTATTTCTCTTTTCAACCAAATCAAGAATTATCAGAAGATGCTGGATGATTATTCTTGGAGAAGGCGGATCACCGGGAATCTTAAAATCAACAGGAATAACCTTATCCACTCCATCCAAAACAGCATATGAACCTTTGAATATTCCGCCATCAATCGCATCATCGCCTACTGCCACTACAATTTTTGGATTAGGCGTTGCTTCGTATGTTTTTATCAGCGCTTGTCGCATATTACGCGAAACAGCCCCTGTAACCATAAGCATATCCGCGTGCCTGGGAGATGCAACAAAATGAATTCCAAATCTCTCGACATCATAATAAGCATTACTCAAAGCTGTTAATTCTTGCTCACAAGCATTGGTTGATCCAGCATCAACCTCGCGAATAGCCAACGATCCTTGAAAAATATCTTTTATTTTTTTTGTCAAACGCTTTCCGATTATTTCTATGTCATTATCGACAAATAATTCATCCGCATCGATTACGGTCTTTGGCGTAGAAAAAATTTTTGAGTATAATTTTAACATTTTCTTGCTAAATAAAACAAAAAACGCAATAAACCGCACCAAAACACATTCGGGCGATTCTTGCGAGAATATGAACTAACTAGGATTTATATCAAATTAAAGATTCTGTTACTTTTACAGTATAATCATCTTTTTATTTTTTGGCAAGTGTCTGTAAAAATCAGCGCATTCAAAACCTATTGTACTCCTAAGGTAAATTAAAAATATTCGCTTTTTAATTTCCAAGGGCAACGCCCACAAAGAAAAATCACAAATCCACATCAACTATTTTTATTCTGGCAGTCTTTCCGCCAATGATTGTTATTGCGTGCTTGGAAATTCCAAAATATTCCGACAAAAGTTTTATTAAAGCCAAGTTAGCCTTTCCATCTACTGGAGAAGCGGTCAATTTCGCTTTATATTCGCCTTCGTTAATTTTTTCCAAACTATTAACGGAAGCGCGAGGAATAACTTTGAGATAAATTCGCATAGCAAAAAGGTTAGCTTCTGATTCCCATTTTTTGAAAATTATGTTCAATAGCTTGTTTTATTTTTTCCAAATTAATTTTTTTATTTTTTATTTTTTTTCTTAAATTATCATCTAAGATAACCACATCTCTGAATTCTTGCAAATAATATGCCCTGGATCCGGACAACCAATTGGCAATCGCTAAAAAATCGCTATAATCATGGATTCCCGGCACAACTGTTGTGCGAAATTCATAATCAATAAAACTGTTTTTAATCAATTCAACGCTAGTTTTTATCTTCTCAATATCAACTTTCACGCCAACTGTTTCACTGTATTTTTCCGGACTGTTTTTAATATCCATTGCTACAAAATCCAATAATTTTAAATCCAACAAATACTTCAAAACATCGGGTTTTGTTCCATTGGTATCCAATTTTACAAAAAATCCATAGGTTTTTATTTTTTTTATAAAATCAATCAAACCGGGTTGCAATGTCGGCTCTCCTCCCGTAATACAAACCCCCTCTATTTTTCCTTTACGCGCCGATAAAAACTTAAAAAAATTCGTTTCACTCTCAGGCTCAGATGATGATATTTTTTCAATTCTTCCCATGGCCAATTCCGGGTTATGACAAAAAGGGCAACGAAAATTACAACCGGAAGTGAAAATTGTAGTTGCCAAATGTCCTGGAAAATCAATCAGTGTTAATTTTTGTTGACCGGAAATATACATATTATTTAAACTAAGCCATTCCGCTTAAAAAGCGGAATGGCTTACTATCTTTTAAATCTAACGACTACCGTTTTTTACCTTAAATTCTTTGCGATCAGAAAATTCGGCTTGTTTTCCATCATTCCATTGCGCTATTGGACGGATATAGCCCACTACGCGTGAATAAATTTCCGTTCTTTGCTCCACAACACATTTTGGACAAAATTGGTGCTCTCCTTCGAGATAACCATGCACCGGACAAATGCTAAAGGTCGGGGTAAGTGTAAAATAAGGCAATGCATAATTTTCGGCGATTTTGCGAACTAACTTTTTAGTCATCTCAATATCCCAAATTCGCTCACCTAAAAAACCATGCAACACTGTTCCTCCGGTATATTTTGTTTGCAAATTATCTTGCAAATCCAACGCTTCAAAAATATCTTCGGTAAAATTAACCGGCAATTGCGATGAATTAGTATAATACGGCTCGGCGCTATCTTCTTTCACATTTTTATTATTAGCAAAAATAATTCCGGGATAATCTTTTTGATCTATTCTCGCCAAACGATAAGCCGTACCTTCTGCTGGCGTAGCCTCCAGGTTGTATAAATTATCGGTCTCTTTTTGATATCCTATAATTCTTTCCCGCATATGCGTCAAAATTTCTTCAGCCAATTTTTGTCCTGCCGGAGTAGTGATATCTTTTCCGATTAAATTTAGCAAGGCTTCATTCATTCCGATCAAACCGATTGTAGAAAAATGATTCGCCCAATATTGTCCGCGACGCAATTTAATCGGCGCTAAATAAAATTTAGTATAAGGATATAAACCTCCTTCGGTCAATTTTTCCACCATCGTTCTTTTTGTTTCCAAACTTTCCTTTGCCAAATCCATTAAACGATTAAGTTTTTCAATAAATTCTTTTTTATTTTTAGCCACATAACCCAAGCGAGGCAAATTGATCGTTACCACGCCTATCGAACCGGTCAAAGGGTTGGCCCCAAATAAACCACCGCCTCGTTTGTGCAATTCACGATTATCCAGACGCAAACGACAACACATCGAACGAGCATCATCTGGATCCATATCTGAATTGATAAAATTAGCAAAATAGGGAATACCGTATTTTGCCGTCATTTCCCAAATTGCATCAAACCGTTTGTCTTTCCAGTCAAAATCCTTGCCAATATTATAAGTTGGAATAGGAAAAGTAAAAATCCTACCGTTAGCATCACCCTCTGTCATCACTTCCGCAAAAGCGCGGTTGATCATATTCATTTCTTCTTGAAATTCTCCATAGGTTTCTTTTTGCGGAACCCCGCCAATAATTACCGACTCTTTTGCCAAGTTTTTCGGACAAGTAATGTCCATAGTAATATTGGAAAATGGCGTTTGAAATCCCACGCGCGTAGAAACATTCATATTGAAAACATAAGACTGGATTTCCTGTTTAATTTGATCGTAATTCAATTTATCATAACGAACAAATGGCGCCAATAAAGTATCAAAATTGGAAAAAGCTTGTGCTCCAGCCACTTCGCCCTGAGTTGTATAGGTAAAATTAACCATTTGTCCAAGGATTGCTCCTAAATGTTTAGCTGGTTTGCATGCTACCTTTCCCGACACTCCCGTAAAGCCACGACGCAGCAAGTCTTGCAAATCCCAACCGCAACAATAAGCCGCCAAAAGTTGCAAATCATGGATATGAAAATCACCGCCTTCATGCGCCTGGCGAATTTCTTTCGTATAAACTCTATTCATCCAATATTTAGCGCTCACAATGGAAGATATGTAATTATTAAGTCCTTGAAGAGAATATGCCATATTGGCATTTTCTTTAACTTTCCAATCCATCCCTTGAATATATTTATCCACCAAATCAACCGCTTCATCCAATGATTGCTCTGCTTCACGATTTTTTCTGTGTTGTTCCCGATAAAGAATATAGGCCTTGGCCGTTTCTTCAAAATCCAAAATCATCAAAACTCTTTCCACTAAGTCTTGAATTTCTTCAATCTCCGGAACATAACCTTCCTTATGTTTTTGGGAAAGCAACCTTACCACTTTCTCAGTTATTTTTTTAGCATCTTCCGCCTTGCCTTCTTTTGTTGAAATTAACGCCTTGAGAACGCCACTGGTTATCTTGCGCTGATCAAAATTGGCTAGCTTGCCATCACGCTTGATCACTTTTTTAATTTTAATTTCACTTAATCTGGGTGCTTCAGATTGCTTCTTCTTATTGTTTTTCTTTTTAATTTTCATACAGTTTTTTTAAAAATTTATTTATCAAATGTGTCTAATTCTTTTTTAAAACTCTCAATGCTACCGAAAGATTTGTAGACGCTGGCGAATCTTACATAAGCCACTTCATCCAACAGTCGCAATTTTTTAAGAATAATTTTTCCAATTTCTCTTGAAGTTATTTCCGGTTTTTCTTTTGTACGAATTTCATATTCTATTTCTCCAATAAATTGAGAGATTTTTTCTTCATTTATCGGTCTTTTTTCCAATGCTTTTCTTATTCCCGCTTCAATTTTTGACTTATCATATTCCACTCTTGTCCCGTTTTTCTTGATAACACTCAACCGCAAAAGCTCAATTTCTTCATAAGTGCTAAACCGAGAAGAACATTTCAAACACTCACGACGCCGCCGAGTAATTTTTCCTTCGTTAGTTTCCCGTGAATCAATAACTTTTGTTTCCGTGTTGTTACAAAAAGGACAATTCATAATATTTATTATTTTATACTATATATAGTGTAACTAATTGTGATTATACCACAAGTAAAATACTTGGCAAGCGACTTGCTTTAAGCGAAAAATCTAAGTTATCCACAATAAAAAAACACTCCTGTTTCTTGAAGTGTTTTTTTGAAAAATTCTAAAAATTCCAGCCTCTATTTATTCTTTTTTTCATCCTTTGCTCCGGAAGCATTTTCAGGCTCGACAGCCTTAACGACACCATCGACTTTAGTAACATCAGCATCGACTTTATCTTCCAACTGCGATAATTCATTTTCCGATCTTGGAGGAGCAACCAATGCCACTACGGTATCCGGATCAGCCATAACCTTAACCTGCTTGGAAATCTTTAAATCTTTAATACAAATATGATCTTCAAAAGTACTTAAAACTGAAATATCCACCTCTATACTTGAAGGCAAATTTGCCGGCAAGCATCTTACCTCAATCATGTCCAAGTTTTTAACTAAAACTCCCCCAGCCGTCTTCACTGCCAAAGATTCTCCAATATATTCCAACTCAACCTCCGTTTCAATTTCCTCATCCATTTTCACTTGAAAAAAATCAATATGAATATAGTTATCCTTGATTGGATCTTTTTGCGTGTCATAGATCAAAACATTTCGATCATCTTTTTTGTCGATTTTAAGATCAATTATTGTACTTTCTCCGGATTTTCTGATTAATCTTTTAAAATCCAGCGCGCTAACCCAAATATTCTTTGACTCAATTCCCCGTCCATACACAACAGCCGGAATTAATCCTTCTCGCCTACCCTTATTGGTCTTTCTCCCCAAAACATCCCTTACAGATGCTTCCAATAAAATTTTTTCCATTATTTTTTCGCTCTACCTGCTTCATTTATTATATGAAACCTCTCAAGCGGATTAAAAAATTAATTATCCAAAACAGTTTTTTTGTTATGCGTTATACGATAAATTTCTAATACATCATCAGCATCAATCGCTTTTTTGCTAAATATATCGCGCACTTCAATTCCATTTAAGTCTGTTATCATTCCAATACTCATCATGCCTTGTTCCGTCTGGGAAAGAAAAATCAAAGCCGAAGTGAGGCATTTTTGGCAAGTTGCATGAAAAATCGTACCATTTTCCCGCTCACCAACCAAAATAATTTTTTGATCATCAAATGTAGTTGAGCAAACAGAACAATTTAGTGCCAAATCCAAATTTTTTCTTTTTTTTAGCATATTTATTTAATTTATAAGCCATAAATAAAATACCTATCCAGCATAGCACAAAAAAAGCTTTAGTCAATGGCAAATAGAAGATTTAAAAAGATTTGTTATTTTTTCCAAATATTTTTCCTGACCAAACTTTTCATGCGCTTCTTTTTTTATCGTTTTTTTGGAAAAACTGATTTTTCCTTCAATCATTTCTTTGATTTTGGTTTCAAGCTCAAAAATATCCTCACAAATAAAACCGGCTTTTTTCTGTTCGATTATCTCCGCGAAAGCACCACTATCAAGTCCGAAAAAAGGCTTTCCCGCACCTATGGATTCCATGGCGATAAGTCCAAAAGTTTCCGGCAAATGAGAAAATGACACACAAAAATTGGCTCTATTTAAGTATGCTCCAAGTTGTTTTTGATTCAGATAACCCAGATAAACAATCTGATCATCCGAAAGTATTTCAGTGTCATCCTCTATCTCCCCGGCTATAAGCAATTTCATTTTACCAATTCTCCTGAAAATATCCAGCATTTCCGGTACGCCTTTTTCCTTGGAGATTCTACCAAAATAAAAAGCATACTGTTCCGAAGTATTATCAGCTTCCTTTTTTTCTGAGCATTCATTAGGAGCAATATCTAGAATAAAATGCGGAATAATAACAATTCTATCTTTTGTAATTCCCGCTTTGATTAATTTTTCCGCCACAAATTGACTGGGAGCAATAAATATATCCACCGCGCTTTTCCAGTCAATAAAATCTTCAAAGTAAGTTTCTAAAACTAAAATTATTCTTTTTAACATTGTGTACTTTTTGCTCAAAAAAATAAATTTCCAATATTTATTGTCAACCGCTTCAAGATATTCATCGCGATCGGGAGAAATAAGCGCATAATCATGCACTGTCATTATCAAGGGAATTTTTTTCTTTTTTATTTCTTTAATAATTGAAAAAGAAATTTGATGATAAATATTATGAAAATGCGCAACTTCCGGCTGAAAATCCGCCAATATTTTTTTTATCTTATTTTTCGCTTCAAAAGAATAAAACATTCGAAATATGCCCTTTATTTTTTGCCAAGGTGTCGAATCATTTTCATTGTATCCGACATAGCTAATGAAATATTTTTGCCAAGGTGAAAAAATATTTTTTGAACTTTCCATTGAAAAAATCGCCACGCTATGCCCGGCTGATTCAAGCAGTGACACAACATCTAAAAAATGCCGATCCGCGCCGCCTTTGGCATAATTATATTTATTTATCTCCAAAATTTTCATAATTTTTTCCTTCTTTTTGCATAGATCGAATAAGTCCAAGCCCAATCCAAAAAAACATTGATAATAAATTTGTTTCCAGATATGGTTGAAACGCAAACGCCACCAAATAGATGACCAAAACACTAAACAACGCTAATTTATAAAAATTATAACTAAAATCATCCGCTCGAATCAACATCGCGAGATGCATCCAAACAAAAGCGCAAAATAAACCAAAACCTAAAATTCCAAATTGCACAAGAATCGCCAAGAAAGAATTATGCGCATTTCTAACTTCCACAAAAGCATGATATGTTCCATTTTCAATGGAAACAACTTGCCCGGTGCCAATGCCAAAAATTAAGTTTTTTTGATATTTTTCCCAAACACTTTTCCACACAATCGTTCGCCAAATAAAACTGTCATCTTGATTGGCATTGGCAATAGAAATGCCTCTTTGCGAAAGAGCCTGCCCGACACCGGAAAATAAATCATTTAGCTTTGATTGCGGAGACATCAACGCCAAATAGAAAAATAATAAACCAAAAATGGCAAACGAAAAAAATATTTTCCCAATCAATTTTCTAATGGCAGTTCTTTGCTCTTTTTTCAAAAAATAATAAACCGCGCCAAAGGCTAGCATTAAAGCCACCCAAAGATGGCGCATCATTGTGCCAATAATTCCTACTAAAAAAAATAGCTCAAGAAAAAACAAATAACGCTTTCTTCTAAAAATACCAAAAAGCAAAATCGGAATAAAAATCAAACTCAAATAGAGGCCATGGGGAAAAGCCAAAATTCGCACGCCTTCGGTGGAAAGGGGTGTAAACTCCGTCCATAATCCTTCACCATTAAAAATTCCAAACGCGACAAAACCCAAAATCAAAACTGCTCCGGTAAAATAAAACTTAAAAAAATACTTTAATCGCTCGCGATTATCTATGGCAAGATAAGTCAAAAAATAAAGCAAACCGTAAAAAACGTAATTTTTAAGCGAACTAAAAGACAAATAAGCATCGGAGTTAAAAATATAAACGCTTAAAAAATAATATAAAATATTAAGCCCCATAAAAGTTGCAAGAATAATATCAGCTGCTTGTATTTTTCTTGATGACTTTCCGTCTTTTCTAAAATATTTAAAAAATAATCCCAAAAGCATTCCTAGAATAATAATATCCGGCAAAAATATTTTATATTCCGCTTTTCCGATGACAAGCGGAGCAAGTGTGAAAAAGCGTTCAAAAATCATTGTTAAAAAAACCAGCACAAACAATCCGCTTGCCGGATAAGCTACCGTCAAAATAAAAACAACGCCTGCCGCCAACAAATAAAGCGGCAAAACAAAGCCGGCCAAAAAATTAACCATGATGAACGCAGTCAAAAAAACAATACTGAAAATTGCACTGATAACTTCCGGCTGAATTGGCTTTTTTTGTTCCAAATTTAGCATAATTGCCTTATCCACAATCAAACTTTTATAACCAGCCACTATAGCACATTTCATAAAAAAAATCAAGCCCCTTGGATCATTGATCCTTGGGGCTTGGGCCGGACTATTACTAGCCCGGGTTAAGGTTAAAGTTATGGCTGGATCATGAAACAACACCCAGCCTGGTTTTTACAATCAAGGCCGACTCCCGGACCGAAAAACTTCGGGAGCCTTTCCGCCATTTCTGGCGTCAACAGGGCATAAAATCCCCCACCGAATTTAAGGTTGAAGCGGTAGCCCTGGTTAATGTTGACTTTGAAAGTCGTCACCGGTCCAAGATGAACGACTTTTTTGTAGGAGTAAAACTCCACATCTTCTGGAGTTACTCCCGTGATAGTCACGGTGGCGACATCGCCAGAGATGGTCGCCGATACTTTGGCGCCTTCCGGCAACATCTCAGTTTCTGCCAATACTGGTCCGCAAACTACGCAGACCAGCGCCATTCCCATTAACAAACTCGCCATAATTTTATGCATGTCTTTCCTCCCTTTTTTAAAGGTTCTATTTTCGTCGATAAGCACAACACTATGCCATGCCTTACTCGAAAACATTTCATAATATATCAATTCACCATCGTTTGTCAATACCTAAATATTTTCAAACGATGGATAAATTTTTCACAAAGAATTTTTTCACAAAAAATTTAATACGTTTTATATTCATCATCCCCGCAATTCATTCAAAGCCTGCAAAATATTGCAGACAGTGTGAACGCTCAACCACCCTCTCGGCAGTGGAATAATTAAATAAAACTAATTAAAGTTTTGGAAATTAAATTCCACTGCTAATACTTAAGCAGTTGTTTATCGGACGTAGTTACTTTTTGCATCCGATATTCAGTGTACTTTTTGGTGATTTGCTTGTGTAACTCCACCCTGGCAAATACACCTGCCGCCCAGCCACCAGCTTCGTTTATTGCATTAGAACTGATACAATAGTCAAAGCTTGGCCCGAAAATCAGCCAGTCATCATAGCGCAACTCGGCAACAAAAGTTGCGCCAAGACGGTTTTCATCAATTTGATAGCCGAATTGCGGTCCAAGTCTGACCGCCCAGCTATCCGTTAAATCTCGATGAAGCTTAGCGCCAATGACAAACTGTGTCATGTCATTGACTTTGTCACCGCTCCACGTAGAATTGAAATTTTTGTTAACATCAAACCACCCCTCAGAATACAGGATGGTCATATATTTTGGATGGAACCTCCTAAGATATTCGATGTAATATCCAACCAAAATATGTTCTTGTTCCTTGGAATATCCGGACCAGCCGTTCTGCCCGTGCATATGAAAATAAATTGCACGAAGCATAAACTGGATTTGTTGAGGATAGCCTTTATCTGTCGCGCTATCCCACATAAAGCCGACCTGTGGACCAACCCCCCAGTTATTCCAATCGTACCCGGCATCGGTGCTGCCTCGGTCACCCTTGGCGAAAGCGCCAATGACAGGCGTTAAAGTACCTCCGAAAGCTTTAGTTTCATTCTGACAGCTTCGCAGGTACCACTTATATTGAAGAAACCACCAATCCCCCTTGCTAGAGGAATCTTGATTTCGCCAAACACCACCACCAGCATCAAGCTCGTGTTCAGATGTGACACACTGCTTTTCCACCGGCACCTCCTTAAAAATTGAAGGCAGTTCGGATTTTTTCTCTGGTTGGGATTTTGGCGTAGTTGGAGCTAATTTTTGGACGCTTTTGGTTTTCACCTCAGTGGCCTTGACCAGCTCCAGAGATGTCGGGTTTCCGCATTTGAAGGGAAAGACCAAATACTCATTTCCCGACTTATACATCCATCCGGCCTCAGCATGCAACTCATCTTTCCACGCTGGAATGGGCTGAAAAAAACTTCCTTTCCCGAAACCCATTTTGAGCATGCGATACTCGTTGCCAAAATCATCAAATACTTGACCATTCTTATAGATACGAGCAATGGAAAAGTGTTTGCTGCTGAGCGCATTCAAAAAATCCCTCTCTCCGGAAGGAGAGAAGTGGAGTCTTCTGACACCTTCTGCTTTACTCAGACACCAGGGATTACTCCCGGGATTCCAAGGTCTGGCAGTTTTTTGCAAAACCGTTTTGCTAACCACCAGTTTAATATGCGTCGTGGAAAGCTTGTCAGAAGGTGTGTTGATGACTTGCCCGGGCCAAATCTTGTTGAAATTTTTGATTTGGGGATTCAAAGACTTTAGGTCAGCCAATGATTCCCCTCTTTTTTTGGCGATTCCCGAAAGGGTATCGCCTGCCCTGACCGAATATGAATATGTCCCTGTCCCTGCAAAGGCTACGCTCGAAAAGAACATTGCCACCAGGAACATTACCATTACTGCGTACTTTTTCATGGTGAGCTCCTTTCGTTTACTAGGTTGTATAGCTGAACATTGACCTCATTCCGTTTTTTTATCTCGTTCTGAGCCAATGTCAATAAGTACTCAATAGTGAAAGATTCCTCTCTCCTGCTTACTTCAGAAGAAAAGTCTCTTCCTTTGGATGGCGCTCCAGTCGCGCGAATCAAATCCATTGCAATCCCGGCGGCATTTACTATCGCCATGCCGATTGGATTAACCCCCACTCGAATTGCGAATCGACCTGTGCCAACTAGCTTTTCAAAATAGGAATATTGCGGATTCTTACCCCGAATAAGGGCAACTTCATCCACGCCGTATGGGGATAATAGATACCCCTCCGGAAAACGAATCTGATTCCAAGATTTTATCACACTTTGAAAATCCGGAACCGAGGTCAACGAGCTGATATTAAAATCCTTCCCGTCAACCGATTTATTCACTTCCTTTACCATTTTTTTCCGATAGACAGGATCAGTCAAAAACTTATCCCTCTCCACCGGCATTTCTCTCTCGAACGGACTGTAAATAAACCGCATGTCCGTCGATAGGATCGCCATTTGCCCATCCGTGATCTTGCCGTCAAGCACAGCTGTTCCGAAAAAATAACCCGACGGATGAATTCCGGAAAAAAGTACTTGCCCGAACGACTCAGTGTCGTCATCTCTGACGACCCAGACATTCCAGCGTAAAGTGCCCGGAAAATATTCGCCCAAGAGTCGCTTTGGAAAAACAACTAAATAGGTCGAAATATCTCCACGGCAAATTGCCGGGGTGGGTTCAAGCCCCAAAGTCTGATGGGGCTGGATTAGCATCTCCACCTTTCCACTCTGCTCCATCTTGGAAAGCGAACTGAGCGGATTGGTTTTGATGTTTTTCATTTCCATTGTAGCCGCGCAACTTGAAAAAATGGCAGCTATCACTATAAACAATACCAATTTCTGAATTACCTTTCTCATCTGCCATTCCTCCTGTTTCAGTATTTTTTTCTAACTATTCAATTGTTAATGGACAATCCATAACAATCTTATGCCAATTTCGAAAAAACGAAACTGGACAAAAAACGATTACTTCTGGTTTTTTTCCGCCAATTTACTTTTCCAATAATCGCTATTTTCATCAAGATAATCACTTTCTTTATCATTACCGAAAAAATTATGCGTGAAAGTATTTTTACCAAAAATATCAAGACTGCTTCCTTTTTCAACTTGTTCGGATTTATAATAAAAAAACATAAATGCCAATATAAACCCGATAGCAAAACCGCCAAAAATAACTGCCAAAATTTGAATGACGCTTGGATTTTTTTCCACAATCGGACCGCTAAGCACTCGGATCTCAATATTTTGCCCTTGCCCCAAAAAGAGAGAGTATTTGTTAGTCAATACATCCACTATCGCGTTAGAAATCTCCGCTCCTTGTTTTTGCGAATCGGCATAAACATCCACGGTAATAATTCCGACATTGGCATTTTTTTTCAACTTCACGATTTTTTGCCATTCTTTTAGGCGATCAGCTTCATTGGTTGGTAAAAAATTAGTTGAAACAAGATTGGCATTTTTAATTTCTTCCAAAAATTTTTCACTATACACCGCCTCCATTAAAATTCCGCTTAAATAATCTGTTGATTTTGACAATGCGTAATAATCGGTTGTCGTTTGTTGATTTTGCACAAGCAAAAGATCGGTGCCGGCGCGATAACTCTTTTGCGTGAAGACTAAAACAACAAAAGATGTCGCCGCTAAAAATATCCCGGCTAATAAAATATTCTTAAAATTATTTCTAAGTAGTTTAAAAAAATTTTCCAATGTCATATTTTTCAATTAAACACAATTAAAATTTAACAGCTAACTGTAGCATTAGGTGCGCTTTTTGTCAAATGCTCGAAGTAGATTCATTTTCAAGCCTCCTTCTGCGTTTATCTAATATTTTTTCTTCAAACAACCAATCTATTTTCCAAAACCCGTGCCTTTATATTCTCGTCACGCACAAAAGAAAGCTCCAATCCAATCGACATATCAACCATTTTAAAAAACAAGGGATTTTTTCATTCGAAAAAATCCCTTGAACAAACGCTTTTACCAAGGACAGACTATAACTTCTGTCCCCGTGATAACCTCTTCACTACCCCAAACCAAGGCATGATTTTTCCAAAAATCAATTGCCTTCTCTTTTGCTTCTTGGGGATTTTTTTGTTTGGAAAAATACTTCCAATCCCATGGTTCCGGTTGTGGTTTTTCCCCTACAAAACCAGTACAAAGAATATATTCTCCCCATTTGTTGCCAACTTTTAATGCGACAAAAACTGACGAACAAAATTCCGAAGAATGTCCCAAGACAAATTTCGAATGACCAATTCTTTTTGGTCTTCTTGCATATACAATTTTATCAAATGCTTTTGTCTCGACACAAATTGTTTGTCCGACAATTTCCCCAAACTCCACTTCTCTTTCAATAAAACTTCTCCCCTCAGAGGAAATTCTTCCGAGAACTTCCTTGATCAATTCATCGCTTAATTTTAAGTGAGAATTTTCTCGATCAAAAACTTCTTCTCCGCTTCTTAAAAATCCCAGTGATTTTCCCATTTTTCAATAATCCCTTATCTTTGTTCATAAAAAAAGAAGTTTCACTCTGCGAACAATTCACAAAGTGAAATAACTTTTTTCTTCAAAGGTTTTCTCCGCAGATTCAATGTTCGGAGAAATATTTTTAAGAACTACTAAAAAAAATTAGCAAATAATCTCATTCAAGTCAAATAGTGACAAAGATAATTCAAGAAATAATTGCAACACTTCACCAAAAACAAATACAAGGGAAAATATAAAAAAAATTATAAAAAATTTTCGACAACTCAAAACTACCGAATATTTGCACGCATTATCGGCATTCTATATCATCTTATTGCTTGAATCGCTCTTTGGCTATCACCGGAGGTTCCCGCTGATTTAAGTGAAGCAATGCTGGAAATTAGAGCCGCAGAATCACAATTTATTTTATTACCGCTGACATCTTCAAGCTCAACGATATATGGAACGCTAGTGTCTACAATGAACCCATAATTCGGAGATGAAGTGTTTTTTTCGCAATTAGAAAGTTGACTGACTGTTGTGAGTCCACCGGTTAAAATATTTCGCATTACCAATTCCACTCCGCTTTGGGCATCTTGAAAGGCTTGTCCGGAAATATTTTCACCCATCGATGCTTTTTTTTCTCGAATTGAAACGATGGAAGCGGAAAGCGCCGTAATCAACATAATCCCTAAAATTATCATCGTAATAATAAGCGCTGATGCTTTGTATTTTATTTTTTTTGACATAGTTTTATCGGACTATATTTATAAAATACCCCTAAAATCACGAAAGGAAACGGTTGTTTGCATATATTGAATATCATTGCCGGTTCCGATTTTAATTAAAATAGTCGCTTTGCCTATCTTTTTGGGAGCTACTATTGAAGTTTGAATTATCGAAAAAGAACCGCTAACTCCTGATGAAATTAGATCGGAAGCATTGTTCATGTCAGGGTCGGAGCAAGTTGGAAAAGTGGAGTCTGTTTCAATGTCACTGGGAGCGTAAACAATACTTTGCAATTTTCCGCTACCAAAAACATACGCGATGCATTTTCCCTGAGAATTATTGAACATTTTTATTCCATTAGTTATTCCAACGAGTTTTCTGCTCATACGAATATTTTTTGCCATTATTTCTATTGCCGTTCTGCCATTTTCCAAATTCTTTCGCACTGTTTCTGTTTTTTGTCCGGAAAAAAAAGCATTGGAAAAAGAAATCGTTGCAACCATCACGACTATAACAAAAATACTCATAGCAATAACTATTTCCAAAAGAGAAAAACCAGCATATTTTTTTTTATTTTTTTTTCGCTTCTCTAATTCCATTTGGTTAAAATTAATTTAGTGTAAGCGCATTTGTTGCTTGCATTACAACTTCCCACATCTGAAAAACTATTTCCCCAAATTACCATACTTATAACTTCCGCTTTTGTAGCGCTCAAATTATCTGAATTCGGACTGTATGTTATACTTATTTTTCGTTGAAATTTTGTAACAACCGTTCCCGCATTATGAGTATAGAATTTATTCGCATCTAAATTAAGTTGATATGTTCCATCGCAAATTATTTTATCCGTATCATAACTGATTTTACAATTAGTCGAACTTGAACCGGGAAATGTTGCGCTATCAAAAATTCCTCCGCTTGCCCCGCTTACCAAATTATTATCTCGCAAACTTTGCACTAATTCCGTTCCTTCCTGTGCCAACATATCAGCCATAATTTGATCGCGGCTATCCATGGAAACCCTTAAATTGGAAATAAACAAAGGCATCACACCAACTATGCCAATTGATAATATTGTCACGGAAAGCATTACTTCAACAAAAGAAAAAGCTGCGTATTTTCTTAATTTTATTGCTCTTGTTTTCATTTAATTTTCTGTAATCGCACCGCCTTTATTGATTAATATTCCCCGTGAATTATTATCAAATTTAAATGTCAATGTCAGATTATCGCTAGCTGAACTCAATCGACAATTGCCAAAGGGAACATCAAAAGACACTTGCGTTCCTTGTCCGGCGCTAAGCATCACTCCGTTTTTGAATTGATAACTTTCTATCAGATTATTGCAATCAACATCAGCATCATTTAAATTACTACAGAAAGAATAACTTTTTCCATCTACTGAAAATTTAACGCCATAATATTTTGGCACAATATTTCCCTGTTTTCTACCTTGAAGCGCATAACTCTGTGCAAGCTTAATAATTGCTTCCGTTTCAGCCTGCGCCGCTTTAAGCTTATTTTGATTTTGACCAGATTTCATTGAATTAATCGTAACAACACTCAAAATACCAATCAATGCCACAACGAGCAATATCTCTATAAGCGTAAAGCCACTTTGCTTTTGCTTGTTTTTTTTTATTTGATTTTTATTCATAATTTCTCCACTAAAGATAAATCAAAAAAAATTTAGCAACAAGCATATGTATAGAGTTCGCTACATGTACCCATTATATCATTTCCTTTCTTGTCTTTCCCTGTCACGCACGGATATTCTCTTGTTCCCGTACAAGTTTTTGTTGGATTACAAACTCTCGTATCATTAGCTCCAATGCAAGTATTTGTGCAACTTCCCGTCATACCGCAAGAACAAACTGGATCACTTCCGCATCCATAAGGTTGCCAGCATCCGCTATAATCCCAATGTCCTCCACCGCAAGTAGGTATCCATATTGCGGATGCCCCACAACCATATCCGGCACTCGCGCATGTTGGCGCAGGTCCGGGTTGGCTTTCGTAACAACAATTATTTGAATAATTAACCGTTACCTGGTTAATATTTGATCCCGCTTTAGTTTCCGCCGGATAATAGCCTGAGTCACAAGACAAATTGCACGAAACCGTTGCCGTATATGGACCGCAATTTGTCGTGTTTTTACAAATCAAACTTGCGCTAAAGAATCCGCGTCCTCCGTCAGGAATGCCACAGACAGGAACAGGTGCTACGCCTCCAAATGGCGTAGGTTTATAAGTCAACGTCGAAGACGGACAAGTATGATATGTGCAACGAGGTTGAGTATTAGCATTTCTGTTAGCATTCATATCCACATCAACATAATTATTAAATTTCCATTTGGTATCAGGAAGAAATGACGAATTTTGCGAACTTGGAGCAGGCAGACTAGTGCAATATCCCACTGTGCGATAGGGATACTTGCAATCATTACTGGGAACACATTTTTGCGAACTGCCACAATAACCTCCTCCTGGATCAGAAACGCCATTCCAGTAACCAGAAGTTTCTCCAGAAGGATAGTTATCAACATTATCCGTGTAGCCATCCAAAATGACATTATCACATTTCTCCAATGCGCATGTGCTATCTGTATTATTTGTCCAGTGCGGACTGGGCATATAACATTCAGTTCCATTGCAACAATTATATGAACTCTTGAATGTTTCCGTCCCTGCCGGTTGTTTGTCTGAAGTAACGCATCCCAGGCTATTTAACGCTTTATATTCCACTCCGCCGATGCTAACACTTCCACTACATGACGGATTTGAATCCAATTTGACATTTGATGGAGCGTTTCCATTTCCATCATCCAAATACAGCGAATCCAAACTGAAAGGATTTTTGTGTCTAGCTTTAATACTAAAATAATATGTTTGGCCATATTGATCTTTAAGCGAACTATCGCCATTTTTAAGCAATGTTGCCCCATCTTTTGCAAAAAATTGAGCAGCATTCCCTTGGGGCACTCTTTGCCAGCCATAGTAATCTCCGTTAGACGCTCCATATGTCAAAGATGGATTGATTGATTTTCTAACTTCATAGTTAAGCATTGTTATTGGATCAAAACCACTGGCATTCACCTTAATACCTATATCGCATTTATTATATGATCCATTACACGGAGCATATGAACCATCACATTTTTTTACTTCCAAATCACCCATACCCAACCTTCCATCAATTCTATCCGGTACCGGAGCAAAGATTGTTCTGGTGACGCCATTTACTGTGACACTGGCTTTGAAATTAAAAATATCACTAACACTTCCTGCGGAATTAAGCTCAGTTATCCCGTCTTTTTTATAACACAATGTAGCACCACAAAAACTTGAGGCTAATGTATTTTCAGGAATTTGATTAGATGTTTCATTGTCCAAATTTTTAAACTTATTCAAAAAACTTTCCGCACTTGAATCTGAATTTTGATATGTTGCATAGCCTTTTTTGGAATCAGCCGTAAGAACCGCCCCTTGAAGCGAGCGATTAATAATCGCAATCGCCACCATTGAAATCATTAAAAATACAATTAATACGCCCACAAGCATTGAACCTTTTTGATAAAATTTTCTTTTATTCCTCATATTTTTTTATTTCATTTCTATTTATAGCCACTACGCATTGAAACTGTTGTCTGAACAGGAAAACCGGAAAAATTTTTTTTCCAAATAATGATTGTGATACTTGGAATGGCTGAAAAATTTTTTATATAAAAATAACCATTAATATTGTTAACAATCGGGCTTCCATTTTTAGTTAAAACATTCGAGTTATTATCAAAGGCGTACGACACCGGAGTGCTTTCGCTGTTAGGTGTCAAGTTAATACTCGCAACTTTCCCATTATTAGCGCCACCTAAAGCATTGCTCATTCGGATATCTTTAGAAATATAATTTAGAGCCAAAGACAACTCTTCGCTATTCTCTTGATATTTCTTAATAGCATAGCTACTCTTAAGATATGTTGCGGCTACAGCCATACTGGCAGCGATTGTTACAGAAAAAACAAAAATAGCCACTAGCATTTCAATTAAAGTCAGTCCGCTCTTTTTTTTAAATATTTCTTGCATTTTTATTTTTTTATTTTGTTACGAAGCATCAGCCCACGCATATAAAACATCTTGGACTTCGATTTTATTATTATCCCAAATCACATCAACCGTTATTGTTCTTGAATCGCCACTACCGGAAAGAATAAAATATCTGTAAAACTTTGTTGCGTGAGCATTTAAACTGCCGTATTGATAAAACTCATCATTATTAATATACAATTGCCTGCTATCATCAGTACCACAAGGAAACGAATGTTCCATAGAATAATCTATGCATAAATTTCCATTTGACGGAAAACTATAACAACCAGACGGATTTCCTGGGCAATCAAAAGCCTTTCCTGATATTTTCCAATTATTATCCCTAACATTTCTTACTAATTCAATCTCTTCTTGTGCCAAATTAGTGGCAATAACATAGTCTCTTTTATTGAACTCTGCTTTATACATAATCCCCAAAACATTTAAAAAAGCCACCAGTGCAATCCCCGTAATAAAAATAGAAAAAACCGCCTCGACCATCATGAAACCTTTTTTTCTGACAAATATTTTTTGCTTATCGTTTTTATTTTTTTTTCCCATTTTAATTTATTTTTTAATCAATTCTAGTCACAAACCGCTTGATAGGGCGTAACCGTAACAGTTTTATTGCTTCCGTTAGATGATGAACAAACTATTGTTCCGTTACTGCCAACTCCGTTGGGCGCTAAATATGAAAATGATGATGATGAACAAGAAACATCGCCTTTGAGCATATAATTTTCTTGGGAATTCGCTCCGGAACTAGATATGATTGAAACGTTGATTTCTTTTCCCGTCACGTTTACTGATACTGATTTTGCATTACCAGAAACCGCATAATTTCGAGCTTTATTAATATAGGCCGCTACCTGCGAACAAGCATTTCCAACATCAGTAGCTTTTTTCGAATTATTCAAATTAGACCATGAAACAACACTCAGAACAGCCAGAATGGCGATAACAATCAATATCTCAACTAAAGTAAACCCTCTTATTTTTTTTGACATACAATAAAAATATCGTTTCCTAAAAAAAACGCAAATACCAGCCGATTAATGGCTCATAGTAAAGCATTGTAATAATCGTTCCTAAAACCAAGAAAGGCGCAAAAGGAATTTGACTATTCATTTTCTTTTTTCTTATCACTATCAAAATCATACCACAAATCGCGCCAATTGCAAAAGCCAAAAATAATCCCAAAAGAATTTTTGGCCAACCGAGAATCAAACCCAAAAGAATTACCAAAAAAACATCGCCCATTCCCATCCATTTTTCTTTGGAAAACTTAGAAAGCATAAAGAAAAAAACAAAAGCGCAAAAAGCCGCCAGCACTCCTGAATAACTTAGACTATTTAAAATTCCTGTACTAAAAGCGTTTTTTTGCAAATCAATGACCAAATTGCCAAAAATTGCAATTCCAACCCCCAACCAAAGCACAAGACCGGGAATTTCCATATACAACCAATCATAAACAAAAATCACAATTAAAATAGACGCGATTGTCAGATAAAAGGAGGTGGAAAACCAAGTTATCGAATCAAAAAGCACAAAAAACTTCGTTCCCAGAAAAGCAAAAACTACTCCGGTTAGCAATTCGACTAACGGATAAATCCAAGAAATTTTCTCCCCGCAATCGCGACAACGAAATTTCAAAAGCACAAAACTTAAAACCGGAATGTTGTCATACCAGCGAATCTTTTTTTTGCATTTTGGACAATGCGATCGCCCCAAGAGCGTTTCCGCCAAATTGGTACGATAAACCACCACATTAAGAAAACTACCGATAATAAGACCGAAAACAAAAAAAATCGCCAACATAAATTTGATTTATCTTAATTTTTCAATTATCGCGTTCTTTTTGAATGCGCGATTATTCTATTTTACCAATTATTTTTTAACCATTTTAATTCTAACACAAAAAAATAAATTTAGCTATTGACTGTTTACGGTGGATGGTAAATTAATAAAAAAATATCTCTGCTTGCTTGCTAAAATCATGCAATCACACTAAAATAAACTTATGCCAAAAAAAACTGAATACATCCTAAATATCATTCCATTAACTAAGATTCCACTCAATAGAGAGCCTTTTTTTTGTTACTTATCAACTGAAAATATTTCCATCGGATCACTGGTTTTGATACCCTTTTCCGCAAGAATCATCGAGGGTATTGTCATTGAAAATATTTCCCAAAAAAAAATTTCGCCAAAAAAAAATCTAAAAAACATCAATAAAATTCTGGAAAGAGATTTTTTGACTTCGCAACAAATCACATTAGCAAAATATCTTTCTGAATATTATTTTGCTTCGCTGGGAACGGTGATCAAAAATTTTATCGTCAAAAGAACTAAGTCAAAAATTAAAACAACGAAAAAAAATACAAAAAAAACAATCAATTTGCCGATTATCGATTTGACTCTTGCTCAAAAAAAAGCAGTGAACGCCATTACGAAAAATATTAAAAAAAACGAACCACTCTCCTATTTGCTTCATGGTCCTTCGGGATCTGGCAAAACAGAAATATACATTCACTCCATTCTCGAGCTAAAAAGACGTGATTCGCAAAATCAATTTTTAGTTCTGGTACCGGAAAAAACACTGACCCCCCAAGCATTGGAAAGATACAGCGAATATTTTAATCCGGCAGAAATCGTCCTTTTTAGCAGTAGCCTAAAAAATAGTGAATTGTATTCCAACTGGCAAAATATAAAATCGGGAAAAGCTAAAATAATTGTTGGAACGCGAATGTCTGTTTTTGCCCCTTTTAAACAATTAGCGCTAATTGTAATCGACGAAGAACAAGATATGTCTTTTAAACAATGGGAGAAAACACCTCGTTATGATGCAAGAACTGCAGCGGAAAAATTGGCCAAAATAAATAATTGCAAAATAGTTTTCGGATCAGCCACACCAAGCATAGCTTCTTTTTATCAAACACAAATCAATCAACGTCAACTGTTAGAATTACCGGAATTAGAATTGAAAAATCTTAAAAAACCACCCCTCGCAACAACTATAGTTGATATGCGAAAAGAGCAATGGGTAAAAAATTATTCTTGCATCTCCAAGAAACTAAAAGCAGAAATTACTTATTCGCTTAAAAACAAATTACAAAGCCTTCTATTTATCAATCGACAAGGAATGAGTGCTTTTTCGATTTGCGATAACTGCAAAACAGTGCTTCGCTGTCCCCGTTGTGATCATGCTCTAATCTATAATAATTTCGGAAATTATAAATGTCCTTCTTGCTCCTATCTTTCTCCTGCCATTCCTGAATGTTCAAAATGCAAAAAAATTGTTTTCAAAAATATTGGATTAGGCACGCAAAAAGTGGAAAGAGAAATAAGCATGCTATTCCCAGCAGCCAAAATTTTTCGTATTGATACGGAAAATGCGAAAGAAAAAGATTTTCATAAAAAAATATATCAAAAAATTTCACAAGGCGAGGTGGACATTTTAATCGGAACACAAATGATTACTAAGGGCTGGGACTTTCCAAAAATGTCCTTGGTTGGAATTATCGATGCCGACAATATGCTTACCCTCCCATCTTGGAACACTCAAGAAAAGGCTTGGCAAGATTTAATGCAAATTTCCGGACGCGTTTCTCGTCCGGGAGCGATATTTCCCGGAACGGTTATCATTCAAACCTACCATCCGGAAAATAAATTATTCAAATCCGTTTCTGAAAAGAATTATATGGACTTCTATGAACAAGAAATATTTGATCGAAAAACACTGTCATATCCCCCTTTTAATAAAATTGCCAAGTTGATTTTTCAAGATTATAATAAAAAAAGAGTTGATTTGGAAACTGAAAAAGTTTATCAACTGCTCATTTCCATTGATAACCGATTGAAAATAACTGCCCCGCAAGATTGTTTTTCTGCAAAAATAAGAGGAAAATTTCGCAAACAACTGATCATCAAGTTTGATTCCTTTTTGGAAAAAAAAATTGCGACTGTTCTAGCCTCACTTTCTTCCAATTGGATTATTGATATTGATCCAATTTCTATTATTTAATTTTTTTTAAAAAAAATGACTATTTTACCAATAAAACTCTATCCGGATCCCATTCTTAAGCAAAAAACTGAAATCATTAAAGACCCCTCCGATCCTCAAATTCAAGAATTAATTCTGGATATGATAGAAACAATGGAAGCGAACAATGGCATGGGCTTGGCTGCTCCGCAAATAGGAAAATCGCTTCGTCTTTGCGTAATTAAATATGAAAGAAAAATTTATGTACTTATCAATCCACAATTCAAATTAAAATCTTGGGGCAAAGAAACCGCTGAGGAAGGTTGCCTATCCTTTCCCGGTCAATTTATTCCGATAAAAAGATCCAAAAAAGTTATTGTTGAAGCAATTGGGAAAAATGCCAAAAAAATCACTATTGAGGCAACCGGAATCCTAGCCAGGGCTTTTCAGCATGAAATAGATCACCTTGATGGAATTTTATATATTGAACACTCAAAAACTAAAAAATTAACAAAACCAAAAAAATATGCACCAAAAATCAGTTAAATTACGCACAATTTTTATGGGGACATCGGAATTTGCCAACACAATCCTGATTGCACTAATTGAAAATAAATATAATTTAATCGGGGTATACACTCAACCGGATAAAAAAGTCGGGCGAAAACAAACCCTAGAAAAAACGGCGGTAAAAATCACAACGGAAAAATACAATATTCCCGTTTTTTCACCATCAAAACTTGACGAGGAAGAAATTGCAAAATTAAAAGAGCAAGCGCCTGATTTGTTGATTGTCGCCGCCTATGGCAAAATCCTACCCGAATCAATTCTAAAACTCCCAGGATTTGGAGCAATCAATATCCATGCATCGTTACTCCCAAATTATCGCGGACCATCACCAATTCAAAATGCCCTTCTAAATGGAGAGAAAAAAACCGGTATAACGCTTATGCTTATGGATAAAGGAATTGATACAGGTGAAATAATCAAACAACAAGAACTCGCCATCGGTAATAATGAAACCGTTATCGAATTATCCCAAAGACTATCCGCATTATCAATCAAACTCATACTGGAAAGTATACCACTTTGGATTGAAAGAAAGATAAAATCAACTCCTCAAGATGAAAAAAAGGCCACTCTTTGTCAATTAATTGAAAGAAGTGATGGAAAAATAATTTGGTCCGACTCGGCTCAATCGATTTATAACCGCTATCGCGCTTTTTTTGCATGGCCGGGTATTTTTACTTATTGGGAAAAGGATGGTTCCATTTTGCGAATAAAATTAAATAAAATTACCTTTTCCAATGCAAACGCAACAGAAAAAAAGCATCTGGGAGAAGTTTTTCAAATGGAAGAAAAAATTGCCATTCAAACCGGAGATGGTCTGATTTTTCCGCAAGAAATACAAAAAGAAAGTAAGAATAATTTAAACATAAAAGAATTCATTAACGGAAATGTTGATTTTATCGGAAGTATTCTAAAATAATCATTGATTTAATTTATGCAAAACAATCAATATCAAAAAGAAAAAGAAAATCTCAAAATTTTAGCAATTGGATTTGCTTTAATTGTTTTCGTTGCGGTGATCACTATTTTTAAATTTTATACCGTGAGAAATTCCAATCAAGCAACAACAAAAATCAGCCCGGAAACAAAAATCGAAACCATCGACATATCCAAAATCAACAAAATAACACCGCAAGACTTAATGAAAAAAATTCAAGCCGGAGAAGCAATAAGCCTTATTGATTTACGCAATGAGCCTGATTATGCGACAGAGCATATTGCAGATTCTCAAAACATCCCCCTTTCCAACATATCCGCTTTTCTTGGAAAATTGGATAAAAATAAACCCTGTGTTTTTATTGATTATACCGCAGATGCCACCACTCTCAACTCTATAGCCAGTTTTTTATCATCCAATGGCTATAAAAATATTTATTATCTTGGAGGCGGTTTTGCTGAATGGAAAAATAGCTTCAGCCCTACTGTGAGCGCAGGAAATCCAACTTCTTTTTCTGATCAGGCAAAAGTAAATTATATCACTCCGGAAGATTTGAAAAAAATAATTGATCAAAAAAATATCCTGATTATTGATGTTCGGGCAAGTCAAGACTTCGCTTCAGAGCACCTCAATAATGCCATTAATATTCCTCTTTCCGAACTGGAAAAAAGAAGATTGGAAATAAATTCCAACAAAAAAATCATTCTCTGCGACAAAACCGGCATTGATTCATTCAAGGGCACGGTGAGACTTTTCGATCTTGGATTTTTTAATGTTTTTTCACTTTCAAATGGAATCGATGCGTGGAAACAAAAAGGTTTTGAAACAGCAAAATAAACTGTTTTTATTACGAATCAAATAAGAGCTATTCAATTACCGCTAAAATATCTTCCGCTTTAAGAATCAAAAAATCATCTCCATTTATTTTAATTTCTGTTCCGGAATATTTTGCAAAAAGCACTGTTTGATTTTTTTTAACTTTAATCTTATCGCTTTCTCCAATCGCAACAACAATTCCCTCTTGCGGACGATCGGCATTAGCCGTGTCAGGCAAAAAAATACCTGATTTTGTTTTTTTATCCGCCTTGGCCAATTTTACTAATAAATTTTCACCTAATGGTTTAATTTTTTCTTTTTCCATATATTTATAAAAAATTAATTATTAACCTTTTCACTTTTTGCACAATCACAATCAACAATCTCGTTTTTCTTCACATAGGCATATAAAAATATAGCTTGGGAAACGAATAGTTTTAAAATCTCCAAATTTTTCGGTTTTTTCTCCTCTTTTTCATCATAACCGTCAATTACGAAATAACTCCTTATTTGATTGATTTTTTGCGGAGAAGACACGATCAAGCATTTTTTTTGCTTTTTTATATTAACATTTTCAGGCATTTCTATCAAGTCTTTATTTGAAATATGCGTTTTTGCTTTTTCCAAAACCTTAAACTCTTGTTCAGTTTTTTTTGTTTCCAAATTAACAAAACGCAACATTGTTGAATTGGCCTTCAAAAGAAAATTAGCAGCATTCACAATCGATTCATAAACTTCTTTTTCTTTTTTCGCATCCAATAATGAACGATCTGTCAAGCCCAATGCCACCTCCATTAAAATATCCATTTTACGATTCACTTCTCCAATATAACTGTAAGAATCAACTAAATCCTTGACTGTTTGATCAATTTTTTTTTGCGCGTTCTCTTTCTCTTTTTTTTGAGCCACAACGCGTCGCTCATTGCGGATAAAAGTCAAAAAAGCGATTGAGCCTAAAATAAAAATCATTAATTCCTCCGCCCGCTCTTCTTTGAGAAAATAAACCGGCCCACGGATAATATCCGGAATCATAACGGCAAATAAAAATAAAATGGAAAAAATCCAATACATAAATTATTTTTTTAGCATCGTTAAAAGTCTTCTTCTCAAATTCTCCAAGCCGTCCTGATCATGAACGGAAATAGCAAATATCTCCAAACCACTTTTTTCTTTTTTTATTTGTTCAATCTTTTTTTTGACTGATTTTTCATCAAACATATCTGATTTTGTCAATAAAATCACTTCTTTCTTTTTTGCTAATTTTTGATCATAATTTTGCAATTCTTTTTTAATGATTTCGTAATCGCCAAATAAATCATTCGATTCCAAGCTAATGCAGTGCGCTAAAATTTTCGTTCTTTGGATATGGCGCAAAAATTTTATTCCTAAGCCTTTACCCAGCGAAGCACCTTCAATCAATCCGGGGATATCAGCCAAAATCAATCCATCCATCACGCCCAAATTAGGCTCCAAGGTGGTAAAGTTATAATTTCCCACTTTAGCATCAGCTTTCGTAAGCTCATTAAGTAAGGATGATTTTCCCGCATTAGGCAAACCGATTAAGCCAATATCGGCAATAAATCTTAGCTCGATATAAAAATCAAATTCCATTCCCGGCTTGCCCAGCTCTCTTTCTTTGGGAGAAGTATTGGTTGGAGAACGAAAACTAAAATTTCCCCGGCCGCCAATTCCACCTTTTGCCACAAGTATTTTTTGACCAACCTGAGTAATATCGATTTCTTCTCTTGTTTGCATATTATGCAAAACACTGCCAATCGGAACGGTTAAAACCAAATCTTTTCCACTTTTGCCTTCGGAGTTGTCTTTTTTTCCGTTTTGCCCGTTTTCAGCACAATACTCATTTTTATGTTTATATTTATTCAGTGCTGATAAATTGGATACACCCTCAAAATAGACATTTCCACCGTTGCCACCTTTTCCGCCCGTTGGGCCAAGACTCATTTTAATTTTATTGAAAGCTACTACGCCATCTCCTCCTTGACCGGCGATAACTTTTATTTTAACTTCATCGGTAAACACAATTTTATTTATTAACCAATTATTTTTTTGGAACAGGATCATAACCGCCATCGCTCCATGGATGGCAACGCAAAACTCTTTTTAAGCCCAGCCAGCCACCTCTTAAAACGCCAAAACGATCAATTGCCTCGTAGGTATATTGACTGCAC
>JAJYDG010000004.1 GCA_021777675.1 bacterium | reverse complement strand
AACACAATGAATTTAAATAAGAAATAGTTTTGGCCAGAGTAGCTCAGCTGGTTAGAGCGCAGCACTCATAACGCTGAGGTCGTGGGTTCGAGTCCCACCCCTGGTACGAAGTAAATTTTAATTTACAATTTAAAATTTCAAAAAGGGAGCGTAGCTCAGTTGGTTAGAGCGACTGCCTGTCACGCAGTAGGTCACCGGTTCGAGTCCGGCCGTTCCCGCCATTCCAAACAAACAGTCTCGTTTTGTTTTTATATTTATGGGCAAATTTTCAAATTCGCGCAACAAAAAGGCGTTTACATTAGCAACGCCATCAGTAAATCATGGCTTCAATTTAAGAAATCGAAAGAATACCAAATTTAGTTTTGCGATAGGATGGCTTTGTTTTTGACATAATATGAATTCGGTATAACAATTTTGTTATGAGCACCTTCTTTGATTAAATTATCAATTTGAAGCTTATAGCGCTCAGCAATGTTTTTCTTGAAAAAAAACCTCATCTTTCATGGCCTTTAGTGAAGCCCTAATTGTTGCCTCTGGGGGTAGCTAGAGCCACACTAATTTAAATATACCATAATTGAAATTGCGGATATAATTTTTTGTCTGAAAAATCTAAATACTTATCATCTTTCCATACAAGTTAAGAATAAGGTTTTATTCCAATTTTTTAAAACATCCCCCTTTTTTTCAAACCTTTCATTTTTTACATAAAAAATTTTTCCACTCTGTGGAATACTTTGAAGTAAAATATTACAACCAACCCATCCGGCTTGTCTGGCATTTTCCGAAAGTAACTTTCTTTTCTTAATAATTTCAGGAATAAAAAAGTGCTTTGGAATAACTACAAAATTCTGTACCTTTTATGTCCGTAAAGCATAATTTAAAAAGAAAAAACTAGGATTATTTGTGCTATTCAACTTTTAAATCATTTTGGTTTCAAGACTCGACGACACGCTTTTATCCATCCATTATGAAATTCAAAATTTTTCTTTGTTCCATTGGTTAAGTCCCAATCTCCCTTTTTACGCTAACCATTTGCCCATTTTGACAAGTAAAGCTACCGCTTGAAAGAAAATAGGGCGGATCGGCAAAAATCATATCTACCGAATTTTCTGGTAGAGAGTTTAAAATATTCAAACAATCATCTTTGTATAGTTTAAATTTGGGCAGAAAAAACACCTTGCTACCCCTATATAAAAGATAAAAAAACATATTCTTCCTTATTATAAAAAAGCGGATTGAGAAAAAATATAAAAAGTAAAAAAATTATTTCACATATCGTGCACGGATTTGCTCGGTGGGCTCAGCGAAATTTTTTCATAATGTTTCGGTATATCTGAGATGTCCGCCTTCGGCGGATATGGGTTGAGCGTGGTGCAACGAGCGAACCAGTTATACCGTGTTATTTGTCCCGAACCCTGACACCTTATGGATTATATATAAAGGAAGGGTGAGAGTGCAACGGGGCAAGGATTTGCTTTGGGCATTAGTTTTTCAATTGTGAGATATTTTTTAATTGACCAGTTTATTAGCAAGGTTGAAAAAAGCAAATCCGCAGAGTTATTTTGAAATTTGTGGCTGATTCAATATAGATGGCAAAATTATTTTCCTTTCAGTTCCAATTCAAACTCTTTTAGGAAAGTAATTAAAAAATCAGTTCTTCTTTTGGCAATTTTTTTGGCAGTTTTTGTATGCATTCTTTCAGCAACTTTCAGCAATCGCTCATAGAACAAATCTAATGCAAATTTTGTAGTGTCGGGCGTGCGATTTTTGCAGAACGGATCTTCAATATTGTAAAAAGGCCTTTTCATTTGTCCAGTCGAAGAATAAGTTCTCATGATAGATATTGCGCCGGTCGCTTCAATCCCGTCAGCGTCCTGCAAAATTTGCGATTCTAACATTTTAGGAACGATTCCCTTGCTGAAAGAACATTCCAAGATGCATGTTTTAACTTTTTCAATCTTTGTTTGCGGAAAATTGCCAAAAGAATTTAGTATTTTTTCCGCTGATTCCGCGCTTTCTTCTTGTGATTTATGTTTATCGGGATGATTTTTCGGGTACACGATTATGTCGTGGAACAAGGCAGCGGGAAAAATAATATCCAAATCGCCACCCTCATCTTTGGCAATTCGCTCAGCATTAGATAAGACTCTCATTGCATGGTCAAAATCATGGGAAACATCAATGTCTGAGATTTTCTCCTTGGCGATTTTGATTAACTGATTTTTTAATTCATTTTTCATTGGAAGGGTATTTTAAGTTGATAAAATAATTTTTTGCCATACCATTAAAGGCTACAAATTTCAAAATAATTACAGATAACGTATCAGAATATCTGAAGTTTTTGCCTCGCTTCCTTAATGTTATATCAAAAGACCTAAAGAGGCAAAAATTTGGGTGGAAGAAATTTGCGCTCCTTTGGAATATAATTGAGGCAAATTTCTGGAACCTGATACAACTTGTTAGGCGATGTAATTTTTTCTCATCCTTATTATTAGTTTCTTTCTGGTCTTCTTTTTTATAAAATAGTGCAAAATAAGATTTTCTGTTTTGGGCTTTGGGCAGAGGGGAATAAAAGGGGTGAATGCCCAAAATTAAAGACCCCTTATTGTTCCGTAATGTCTTTTTCAGAATTTCCTTCGGTTATATCACCGACTCTTGTAACTACTAATTTATCTTCTTTTCTTTCTAATGAAATACGTTGACCAGGGTTTATTCCTGATAATTTATCGTGAGTAAAAGTTTTTACAATCCCGCCCGTAAGCGCATCGTGTGTAACTATAATTACTCTATATTTTTTGTCGCCGACTTTCTTCAAACGACTAAGCATATCAATCATTCTTTTATTTACTTCTGCGAAACTTTCAAATTTTTCAATTTCATTCACGTAGTCTTTTGGCCATTTCGTCTTTGCCTCATTAGAAATATTTTTGATTGCGTCAGATGTGAAATAATCAGGATGGCCGATATTATCTGGATTGGACAATGTTTTGTCAATTTTGAATTTATTTTCGTTAAATTCAACTTCACCACCATTCATTAGTGGTTCAAATAGTGGCCATGAGAAATTTTTTACTTCTCCTAATTTCTCAAAGATTTTAATACCATATTCTTCTGATGTTCCCTTGCTTCGCAATTCTATGCCTTTTTCTCGTAAAACCTCACTGATAATTCGGGCTGTTTCAAGCGTTCTGCCTGTTGGCGACGACCAAATAACAACTTCTTCGCCTGGCTCAATTTCATTCGCAATTTCTTCCGCCGTTTTTTTAATTATTTCAACGGCTTCTTTTTTACCTTGCGAAATTTCTTCTTCTGTTTTTGCACCATCAACAAAACGACCAATTGTGTTTAAATCATCAGCTGTTTTTACATCAGTCCATTTAGGTTGTCGATAAGTTGACGGACCATGGCGGATAATATCAACTTTTAATTCTTTCTTCTTCGGGTTTAGTTCTTGGCTTAATCGTTCCATATAAATTCTTTTTTTCTTACAATTTCTTTAATATGATTTATAAAGCGAGTTGCAATTTCAACATCATGGTCAGGAAACCAGCGGGGATAAACTCGCACGATTCCAATCCAGCCAACAACGAGAGGCATAAATTTATGAATTTCTTTGTCTCCTGATTTTTCTTCGTATTTAGAAAAGGTTATTTGTTTGCCAAGTTTCTCTGATAAAAGTTTTAAAAATGCGTTTAAGTTAATTTCGTTCATATTGTTTTCAAAAATATAAAATAAAATCGTTTTTTACTGTCCCTTTGTGGGCAGAAAAAACACCTCATACCCCTATATAAATAGATAAAAAAACTTATTCTTCCTTATTATAAAAAAGCAAGTTTAAAAAAGAAAAAGAATTTTATTTCACATAACGTTTCGGCATATCTGATGTTTGCCGTAGCGTAGCGAAGGCAAATATGGGTGGAGGCTTTTGTATAAAAGCCGTAACCAGATATGCCGTGTTAGCTGATGTATTCCTTTTCTTTTGTTTTCTGATAAGAAAACTTGTTTTAAAAAATTTTCAAATTTCTTTTTCCGTTTTGGATTTTGGGCAGAGGGGCTAGGGGTGAATGCCCAAAATCCAAAACTCCTTATTCTGTTTGAGGGAGGGGCAAGAGGGGAACTAAAGGGGTGAATTGCCCGACCGAAAACATTTTATTTTCCTATTAAATTCGAATTTATATTCTCTGTATATCTTTCTGCGATTGATAAAATTTCATCAAAAGTAAATATTTGAATGTTATGGATACTATTTCTAAGTTTTGTGAAATCTTTGCTAAGTCTGGTTTTTTGATCTTTTGATAGCCTGTTTTGATTTTTGCAGATTTTATTTTTAGACGAAATAATTATAATTCCTTTTGGTCTATAAAGATTTTCATCAATATTAAGATAGTCCAGGATGTCTTTTTTATCTTTTGATTTTTTAATCTTGTCGTCTGAAATGGCATCCATGTAATTAATTGTTTGAATGATTGCTTTACTCATTTCTGACGAAAACGCAAAATTTTTATGATTTCTGTCCCAAGTAAGGATATTTTTTAGATGTGTTTTAATTTCAATAATATCAATTCCATCATAATGATTTACCCCGATAAAGTCTGGATATTGCTTGTCTAGGCTTTCAAGATCGTTTAACTCAACCTTGGGCACAATTTTTTTATATGAAAAAAATAAGTATAGTAAGTATTTATCGAAAAAATTTTGCCAAACAGTTTCTAATTGCCCTATTTGTTGAGAAAACATTTTTTGGATTAGCCTCTTGGCTTCTTTTGATTTTACGCTTTCGCTCTTTAGATTCAGAATTTCCTTTCCATTTTCTATTATATTTTCCAATTTTTCTTTGATGAAATACTCGTCTAACCTTCTAAAATATTCTTTATCAAAAACCTCTTTTTTGATCATTTCCTCAAAGAGGGAGCCAAGTGATGTTATGTCGTCCGAATTTAAGTATTGCTGAAAATCTTTTTTCTCCTTTTTTGTGTTTAGATTCAGTCTGTTAATGAGAAAGTCACATTCTCCCTTTGTAATACTTGTGGTTTTTTGAGTTCTTTTATTCAAAAAAGTGAATTTTGCTTGATTAACTAAAAAATTAAGAAGACTCGCTTTTGATGATTTGGCTCTTTTATCTATTTTTGTGATTTCTTCTTGTATCTCTTTAAATTTTTCAGGCTTTATCAATAGGGTTTTTGCTCTTTTCTGAATATCTATTTTATATTTTGCTGAAATTTTTACAGTATCAACGCCCTCAAATATTTTTTTGAAAATCCAATGTTCTCTTGAAAAGTTATATCCAAAGTTATTTTTTTCTTCGTTTGCCCAGTAATTTATAAAAGTTAAAGCCTTTAAATCATCATGAATAAGCAGGGTAAGGTAGTTTTCTCTTTTTGTAACATTTCTTTGGGTCGGATCAAAATTGAAAAAATTTATTTTTGAAAAACCTTGTTCTTTCTTGAAAATATATTCCTCAGAATTGGCTAGTTTAATGTATTTTTTCTCTTCGTTAATATCTAAAAAACTGTTCCATGAGAACTTTTGAAATAACTGATATATATTAGTGATTTGATCAGACATGTAATTTAAAGTATTATTTTAAATCAGCCATTATTTTTTTTGCTAAATGATGAGCGAAATTTACTGCAACAGCATTTCCAATCATTTTGTATCCGTCAGCAATGTCACGATATTTAAAAATAAAATCATCGGGAAATGTTTGAATTCTTGCACATTCGCGAACAGATAGACGGCGATATAAATGCTCTTTGCCGGGAACAAAAACTCTTTCATTCTGACTTATAAATTTCATTTTTGGAGCTTGTGGATGAATTGGCGCATGGCGACCGCCAGCTTGAATAGTAAAAGAAGGCTCATCCCATGAACGAACACGATTTCGCGACATATAAATTGAAGAAAAACCGCCATTCATGTATTCGTGATTTGGGATTTTTAATACATCACCATTTGTTTTATTTTTATCTAACGCAGGTTTTGCTAAACGCAAATCATAAATAGCGTCTTTCAATACTGGTTTATATTTTTGCGGTTCTGGAAATTCAAATTTTTTCTTTAGTTTTTTATTATATCCCACAATAATGACACGCAATCTATCTTCAGGAACATCATAATCATTTGCATTCAATAATTTGCAGGAAATTTCATATCCAGCATTCTCAAATTCTTTTATTATATTTGAAAAAGCCTCTTTGTGTTTAGGATGAAGAATGCCTGATACATTTTCTGCAAGAAAAAATTTTGGTTGTTTTTCTTTTAATAAACGAATGTAGTCATAAAACAATTTTCCTCGTTTATCATTTATTCCACGTCCAGCTCCAGCCTCGCTCCAGCTTTGACAAGGTGGTCCACCAATGATTCCGTCAACATCGGGAATTTCAGAAGCAGGAACCTCAACAATGCTTCTTTTATCAAGTTTTGTTTTTGGAAAATTGTGTTCAAAAGTTTCCCAAATTGTTGGGTCATATTCATTTGCCCAGACGACATGGAAACCAGCTTTTTCAAAGCCTAGATCAAGTCCTCCTGCACCTGTAAACAATGAAGCTATTTTCATAATTATTCGTGACTAATATTTAGTGTGTTTTTAAATAATTTTTTCGGGGATTTTAAAAGATTTATATCAAATTTCAAGGACGATTCAACCCTAGAACTTGCATTATGAATACGAAAAGAAAGAGTCCAATCATTATTCATGGTTACTATTGCTGTTGTTTGGCTATCGGTTTTGAAACAAATATCAACAATTTCTGTTGGCAATGGAACTTTTGGTGTTTTGTATTTTGGAAGAATGTCGTCAAAAGGCAAATTTAATGTTCCATTCAAATTGTAAGCGTGTATTTCTACACTATTTTTGCCTTTAATAACTTTGTAAAAATCTTTATTTCCAACGAGGTATGCGACTAGATTAGACGCTACTTTTTTAGAATCTTTTTTGTATAGATTTTTCAGTTCTTTAATAAAGGCTTTTAAAATTGGAATATAGATTGATGAATGATAATCACCAAGTTCACTCCACTTTTTCTTTGCACTGCTTTCTTTTCTAATTTTTTCCAAATTGTTAAAAATAGGTGTTACTGTTTCAAAATATTCTTTTGATGTTTTTATTCCAAGCCATTTTTCACCAAAATCAATATTTGAAGATAGCCGAGAATGCTTTACTGCATGATGATTGTTTTTGGCTGATACTCCAATTTCCCATTTTTGCAATAAACGAATTGCTAAAACATCTCTAACATCGCCTGATTTTCCATGTTGATCTGATAAAATTTCAAGTTGCAGAATATCGTCTTTGCCAATATCGTTTGTGAGGCGTGGCTCTATATCCATTAAAAAATTGACTGCAAAACTAGCGGTGAGTAAATAGTCGCTCTTTTCTGTTTCGCTCACATTTTCAAAACAGCCTTTTGCAATTTCAAAAGAAGAATTTTTGATAACTTCAAGATTTGTTTTGTCTTTCAATTTTTCTTCAAATTGAACAAGCAAAGCATACTCAAAAGATTTTCCAGTTGTCATTTGTCTTGATGCAGTAGTTGTCATAATTTTATTATTACATTTTTCCCCTTAAAAATAAATCGTTTTCGTAGCGGAGCGGAGAAAACACCTTATTCCCCCTCTTTAATTAATGAAAAAGAAATTTTAAAATTTTTTAAAACAATTGGGCGATAGCCCAAAAAAGAAAAGGAATATTTCAGCTAACTCGTTTATATCTGAAGTGTTTTCGGATATTGTGCATAATATTGCTAAATTTGTGAATATTATGTATAATTTATTTATGCTCAAATTATAGCAAAAAATTTAATGGATGTCTATTTGAAAAAATTAGAAGATGAACTTAGGTTGAGGGGATATAGCCCAAAAACTATTGATTCTTATCGCGCATGTGTCACTAGTTATCTAAAGACTAAGCAAAAGGATTTTGAGATTGTTGACGTCGAATTTATCAAGCAGTATATTTTGTCAAAAATCGATTCAGGTGCGTCATCGCAAACAACGAACCAGCATTTGCAAGCGATTAACTTTTTTTGCTGGAATGTTTTGAAATTTCGGAGAAAAATTGATGTGCGCTTTGCCAAAACTCCTAGTAAATTACCGATTGTGCTATCGCGAGCAGAAATCGATAAAATATTATCAGTGATTAGCAATGAAAAGCATAATCTAATGATAGCACTGGCCTATTCCGGTGGCTTGCGAGTTAGTGAGATTATTAATTTGAAAGTTAAGGATATTTGCCTAGCAGAACTAACTATTCATATCAAAGACGCGAAATGGAATAAGGATCGGATAACACTTTTGCCGGAAAAGTTGATTGGAAATATTGAAAAATTAACTGCAGGCAAAAATCTTAACAATTATGTTTTTGCCAGTGAACGCGGAGGCAGGCTAGCTGAAAGAACCGCTCAAAAGGTTTTTGAGCAGGCATTGAAAAAGGCTGGCATCAAAAAAGAAGCGACATTTCACTCACTCAGGCATAGTTTTGCCACGCATCTTTTGGAAAACGGTGTTGATGTGCGCTACGTGCAAGAATTGCTTGGGCATGCTAACATAAGAACGACTCAGATTTATACTAAGGTGATGAATCCAGCGTTAAGAAAAATTAAAAGTCCGTTAGAATGAAAAATATGCCAGAAAACAATAATATTCGAAATTTTTGTATAATTGCCCACATTGATCACGGTAAATCAACTTTATCTGATCGTATGCTGGAAATAACCGGAACAGTGGAAATGCGTAAGATGAAAGAGCAACTTCTAGACCAGATGGATTTGGAACGTGAGCGCGGGATAACGATTAAAATGCAGCCTGTTCGCATGCACTACAAAGGGCGTATTTTAAATTTGATTGACACTCCCGGGCATGTTGATTTTGGTTATGAGGTTTCGCGTTCATTAGCAGCTGTTGAAGGGGCTGTGCTTCTAGTCGATGCAACCAAGGGAGTGCAAGCGCAAACATTGGCTAATCTCTATCAAGCCATTGATCATAATTTGGAAATTATTCCTGTGGTTAATAAAATTGATTTGCCAAATGCTAATGTGGAAAAAGTTAAAGCGGAAATCATGCAAATTATTGGTTGTAAAAAAGAAGATATTTTGGAAGTATCCGGAAAGACAGGTCAGGGTGTGGAAATATTGTTGAATAAAATTATAGAAAAAATTCCCGCACCTCAAGGTGATGAAAATAAACCACTTCGTGCATTAGTTTTTGATTCAAAATACGATATATATAAAGGTGTTTTGGCCTATGTTCGAGTGATTGATGGAGAGATTTCAGCAGAAGAGAAAATTTCAATGCTGGCAACGGGAGCGGAAAGCGATGTGATTGAAGCGGGTTATTTTAAGCCAGATTTACAAAAAACTCAAAAGTTAAAAGTGGGAGAAATCGGTTATATAGCAACCGGATTTAAAAGTGTGGAATATTGCAAGGTCGGGGACACCGTTACGCTTTCCAAGTTTAAAGCTCAGGTGGAAAAATTACCCGGTTATCGCGAAGTCAGTCCAATGGTGTATGCGTCTTTTTATCCGACTTCCGGCGATGATTATAACTTAATGCGCGATGCGCTTTCCAAGTTAAAATTAAATGATGCGGCTTTTGTTTTTGAGCCAGAAAGCAATCTGGCGCTTGGTCGTGGTTTTCGTTGCGGTTTTTTGGGTCTATTGCATTTGGAAATTATCCAGGCTCGCTTGAGTGCTGAGTTTGAAATCAATCCGACAATCACCACACCAAGCGTTGTCTACGAAGTTGAATTAAAAGGAAAAAAAGAAAGGTTGAAAATTTATTCACCGTCGGAATTACCCGATCCGTCATCAATTGAAGCAATTTTCGAACCCTATGTTTATTTAGAATTAGTTTCTCCATCCGGTTATTTGGGATCGATTATGGAAGTAATGAAAAACACCCGGGCGCAATATATCGATACGGAATACCTAAATAGTGAGCGAATGATTTTGAAGTTTAATTGTCCATTGACGGATGTGATTACCAATTTACACGATGATCTTAAGAGTGCATCTTCCGGTTATGCTTCAATGAACTATGTTTTTTTAGATTATCGTCCGAATGAATTGGTGAAATTGGATATTATAATTTCCGAAGATAAAATAGAAGCTTTTTCCCGCATCGTTCCCAAATCTCAATCATTTAAAGAGGGAAAACACGTAGTGGAAAAATTAAAAGACGCATTACCGCGACAAAATTTTAACATTGCCATTCAGGCCGCAATTGGCGGAAAAGTAATTGCGCGAGAAACTGTTAAAGCTTTTCGCAAAGATGTTATTGCCAAACTTTATGGTGGCGATGTTTCGCGTAAAAAGAAACTTTTGGAAAAACAAAAAAAAGGTAAGAAAAAAATGAAAACTATTGGCAGAGTGGCAATTCCTTCGGAAGCTTTTCTGGCGGTTTTGAAAAAATAATTTATTTCAAGAAAGATTATGTCAAAAGAAGTTGAAGAAAAACAAACCAAAATTGATTTGGGAAGTTTTTGGAAGCATATATGGGAACTTTTTAAGCCAAGTCGCAAAGCTATTTTACGGTTGTTTGTGTTAATTATGCTAACAGAGCTTGTACGCTTAGTCGGTCCTTATTTATTGAAATTAGTGATTGATAAAATCACTAATTTCAATGTGGCTCAAATTAAAAATATTTTTATTTTGATTTTTTTAATGTTTTTTGTAAATCAGACAACTTCAATGATGGATTATTTCAGTGATCGAAAGGTGTTTGATATTTTGGTGGAAATTTTATCCTATCTTTCGGCAAATGCCCATAAAAAAATGGTTTTTTTGGGTCTTGGTTATCACGAAAAAGAAAATACCGGAAGCAAAATAATCAAAATCAATCGCGGAGTGGATAAAATTGATAATTTGTTCAGTAATTTCTTTTGGGAAGTGGCGCCAACCGTTTTTCAAATTATTTTTACCACCATTACGCTTTTTATTGTTGATTGGCGCTTTGGCTTGATTATTTTGATTTTTGTTCCAATGTTTATTTTTCTTACTTTACGACTCAATAAATCAGTTTTTTCTTTTCGTAAAAAACGTTTTGATGCGCAGGAGGTGGCGGGAAGTCTAATGACACAATCAATTGTCAACATTAATACGGTAAAATCTTTTGTACAAGAATTGCGTGAGCATAGGCAATTTTTGCAAGCGACGAAGAATGTGGCAAGTAGCACATTGAATGAATTTGGAAAAGTCCTGAAATATAACTTACTTAGAAATCTGGTTATTGATCTTGGCAGAGGCTGTGTTTTGTTTTTTGGAATTTATCTTGTGATTAAAGGACGAATTACCATTGGCAGTATCGTTTTTGTCTACACTATTTCGGAAAAAGCCTTACTATCGCTATTTCGCATCTCGCGTCTTTATGATCGCATTATGGAATCCAGCGAGGCAGTTGAGCGATTATATGTATTATCGAGAGAAGAAGAAACAGTTAAAAATAATCCGCAAGGAATTAAACCGAAAAATATCGATGGTGCTATTGAATTTAAAAATTTATCATTTTGTTATGCGGATAGTAAAAATTGCGCTCTTAATAATGTTAATTTCACAATCAATTCCGGTTGCGTAACGGCACTTGTCGGTCCGTCTGGCGGAGGAAAAACTACTGTAGCACGGATGATTTATCGGCATTATGATCCTTTGAGCGGGCAAATTCTTTTAGATGGACATGATCTGCGTGAATACGATCTCTATGCCTTTCGGCGTTTTATAGCGATTGTTCCTCAGGAAGTGGAAATTTTTGATACCAGCGTAAAAGAAAATATTTCTTATGCTAAACCCAATGCAACTTTATCCGAAATAAAAGCGGCAGCGCGTATTGCCAATGCGGAAGAATTTATTTTGCAACTTAAAAATGGTTATGACACGATTGTGGGAGAGCGTGGAATTAAACTTTCCGGCGGACAAAGGCAACGTGTGGGAATTGCCAGGGCAATTTTGGCTAATCCGCACATTCTTATTTTTGACGAGGCAACTTCAAGCCTTGATTCATATTCCGAACGACTTATTCAAGATGCAATGGATAAAATCAGTAAAAACAGGACGGTAATTGTGATTGCTCATCGTTTAAGTACAATTAAAAAAGCTGATAAAATTATTGTATTGGAACGGGGAAAGGTGGCTGAGGAAGGCAATCATTTGGAGCTTTTAAAAAATTTCGGCGGTCTTTATCAAAAGTTAATTAAGCTGCAAGAAATCGGAGATATTGAATAAAAAAGAAGTTAAAAAAGTACAATAAGCGATAAAAATAACCAACACTAGTTTGAAAAACGAACACGCTTAAGCGTAAATAGGTTGGTGTCGGTTTGGTTTTTTAAGAAAAAGAAATCGGAATATTTGACAAGATTGAAAAAAGGCTTAGAATAACTTCTTAAAGATAGTTCTTTAATAATTCGGATTACAACATAAAAAGGAGAAAGGCTGATGATAGAAAAATTGGAAAAGATTTTGGCGGAAGTCGATTTGACGATAGGAAAAAGAAAAGAAATTGATGCTTGCTTGATGGAATTTCGTCAAATGGCCAAAGAATTGGAAACATTCAAACTCATTGCTACTTTTATGGTGGATACCGCGACTATTTATGATATGGAATTAAATTTGAAGCATGTTTGTCCGGCGGTTATGGCGTTGCGAGGATTGACAGTCGAGGAGGCAATGAAAGAAACATTGGATCAGGTGCTGACTCCCGAATCATTGCTGACGGTTAAACGACTCTATAAAGAGGAAAAGCTTTTGGAGGCAAGTGGGATAGCGGATCCGAACAGAACTCAAATTTTGGAACTCAAGGAATATAAAAAAGACGGATCAATTATTGATGTGGAGATAACCTTTGGCTACATTCGAGACGAAAAGCAACAGGCAACAGGTATTATTTCCGTTACTCGTGATATTACCAAGCGAAAAAAACTTGAAGAAGAATTGCGACATGTTGATAAAATGAATTCTTTGGGATTATTAGCTGGCGGGATTGCGCACGATTTTAATAATTTACTTATGGTAATTTTGGGTAACGCATCCCTTCTTTCCATGATTTCTGAGCTTGCTTCAAATAATATTATTAAGGATCGGCTGAATAATATTAATAAAGCCGCGGAAAACGGATCGGCGCTGACTAGGCAACTCTTGGGTTTTGCTCGCCAAGGAAGTTATAATATTTGTCCTACGAATATAAATGAGCTCATAAAAGAAACCCTGGAAATGTTTTCAAGAACAAAAAAGGAAGTTTCCATAATCGAAGAATTTCAGGAAAATCCATGGTTGGCAATGGCTGATGCCGATCAAATGAAGCAAGTTTTTTTGAATCTTTGCATAAACGCTTGCCAAGCGATGGAAGGTGATGGGAAAATTTTTATTCTAACAAAAAATATTATTTTAACCAAAGAAACAGCTTCAATATATTCGCTTAAGCCGGGGTTATATGTAGAAATATTATTTAGTGACAACGGAAAGGGAATTGATCCAAAAATTAAAAAAAGAATTTTTGAACCATTTTTTACGACAAAAGAAATGGGGAGAGGCACGGGATTGGGATTGGCAATGGCTTATGGAATCATCAATACACATGGAGGTGCTATCAATGTTAGTAGCGAATTAGATCGTGGCACAGTTTTCACAATCCATATTCCAGCTTCTGAAAAACAAAATTCCCTAAAAGCAAGAAAAGATGAAGTAATATCTTTTGGAAAAGGGACGATTCTTCTTGTTGATGATGAGGATTTGGTTGCTAGTGTTGGAAGGGATATGTTGGAATTTATGGGATATCAAGTAGTAACAGCTGGAAATGGGGCTGAAGCTATTGATATTTTTTTAAAAAATCCAGGAAAAATAAACCTGGTCGTTTTAGATATGATTATGCCAAACATGTCTGGAGAGGTTGTTTTTAAACGTTTACGGGAAATTGATTCAAAAGTTAAAGTTATTTTTTCCAGCGGATATAGTCAAGAAGGAATGGTGCAAGAAATTGCACAACTCGGTTGCAACGGGTTTATTCAAAAGCCTTATGATTTAAAAAGTTTTTCCTTAAAGGTTTTTGATATTTTAAATTCACAATAATAGCAAATGTCCCGGTGCCAAAATTGGTATCGGGACATTTTTTATTGTTTTTTCAGCATTATCAGCATTTATTTATTGAGTGTTGTTAAATTTTTAAAATTTTGTTAATATAATAATATGAGTTTTAAAAAACGCAATAAAAAAATATATCGAATTTGGGTGGTGATTTCCATTTTAGCCGTTCTTTCAATGGTGGCTTTTACAATTGCTCCAGCTCTTTCAATGCTAGGCAAATAATATGCGAAAAAATCATTCGGACAAAAAGGAAAATTCCTGGCTAATCAGGATAATAATTTTTTTGGGTTTAGTTGCCCTGGTTTTTATTGTTCTGGCAATTTTAAAAGAAACTTATCAAAAAAAACAGATTCAAAAAAACATTAATGATTTACAAGCGGATGCGGACAGAATTCAAGGGGATAATTTACATTTAGCCGATAAATTGAAATATTTTGAAGGAAAAGATTCTCAGGAAAAAGAAATGCGCGATAAATTAAACTTACAAAAACCGGGAGAAAAAATGGTGGTTATTGTGCCGGGAGTGGCTGAAAAAAATATAAACACAGATGTGAATATCATTGAAAAAAATAAACAACAACAACAAATTACCATTAAAATATCTAATTTGCAAAAATGGTGGAATTATTTTTTTAAGTATTAAAACTAAAAAGACTGAATTTATTTTATGCAAAAAAAAAATAATGACAGAAAAATAAAAATACAGACAGTTATGATCGGGCTGGCAATTCTTTTCGCGGTCTATTTGGCAACCATTTCCATTCTTATTTATGCATTCAATAGTGATAATAAAATAGTAGTAAAAACAGCTGAGTATATTCCATATCCTATTGCAGAATGGGGTGGCGTTAATTTTATTTCAATCGGCAAGTTGAAGGATAATTTAAATTCTGCTAAAATGTTTTATGAGAATCAGGATTTTTCCAATTTGGGAATTAAAATCGATTTTAATTCCGATGATGGAAAAAAGAAATTGGCAATCAAAGAAAAAAATGTACTTAATAAATTAATTGAAAATAAATTAATTGAAAATGAAGCGAAAAAACGAGGAATTGTGATTAGCTCGACGAGTATTGCACAAAATGTTTCTCAAAAAATGAAAGAATATGGCAGTGAAACATTTTTAAAAAATAATTTATTAAAATTGTACGGTTGGAATCTATCTGATTTTGAAGAAAATATTGTTAAGCCGGATATGTATAGATCCGCTTTGATTGCCAATTTGAATGAAACCGATCCGGAAAATGTTTCCGCTAAGAACAAAATTTCCGCCGCACTGGACGAATTAAAAAGTGGAAAAGATTTCGAAGCAGTAGCAAAAAAGTATTCGGAAGGGGAAAGCGCTTCCAGTGGCGGAGATTTGGGTTGGCTTAGCGCAAAAGAAATGTTATATGAAATGGTGTCCCCGGTTTTTGCCATAAAAAAGGGTGAATATAGCGATATTATCAAAAGCAGACTCGGCTATCACATTGTTAAAGTTGAAGATCAGAGAAGCGAAAATGGAATAGCAGAGTTGAAGCTCCGACAAATTTTTATAAGAACAACAAGTTTTTCCGATTGGCTGTCTAAGTATGAAAAAAATATGAATATCCATATTTTCTCCGTGGATTTTTATTGGAATAAAAATGATGGACAAGTTGAATTTAAAAATAATGATTTGAAAAATTTCGAAGACAATCTAATTAAGAATTCCCCCGGAGATATATCTGTTTTGTTATAATAAATTAGTTAATTTTTAATTTTTTTAAACAATATGTCAAAAGCACGCGTGGATGAGGATATTTGCATCGGTTGTGGAACCTGCGAATCTCTTTGCCCGGAAGTTTTTAGAGTGGAGGATGGAAAGTCACATGTCATTACTGACGATTGTGGCGATTGTGATTGTCAAAATGTGATTGATAGTTGCCCCGTAAGCGCAATTTCTATGGAGGAGTAGGTGGCGGGGTAATTGGAAAATTTTTTCTGTTCTTTTATGAAAAAGAACAGGCATAATAAGTTCAAAAAAATATATGGAAAATTTAGAAAACACTTCTCATGATCTATCAAATGAGAATAGCGGTGGCGAAAAAAAACACAATAAAGTTAGTCATTCTCGGCATAATAGGGGGCATCTTATTTTTTTGTTTTTGGGTGTGATGATCATGTCTTCTTTTTTTGGATCGATTTTTGGCTTTATAGCAAGCGGTTTTGGTAATAAATTTTTTGGAGGTTTGGAGCAGAGATTTCCTGTGTTTTTCCATAATCAGTTAAATAGCAACAGTCCGTCTGTGGCAAAAGAAAATCCGGCTGTATCGCGAGAAAAAATTGTTGAGGAGGATTCGGCAGTAATTGATGTGGTTAAGAAAGCATCTCCGGCGGTGGTTAGTATTGTGATAAGCAAAGACATTTCTAAATTACAAAATAATATTTTTGATCCCTTTGGTTTGTTTGATAATGGATCGGGATTGCCAGATAATTCCGGTTCCGGATCTGCCAATCAAAATCAAAATAATTCTACTCAAAATGGAACACAAAAAGAAAAAATCGGAGGAGGGACGGGATTTATTATTACGGAGGATGGGATGATTGTAACAAATAAACATGTGGTTTCGGATACGACAGCTGATTATACTGTAGTAACAAATGATGGGAAGGAATATCCAGCAAAAGTTCTTGCAAGAGATCCGGTGAATGATATGGCGGTGATAAAAATTGAAGGATCGAATTTTCCTGTTTTAAATTTTGGCGACTCTAATTCTTTAAATATTGGTCAAACGGTGATTGCAATCGGCAATTCTCTCGGAGAATTTTCCAATACGGTCAGTAAGGGAATTATTTCCGGATTAAAAAGAAATCTAACTGCCGGAGGAGGCTTTGGCGATTCTGAAAAATTAACAAATATTATTCAAACAGACGCGGCGATTAATCCGGGAAATTCCGGCGGACCACTTTTGAATATTGAAGGACAAGTAGTCGGAATCAATGTGGCAATGGCGCAAGGTGCGCAAAATGTCGGATTTGCGTTGCCAATTTCACAAGTTGAAAAAATGATTAATCAAATAAAAGCAACAGGGAAAATATCTATTCCATATCTTGGCGTTCGCTATATTCCGATTGATGCCAGCTTGCAAAAACAAATCAATCTGCCTTTTAATTATGGGGTGCTGGTTCTGAGGGGGCAAAATATAACTGATTTCGCCGTAATTCCCGGTTCTCCGGCTGACAAAGCGGGAATTATGGAAAATGATGTTATTTTGGAAATAAACGGTACTAAAATTGATGATAAAAACAGCCTAACAGATTTAGTTTCCAATGCCAATGTTGGGGATGAAGTAACTTTGAAAGTTTGGCACAAGGGAAGCGTGAAAGAAATTAAAGTGAAATTGGAAGAAAGAAAAAATTAAAAAATTATGTTTTTAAAGTTGCGCCCATTTTTTTATAGCTTGCTGTTTCTGTTTTTTTTGGAAATTATTTCGTATGTTCATAATAACAGCAATCAAGTCCTCTTCTTTTCTTTTTTATTGCTTCTGTTTTCTTTGCGCGAGGGAAAGATTATTGGCAAAAAATGGAGATTTTCGGTTTTACCTATTCTTTTTACATTATCTTCAATAGCACTTTTGTATTTGATAGGAATTTTTTATGAGCGTCAGATTTTTATTTTGTTAGCAAGCATGATGCATTATCTAGCTGTTTTTGGCGCTTATCGATTGGGAAATTATGAAAAAGATCAGACCGCCAGGGGAATGAATATGGCGGCCACTTCAACAACAATTTTTTTCGCCTATGCCGGAGCCTATGGCCTTTATTTGAATTTCCTGGTCCCGCTTTATGTTTTAATGCTGGTATATTTTTTTATCACCCTTTTTGTGAGTTATCAGTATTTTTCTATAATTGTTAAAAATGACAAGAAAAATACGGCTTGGCTATATAGCTTTGTTTTGGGCTTATCTATGGCGGAATTGGCTTGGTCTATAAATTTTTGGCCGTTTGGTTATTTGACCACGGGAGTAATTGCCCTTATACTCTATTATATGCTTTGGGATATTGTGCAAAGCTATTTTTTGGGTATTTTAAATCAGAAGAGAATGTTATTGGGAGCGGTGTTTTTTTCTTGCTTGATAGTGATTATTTTGCTCACTTCAAAATGGACGCCAGCCATTTAATTTTTTTATTTTTTATATTATGAGTAAAATGAGAAAGATTTTTTTTATCTTGATTATTATCCTTGTCAGTGCATTGAGTGGAATAGTCGCAAATCAATACATATTTCCCTATTTAGCGACAGTTAAGTTTTTTTCAAGATATTCTTTTTTCAAAAAAGCAACTAATGATGTTACGGTTATCAACAAAACAGAGCAAGTCTATGTTAAAGACGATACTTCAGTGGGAAAAATTGCTGCTCCGGTAATTTCTTCTGTTGTAAATATAATTTCTTCTGAAACTGTTGCGGAAAAAAAGGGTCAAGTAGCTATTTTGCCAATCAGTAAAAACGGAACTGGTGTTATTGCAACTAGCGATGGATTAATTATGACCTATTCAAGCGCGATTTTTCCTCAAAATGCCAGCTATAAAGTCATAACGAATGATAATAACGTTTATGACGCGACACTTTTGGATATTGATTCATATAGCAATTTGGCCTTTCTAAAAATAAACGCCAGTAATCTTTCTGCTATTTCTTTCGGAAATTCCGATGATGCGATTATTGGAGAGCGAGTGATCGCCATAGGCAATACTTCGGGTATATATAATTCGTTTTTTGCTACGGGAATTTTAAACAAGTTTAATTATGAATATAATTTATCTGATAAAACAATTGCATCTTCAGAAAAAATGGAAGGAGTTTTTGAAACGGATTTAATTCGAAAGGCTGATTTTGTCGGTGGACCGCTTATTGATTATTCCGGGCAAACGATTGGATTAACCGGTGAGAATGATCGTGATGGAAAAACTTTCTTCTTTCAAATACCTTCCAGTAAAATTAAAAATGTTCTAAATAAGGAAATTAATAAGACAATAGCTAATAATTCGGTGTTGGGAATTTATTATTTGCCAATCACGAAAACATATGCGTTATTGAATAATTTAACTGTACAAAATGGCGCAGTGATTTATTCTCCTTCTACGCAACAAGGCTTGGCAATTATTGCTAATTCTCCAGCTGCCAGTGCCGGACTTAAGCTCGGAGATATTATAATTGCGATTTCAGGAGACAAAATAACGGATAATCAAACACTTCCCGATTTGTTATACAAACACAACAAGGGAGAAAAAATTGAATTAACTATCTTGCGTAATTCTCAAGAAATGAAGATCAGTGTTCAGCTCTAAGAATGATACGATAAAAAATGAAGAGCAAATAAAGCATTCCGGATATAATCAATAAATTTTCCCAAAGCGGAAATTTTAATATTGAACTGCCTAAAAGTAAAATTATAAGCACCACTAAAAAGGGGATTGATTTTTTTTTGCGAATTGAAATTATTGAATAGTGCAGATCGAGTTTTTCTCCAAGTTTTCCGATTGCCACTAATACAATAAGTAGCGATAAGATAAGCGAAGTGACATTTAAGTGTGAAGATAAAAAATTTGGCAAAAATCCTTCCGTGATTGTCAGACAGGAAAATAAAAAAAGTAAAATAAAAGCCATATCATAAAGAAGTTTGTAAATAAGCAATAAATTTTGTTTATGATTTAGATTTTTGATAAAAAGAGTTATTTTATTTTTCATCGAGTTGTATTATAGTTGCTAATTAGAGATGCTTTTATATTGGAAAGTGAATTTCGCAGATTGGAAATATTGGGAGCCGTATTGAAGATAGCGCTAATTTGACTGATACGAATTCCTGAATTAAATTCTCCGATAAACTGATAATCGTTGCCTTTTTCAGTCATTATTTTTTTCAAAGGGATTGTGCATGAATAAGAATCGCGCAGTGTTAGCAAATCTTTTTTAAATGTGCAATTTACGGTGTTATTCAAGCTGGCACTATCGATTAGCACGGGATGAATTTTTAGATATGATTTCAAAAGCTCAGTTCCGATTATTTGATGTTTTTGTTCATTTTCTATGATATAATAATTTTTCGTTTGAGCATCTTCAAAAATCGTTCCATCAGGATGAGTGAAGCCTTGAATAGAGAATTTTTGTTTTTTGTAAATACCAACTTCTTCTGAGTTAGCTTGATAAACATCGCTCCAGTTGAAGCCCATCATTTCAAATACTTGCGGACTGGAAATGGAATAACTTTTATTTTTACTTAAAACAAAGACAGAAGTTCCGATTGATGCCAGAGTTCCATCTGCCAATCCGATTTGATCATCGGCTAAGGGAAATTTTTCCAAAAAGGAGGAATCTTTTTTGAGTGCTAAATTAGCATCATAGCGGGAAAGAAAAGCTTTTTCACTCACAAAAAGATAGAGCTGGTTATTTTTTAATTGGTAATATTCTCCGTCAATCAGAAAAAGCGTTCCATTTGGATATGCAGAAGCATCCTCAATGGTGTTGCCGGTTTTGTTATAAATCAATTCATTTTTTTCTATAGGAGTGAACATTCCGATGGAAAAGCCAAGATCTTGCATGATTGTTTGCGAGGCGAATTGGCGTTTTTCGCCATTGGAAATAATATAAAAATTTCCATCGGAAAAAAGCAAGCTTCCATCTTTAAAGCCAATAGGATCGCCGGTTGGATAAAGAAATGCTCGATATGATTTTTTAACAGAAAGCGTACCATTTGAGATTTGATTGGAATTTTTTCCAAGAACAATATTGATTGTGGCATCGGAAAAATTTCCCATAATGGTTGTATCAAAGAGTAATTTCTTGTCAGGCAAAACCCCTTTTTTAAGTGCGGAGTTGTCGGAATTGCGCGGGTCGGAAATGGTATTTTTGTTGGAAGATGCTCTGGCGGAAAAGGAATAATTTAGACTGATGGAGGGAAAAACTATTATATAAGCTAAAACAAACAAAAAAGCCACCGTTCCGCTATAAAGCAGAGAGCGCAAGATTGTATAGCGTTTTTGCCATTTTGGTTCAAGAATTATTTTTTTCGTAAAATTAAGCATAATTTGATTATAACGGCATTTTCTTTATTTGCCAAGCGCAAACGGATGCTTTAGAATAAGAGCTATGCAACCAATTCTAATTAAGTTAGGAAAAATTTTTTCCACTTTCAAACAAGAAGGTTTTTTGGGTGGGATAAGAAAAAGCGGACATTATCTCGGACTGTTTTTTGATTTGATTTTTAAAATTTCCCCCGGAGACGTTTTGATTATCTCCGGCGGAATAGGTGATAGTGCGCACTATCGCGCTTTTAATCAAGCCGAAGAATTAAATCGTCATGGAATAAAAACAGCTGTTACTTTGCAGGAAAATCCGCGACTCTTGAAGCTGGTTGATGATTTTCAAATTTTCATTTTTCGTCGCACATTGGAAACAGTATTAACGCAAAAAGTTATTCAAGAAATAAAAACTCAAAAAAAAGCGATTATTTTTGAAACAGATGATCTGGTTTTTGATTTGAAATACATTCAAAAGACGGAATTGTATAAAACCAAAATGAATGAATTGGAAAAAAGACAATATCAAAAAGGTCTGGGATTGGAAATTTTGTCGGATGCATATGTTGAAAATTGCGTTACTAGCACGAGCTATTTAGCAAAAATATTAGAGGGTTACGGCAAGAAAGTTTTTGTATCAAAAAATAAAATTTCTCAAAAAGAAGTCGCATTGGCACAAAAATTAGTAGCAAAAAAACAAAAAAAACAATCAATAAAAATAAAAATTGCTTATTTCAGTGGAACAAGCAGTCATGATCGGGATTTTGAGCAAATAACAAATCCGCTTTTGAATATTTTAAAAAAATATCCGACTGTGAAATTAGTTTTAGGCGGTCCATTGAAGATTAATAATGATTTTGAAAAATATGCTACGAGAATCGAACGATTGCCACTTGTTTCCAGAGAAAAATATTATGTCAATCTTTGCGAAGCGGATATTAATTTAGCGCCGTTGGTTTTAAGGGATCCTTTTTGCGAAGCCAAATCTGAAATTAAATTTTTGGAAGCGGGTATTTTGCAGGTTCCGACAGTAGCAATTAAAAATCAAACTTTTTCCGAATGCATAATTGATGGAGTAGATGGTTTTTTGGCGGAAAATGAAAAAGAATGGCAAACAAAATTGGAACAATTGATTGAAAATGCTAAATTAAGATTGAAAATAGGGAAAGAGGCACAAAGTAAAATCATAAAAGATTTTACTGTTGAAAATAGCCATAACGAAAATTATTACACTTTCCTAAGAAAGTTATGCAAGAAAAAATAACACTATTTTTAGCACAAAATAAGCAACACAATTGCCAGAATTGAAGCCAATAAAAAGCCAATTATACTAATATTCAAAAAAGCATTTTTCAGAAAATACGGTTTATATTGGGATATCCTTTGATTTAATTCGGAAAAATCTTCTAGCAGGTTATCATTGGTATAATTTGGTCGTATGGATAGCGTTTGATCGGGATAGCTTGTCTTAGTAGTTGAATTTATAAGTGTGAAAGGATGGCTCTTGTCAGTCATCGCGAAGAGCTGTATTTTTTTCGCACTGTTTTTTTGTGGAGTAAAGGAAACCCTTAAGCAGTACGTTTTATTTTGTGAATTGGGAATGCTTGGAAAAGAGACCGTATAAAGATTTTTAGAATTAAGAAAAGCTTCCTGCAGATTGCCTTGCCTGATTGGTGTTTGGCAATCATCCTCGGCTATGATTATTTCAGCTTTTTCTCCGGATTTAATTCCCGGAGTGCGCAAAAGAAAATCAAACGAAGAAAGATTATTGCGATTAATAAAAATTTTTTGTGTTAGCATTTCTTTCGGTTGGAGGGGTACCAAAGTTTCTTTTTTCAGAAGAATATTGGAATCGGAAAATGATAGAATTGCAAAAAATCTAAAAAAAATCCCCAAAAGCAATATACAAAAAAGGGTCAATATTATTTTTTTATTGGAATATTTAAACATGGCGGTTTTATAAATAAAATCTGAAAATCACTACATTAAAAATTAAATAAAGCGTAAAAGAGAACATCAGAATAGTTCCGATAAGAAGTGATTTTTCAAAATAATGTTCTTTTTTGAAATGAAAAAAAAGCATACCCAATCCGGAAAAAACCACCAATATATGTGCTGTCAGATTGGGCAAAAAATAGCGTCCCGGAGCGCCCAAGCTGAGTTTTTCCGCAATGGTGAAAACCGACCAATCGGCAGTGCGTATGCCAAGTTGCAAGGCAACAATCATTCCAATGAGGAAGAAAAGGTATTTTTTTTCCGGTAGAAATTTTGGAATTCCCTCTTTTTTATTAAAAAGCAAAAAAACCAAACCAATAACAGATAAAATTTCCACAATCCAAATAAAATTAATAACATAATCCATAAACCAACTATTAACCCAGCTTAGTGTGCCCCAATAAGTGCGTGCTGAAAGTGCGAATCTGCCCATAGTCAAACTTTTCGAAAGATAATTGCCAAGCGAATCAGTTAGCGCAAAAAAAGATTCATTAAAGAACGCTACATATTTTGATAGATAAATTAGAACAAGAGCCAGCGAAGCAGCTGATATGAAATAAAAAGCAGTTCTTATATTTTTATTTTTTTGGTGTTTGATTCTTTCATTAAGCAAAAGGATTATCAATGAAATCATAACAACAAAAAGAATAGCGCCAGTTTTTTTTGTCAGAAAAGCAATCAAACTTGAAACAGCAAGTAGCGCTAAATTTTTCCAATTCAAGCCTTTTTTTATGGTTAATATTCCAAAGTAAGTAAAAACGGAGAACATTAAAATTAAAAGCGCATCATAATTGATATTAGAATAATAAAAGGAAAATTTTGGTTGAAAAGAAATTATAGCGGTAATAAGCAAGCTGTGTTTTTCAGAAAAGCCGATACTTTTTGCAATTAAATAAGCAAATAAAACGGTTATAGTTCCTAAAAAAACAGAAAAAATGCGCAACAAATAGAAACGAACCAAAATACTTTGCCGGGAAAAAGCTTTTTCAATTAAAGAGCCGATAGAATGATAAAGTTGGGTGCCAAAAACAATGTCTGGCGGAGAGATAAAATTGTATGGCTTCCAAAGTCGCTGATTGATCATTTGCTCGTTTTCTCCAACCGAAGAATTGGAAAAATCAATTGTATTAAAAATGTCTCCGCGTAAGGCGTCATTATCTGTTGCAATTGCCGTTTGTTTTATTTCCTCTGAATAACGATAGGTGGCAAGATTATTTTTATTTTGCTTGCCATTTTGAGTGGCAACTGTCCAATTTTTTTCTTTTGGTTCGGATAAATATTGAATTGTGTTATAGTGTCGTGATTCGTCTTGTCCGTCAAAAATGGGGAAGATAGCAGAAAGAAGCACGCCTTTCAAAAAAAAACCAACCAAAATCAAGCCGAGAATAAAGAACGGTTTTTGACAGAAATTCAAACTTTTTCGCAAATTAAACATAAAGTTATTATACATAAATAAATAAAAATAGGCAAAAAATATTTTTATGGTATAATAATCTAAAAGTAAATTTTATAAAATGAAAAAATATGTTTTTTTCCAGTCCGAGCATTGATTTAAAAATAATACTTATTTTATTATGTATCTCTTTTGCAATTGCGATTGGCGTTTATTTTAAAACAAAAAAAATAACAATCGGATTGTTTGTTTTTTCTGCTTTGGCAAATTTGGGAATTTATTTAAACTCAGGTTCTCGAATATTTGGTATCTATAATTTAAAATTTATTGTCATTTGGGTGGTTGCTTATTGGCCACTTTTGAATTTGGTTTGGTTGATTTTTTTATTCATAAATAGCGTTAAATTTAGAAAATGTTTAAAAAAAGTTTTTCATTAATATTTTTTGGTGTTGTTTTTGTTTTTTCCGGCTCAGTGCCTATTGATTTTTCATATGCCGAAACTGTTCAAGCCATTGAAAACGACGAAAATAAGTGGAGCAACTTTGATGATTATATCGTGATCAATCAGGACATTGTTTGGAGTGGAAAAAAGATTTTCAATAATCCGGCGAAATCAATAGTTATTGTTGACGGAGCAACACTTAAAATTGAAGCAGGAACACAGATAGAACTTTTGAGTTTATATGTATATTCCGGAAGAATCATTGCTGAGGGAACACGAGATGATAAAATTTATTTTAAAAAAGCTAATGTTGATTTATCTATGTTTGGTGAGGGATACGATCCGGAATGTTTTAATCAAGAAAGTGGTTTAATCGAGTTTAGCAATAATAATGCCGGTAAGTCATTGATGCGTTATGTTGAATTTTCCAATATGGGAACTGCCAGATATGTTGATCGAAAAAAGTGTTCCAAAGGGATGAGTTGGCTGGATGATTGGAGGGCATTTTTTTTGCCGCCAGTCTATGCGCAAGATGTGATTATTCCTAATCTTATTAACCCAGCCATAAGGCTTAATGCGGGAAACTTACATATAGAAAATGCTGTTTTTAGAAATAATGCCTACGCGGATATTGAAGTCAATATTGATAATTATGAAGGAGAAATGAGAAGTTCATTGGAGGTTATTAATTCCAATTTTTCCGGCAATGCTCAGAATGTGGCGCTTGTTTCTCATGCTGAAAAATATGCCAGTAATAATGAAGATTGGGGTGTTGATTTTTCGGCAGTTAAATTGAAAAACAATTGGTATGACAGTTCCTTTGGACCAAAAACCGAAACAAATAATTTTTCAGGTGGTGAATTATTGCAGGGTGACTATGCTTTGGATGGATTCAAAACGACAGATTTCATTGCTGATCCAGTTATTATAATCCCGGGAATTATGGGATCAGAAAAAAATGCATCCGGCGAATTAGTACTTGATCCAATTTTACATACCTATGATGATTTATTGGCTTCGTTGAAAAAAAACGGTTACAAAGAAAATCAAACTATGTTTACCTTTCCTTATGAATGGAGAAATGATAATATTCAATCAGCTGATTTATTGAAAAATAAAATCGAACAAATAAAAAAAACTTCCGGACTTTCCAAGGTTGATTTGGTGGCGCACAGCATGGGCGGACTAGTTGCGCGAAGTTATGTCGAAGGTGCTAACTATCAAGATGATGTCAGCCATCTAATATTATTAGGAACGCCCAATATTGGAGCACCAGAAGCTTATTTGAGATGGGAAGCAGGAGAAGGATTTTTTACTATTGAAGAGAAAATAGTCAAACATCACTTTGAGATGGAAGCGTTGCACAAAGGGTATGTTAATTTATACGCATATTTGCGAAAAGAGGTTCCTTCTGCACAACAATTGCTTCCTATCTATGATTATTTATTTGATGTGTCGAAAAATTCAACTAGAAAATATTTTGAAAAATATCCCAGAAATAAATTTTTAGAAGATTTAAATCAAAAGGATAGTTTGGAAAGATTGAAAAAAGTTAAATTGATAAATATTGTTGGCGAAGGGGATAAGAAAAATACTATTGCCAAGATAAGAGTTATTGATAGTATAGTGGAAGATCGTTGGGAAGATGGAATGCCTGAAAAATTTTATGATAATAATATGGGTGATTATGCAATAGAATCTTCACAAGGAGACGAAACTGTTCCTCTTAATAGCGCCAAGGCAATTCCGGCTGAAAAACAAACAATTCTAAATTCTTCGCATATAAATTTGCCACAAGAAGCGCAATGCGAAGTGCTCTATGAATTGACGGGAAAAAATTCTTGCGAAGAAGTAAATAAGACACATATCCCCAATATTTTGCTATTTAATGTTTTTTCCCCAATTGATATCCAAATAATTTCGCCTAGTGGAAAGATTGTTGGAAAGGATTTTGATAAAAATAAAACTGTCAATCAAATTGACGGTGCTTATTATAGCGGATATGAAACCCCCAATGAATTTATTGCTATTCCCAATCCCGAAGATGGAAAATATCGCATCCTAACCCAAGGCACAGCAACAGGAAGCTATGCGATTGAAGCGGCAAGAATTTCCAAAATTGATGGGATTGCGCCGACGGAATTCACAACCACTTTTTCAGGAACAACTGTGGCTGGTGGAAAAGAAGAATTAGCAGTACTCGTTAGCGAAAATAGTGTGATAAATCCCGACCAACAAACTCAAATTGATTCAAATTCAAATGAAGAAAATACAAAAAGTGTTATAGGAGAAAACACTGATACTCCGGTCGTTCCGGCAGTTATTTTGTCTGAAAATAATCCGGTTGTTCCAAAAATTTCAGATAATTCAAATACTGCCAATCACAAGAAAAGCAAAGCGAAAAAGGCGCAAAAAGAAGTGTTAGCCACTGCTGTCTCGGAAAATGTTAAAACGGAAAAGTTTTCGAGTAATAATTCAGCGACAAAGAGTGAAAATAATTTTATTTCAACTAAACAGTTAGCTGGCGCAAAGCAACAGCAAGCGGAAAGCGAAAATGAATTTACCTTTATTTTTTCTGTCTTCGGTTTTTTATTACTATTCGAATTTTTTTTAGGAAGAATGAAAGTGTTCAAATCATAGAAAAAAATAAAAGTATGTTTTTTATAAGAATCTTTTTATTTTTTCCGTCGAATTGTCCCAATTAAAATTTTCCACTGCCCAATTTCTTGCTGCGAGAGAATAGATTTTTAGAGTTTTTTCATTTACCAATAATTTTTCCAATGCGAGATGAAGATTTTCAATTTCGCAATTAATTAGCTCGCCGGTTTTTCCATTGATAATTGTTTCAAGCGGTCCGCCGGAATTATCGGCGATAACAGCAGTTCCACAAGCCATCGCCTCAATTGGTACGATGCCAAATGGCTCATTTCTAGAGCAAAGCGCGAATATTTTTGCTTTAGCATAAAAATCTACAAGTGTTTGGTCATTAATGTTGGAAAAGAAAACAACGCGTTTTTCAATTTCTAATTTTTTTGTTAAATTTTGTAAATTATTTTTTTCCTCTCCATTTCCAATGAGATAAAGAAGCACTTTTTTATCCTTTAATTTTGCAAAAGCGGAAATTAAAATATTGAAATTTTTGAATTTGGATAATCTTCCCACACTTAAAATATAATTTTCTTTTTCCTCAAAGCGAACAGGGCTATATTTTTTTGCATCTACTCCGGGATAAATGATTATTCCCGTCCTTCGATAAATTTTTTTTGCAACAGCTTGGGAATATCGTGAATTGACAAAAATATCATCGGCGTAAGCCACTAATTTTTTATCAAGCAATGATAAAAGAGGGAAGATAGTATTGGCGATAATTCTTTTGGGCGGACTGCTGATTGCATTGCGCCATTTTTTAATATGAATAAATCCGCTGGGTTCATGACAAAACCAAGTACAACGAATATTTTTATGAAAAATTTTATAGGGCAATCCGATCCAATTAGCAGGAAAGACGCTACAAAGCAAGGTTACTTTTCCTTTTTTTGCATATTTTTTGATTATTTTTGCGGTTTTAATTTGCCAAAAGGGAAGGAGCAGCCAAAATAAAAAACTGCTCGTAACGGGTCCGTTGACACTTTCAAAAATAAGTTCGGGAAATTCTTTGATATATTCTTGATTTATTTTTTGCGCAATCACTATGACATTCATTTCTTTTGATAATCGTTTGCCCAGCTCTAGTGCCATTTTTCCGGCACCACCCGGAATTGTAAAATGAGGATGAATTATTAACAAATATTTTTTCATAGATTTATTTTTCAAAATAAAACATTTTGAAATTATTATTTTTATCTTTTATTATTTTCAAATCTTTATTGAAATAGGGCGTGCAAGGAAGCGGAGCATCGAAACATTGATCTCCTGATTTTGGTGAAAAAACGATATCCGATTGGTTGGTTGTGTTTTTTTCATAGCGGGCATTTTTAATTTTAGTTGTTTTAAATATTTGCTTTAGGGATAGGTTATTATTGAAAATCAGTAAAAAGAAAAAAAGAAACAAAACACTTTTCATTAGCAAGTCGGTTATTTTTTTCTCAGCAAATAAGTTATAGAGACCATAACTCCACAATAGACTGGAAAAAGAAAATAAATAGCCATAACCAAAGCGCGGTTCAGGGGCGGAAAAAAACCAAAAAAGACAACCTGAAAAAGAGAGTGACAAGATAGCTAAAAATTTTAGCGCTTTCTTGTTTTTTTCCAAAATAAAACTAAGCAAAATAAGTAAAATACTTAAAGCAATCGATATGCAATATGGCCATAAAAAAACACTATTTCGTTGCAACCAAGATGATGGCCAGTTTGGATTTTTTAACGCAATATGCCAGTCAACGCCGGGAATTCTTGCCCAGCTTTTTATCCAATTCGCTGTATTTTCGGCAGATTCCGGAGCAACGCTCCATTGAAAATTAAAATAGCCGGCAGTTAAAGGAAATGCAGTATAGCCGGATAGAATTACGCCTCTGCTTAAATAGGGAATTCCAATGATCAACAATGCCAATAGAATTATTCCATATTTAAGCTTAGTTGCTTTTTTGCAGGCAAAAATGGCGATTAATAAAACTTCAAAAAAACAAAAAAAAGCGGATAATTTTACAGTAAGGGCAAAAAAAGAAAAGAGTAAGGCAATTAAAATATTATCTTCTTTTTTATTTTCAAAATAGCGAATAATCAAAAAAGTGGTGAAGAAAATCAAAATAATAATTGGTGCGTCCGGAGAAGGTGAGGAAACAAAAAAAGGATTAAGCGTAAATAGCCATGGGAAAAATGTTATCAAAATAAAGAGTGAAGAAAATTTAAGCTTTGATTCGTTTTGTATTTTTAGTAAAGATGAAAAAATCAAAGTTCCATAAAAAAAATAAATCAGGGCGTTAACAATAAAAAAAGGCGATTTAGTAATGCTTCTTAGCGGATAAATAATTGAAGCGGCAACGAACCAAGATGAATTGAAACCGAAACGGTCATGCAGATTGGCAAGACCGAAAGGCAGTATGCTTTTTGTGATCCAGTTAATCATTGGAAGATGATAGAGCCCGGTGTCATAGTTGGTTAGATTCATTAGTGAAAAAAACCCGCAGAAAAGAGAAAGCATGGCCATGAGAAAAAGGTTATTTTTCTTCAGAGAAATGAAATTTTTTCTGTAAATATAAAACAAAAACAGCCCCGGGAGTAAGACAATGACGGAAAAAGATTGGCCAAGGGGAATAAAAAAATTAAAAAGTGTTCCGATTACGGAAACGCAAATCAATCCAAGTGTGCCATAATAAAAAATGATCAATTCATCGGATAGGTCAAAATCTCTAAAAAAAATTGAAAGAAAGGCATGCAAAAAACAGCCTATTCCAAGCAAGGAAAACAACCAAAGAAAAAATGAAAACAGTACGAATAATTGAAGCATTATTTAAAAAGTTATTTTTGCTTAACTATTTTCGCTAATTTATTTTTAAAAAATAATCGATCATAACCCAGAAAATTAAGCACAATTGCTAAGAACACGCCAATAAGCGTGTTGGCCATATAATTCATTCCGGTTGTGGCAAGAATGGGGAATAGAATGACTCGAGCAACAAAAGAAATCCCGGTTATCAGGTGAAAATAAATAAAAATTTTCAAAAAATTTCTAACAGTTTCATATTTATAGCGCCAAGTGATATTAGAATGCAATAGCAATCCAACCAAAACGCTGATTTCAATGCTGATTAAATTGGCGACTTCTTGCAGGGCCGGAGTTTGAAAAGCGAAATAATTTACCAAAATAAAAATGGATAAAATTTGCGATAAAGCAACCAAAACTCCATTCAAGGCATATTTCGTTAGGCGCGCAAAGGGAGAGGTGTTATATTTAAAAATGCACCAAAGAGCTTGAATTCCGTCTTTCCAGCCGATTTTTTTACCATCGGAATAGGTTCTGCCATGATAAGAAATGCCAACTTCATAAACCCGAATATTTTGCGTACGAGAAAGCTCTCCGACTTTAGCGGTAATTTCAGGTTCAAAACCGAAGCGGTTTTCTTCAATATGAATTTTATCTAAAACACTTTTGCGAAAAACTTTATAACAAGTTTCCATATCGGTTAAGTTTAAATCGGAAAACGCATTGGAAAGTAAAGTTAAAAATTTATTCATTACAGTGTGCCAAAAATAAAGCACGCGATGCGCTTGTCCGCCTGCAAAGCGCGATCCAAAAACCACATCGGCTTTATTATCCAAAAGTGGTTTTAGTAATTTTGGATATTCATCGGGGTCATATTCCAAATCAGCATCTTGAATAATGATAATATCTCCGATGGCATTTTTAAAACCGGTTTGAAGCGCTCCGCCCTTGCCTTTATTTTTTTTATGATAGATAACAGTATGAATTTTTTCATATTTTTTCAATATTTCTCGTGATTTATCACAACTACAATCGTCCACGAGAATGACTTGCTTTTCAATGCCCAAAGTGTCGGCATGACTTACGGCAAGAATAATGCTTTCCAGGGTCGTTTCTTCATTATAAATTGGAATAACGATTGATATTTTCATCTGGGGATTGATTAAATTTAATTTTTTTTTAAAATTATTTAATTATTTTTTTATCTTTTAAAAAATAGTAAGTTTTTTGTGCTAGCGGACCGAACTTGCTTGCCAGCAATAATTTTGCACATTTTTCGGAAAAGGATTTTCGATTGAATTTTTTCAGGGCGGATTTTTTATTTAAGTCTGAATTTTCGATGGAAAAAATTAAAAAATCGGCAACGGCAAATCCCGGTGTGCCTAAAATATTTTTGCAAGCTAGCCAAATGTCTCTTTCCCAATCTTCTTTTTTATGCGTTTTGGCATAACGAATGAATTGTCGATGAACCTCTCTTGAACAATGTGCTTTTAGCAGTCGGCGACAAATAATCTCTTCTTCTTCATTTTTTCCAAAATTATTTTTTTCAAAAAAAGTGATCATATCAGCATATAACTTAATATATGATTCCAAATGCAATAATTGTTGCTTAGAATGGACAAGTGAAGTTTCTCTTTGAAAATAATTATAATATGGCGTGGCGATGGAAATATAGTTTTGACAAGAGAATATTGCTTGTACGGAAAACATCACATCTTCGTGTTCATAGGGAACAGAAAAGCGTAATTTGTTTTTTTCAATAAACTCTCTTTGGTAAAGTTTATTCCAAACGATTGTGCCGATTTTGTAATCAGCTAAATAATTTAATGCTTCTTTTTTATCATCGCAGGAAAGCGCATAGCCATGATAGAATTCTTTTTTTCCATTTTCCCAAACTTTATTGGTTCCGCAAGCTGTTATTTCTGTCGCATATTTTTCTGAAAGGGAGAGCAGATGCTTCAGACAACCATTTTCCAGCCAATCGTCAGCGTCAAGAAAAAAAATATATTTTCCCCTGGCCTCATCCAGCCCCCTGTTTCTCGCTGCGCCTTGTTTCTGATTTTTTTCCTGGATCAAAATTTTGATTTGCGGATTATTTTTATGTAATTGTTTAAGTAAATTTAGGGTATTGTCGGATGATGCATCATCAATAACAATAATTTCTAAATTTTTTAAATTTTGAGATAAAACGGAATTAATTGCTCGACAAATATATTTTTCGCAATTATAAGTCGGAACAATAATCGAAATAAGTGGCAATTTTTCGCTGGGAATAAGTTCAAATTTTTTTTCATTCAGCTTGTTCATATGTTCTTGCATCAAAGCATATCCATCGCGACGATCTTTTTCGTATTTTAATTTTTCTCTTGGCGACAATTTATTTATGTATTTTTCCAGATAAGGCAAGTTGCTTGGCTTCCAATAATCAAATCGTGATTGCGTTACTCCGGTTTTTGTTGCTATTCCATCTTCGAAACAGCCAAGCGTAAAATCGATTTTTGAAAAGGCGTATTTTGAAGATGCGTCAAGCAGGAATTCCAAATCCATTCCGGCATAATTTTGCGGATTAAACGGGCAATTTTCTTGCACTTCGCGTAAATAAAAATAGCCGACCGGATTATGCGGAAAAGCGTTTGGTTCCCAATGTCTCAACATTCCGGATAAAGTTATTCTTGGCGTATTTAGAAATTCCGCATTTAAGCGGGGGCTCTTAACTAAAATATTGCCCACCACAAATTTTGCGCCTCGTTTAAATTCTTTAACAACAGCCGAAAATGCTCCCGGAAAAAAATAATCATCGGCATTAAGATAGACAATGATATTGCCGGTGCTTTTCAGAAAACCCTTATTCATCGCGTCTGCTTGACCGTTATCTTTTTTTGAAGTCCAATCTAAATGCGGATATTTTTTTAATATTTCCAGTGTATTATCGGTTGATTCACTGTCCATTATGATATGTTCCCAGTTTTCATAGTCTTGTTCGAGAACGCTTTTAATGGCTCGTTCAATGAATTTTCCACTGTTGTATGATGGGGTGATTATGGATATTTTCGGATTATCATTATTCATTTATGTTTAAATTTATAATTAAAATTATTTTTTTAGGCGCTTTTAATGATATCAATAATGGCTTTTTTTTCTATCTCCCATTTTTTATAGCCTGCCTGCATATAGGTATGGGTGTTTCTTTGAATTTCTTCAATATGGGACAACTCGATTTTTATGGGTTTTTTTAGATTGAACAAATAACCGGTTTCGTTGTGGCGAATATATTCGTTCATTGTCGGATTGTCAATTGCAATAATGGCTTTGCCCATTGCCATTGCCTCCAAAAAAGACAATCCGATTCCTTCCATTTTTCTGGGAGCGATATAGATACCTTTTTGCTTAATCAGATCTTGCATTTCTGTTTTTGATTCAAACCAATCGGAATAGGTGATTTGAAATTTTTGTTCATCTGTTTTTTTTGGTCTGGTGAAATTTTGTCCCGGATCAAGTGCCGTATGAATGTGAATTTTTAGTTCTTTATTTTCAAAAAGTTTTTTAATTATGTCAAAATTGATCTCGGTTAATCTTTGCCAGAAAAAAATCTCGTCTTTTTTCCCCGGTATAAATTCTTCCGGATCGGGAAAATATTGGATATAGGTTGATTCTATGCCCCATTTTAAAAGTTTTTTATGCAAGGTTTGAGAAAAATTGATAATTTTCAAATTACGATGCTTGTTCCAAAAATCACAACCAAGATTACCGGATTGATCATACATCGGAAAAAAAATCAGGTTGTCATTTTTAAGTGTTTTTAATGTTTCAATAGATGGTAAATTTTGAAAAAAAACTATACCCAAATAGCTTTCATCAACAAAAGACAAATCGGGAAAAGCTTGGCCATTCCAGCTGTTGTCATATACTATTTCCACATCAAAATATTCTTTCAAATAGTTCAAAAGAAAATCGCTGGACTTGGTTTTATTATGATAGGAATGATCGATGTAGACTATTTTTTTGGATTCTAAATTCGGTTTGATTTTTTTTCTCGGCAGAGGTTTTATTATGCGGTTTTTTGTTTGCAAAAATATTTCCCATAGCCTTTTTTTTATCTCAATAATTTTTAGGACTGTTTTGCGTAGCATGCGAAAAGAAGAAACTGCCAGTTTATTGCGCAATGTATTTTGAGGAATCAGTATGTTGAGTATTTTTTGCAAAAACAAGGCGACTTTCCATGTGTAAGAAGCATAAATGACCGATAGTTCAGCGGACAGCATGGCTTTTTGCGACTCAATTAATTCCAATGAAGCATTCACATTTTCGAATCTTTCCTTTTCTTTGTCCAGTTTTTCTCGCAAGGTGGAAATTTTTTCTAAATTTGATTTATTTTCTTTTTTAAAATCAACATTTTTTAGATCTATAAAATTTTCCCAAAAACCAAAATCGTAGCGGTCCCATCCATGACAGCCAAAGGGCAATTTTTCATTAGTCATTTTGTAGAGTTTTTGCGGTTGGCATTCGAAAGAAAAACGCATTGCTTCATTAGGCGGAGCAACCTTAAAATTATTATCAATATTTTTTGCAAATTTGCTGAAAAACATATCTTCATTTTGGCCGTTTTTTATATATTCGCTAATAAATGAAGCCGTTTCATTTTTATTACATCCAAGCAAATTTATGAAACTATCAATTTTTCTTAGTGAAAAACCACCATTTCCGGCAATATTTAATAATTTTGCCTCATCGTCGCTTGAACTGAAATTTTCAAACCAAGGTGCTCCAATATAGTCATAATTTTTAGCGCGCCAATAATCTAAGCTGTCACTAAAAACATAAGCATCTAATTGGTAAATCAGCATAAAATCATAGTTTGCAAAGTGTTCATAGAAATTAGCATTTAGCATTAATTCATTATATTTTTCGATGTTACTAAAAAAAATATCGTCAAATCTGGCTATTTCATAATCAATTGCATATTTTTTTAGTATGAATTCATAGGCGGATATATCTAGTTGCCGAGGGCAAATTAAAAAAAAGATATGCTTTTTTAGAATTTTGCAACATTGAACAAGGGAAATTCTTTCAAATTCCGTAAGAGTTTTTTTGTATGCGGGAATTGCAATTAGGGGATTTTTCATAATTGGTATTTAAATATTAGCATAGGGGGAAATTTTAGTCGAGAAGCGTTTTTTTGCCATTTGATTGTATGTATAGCGATTGGCTGTTATAATATTTATATAATTTTAACGAACAATATCGTTTTGTATGCCATTCAATATGCAAAGAAATAAAAAAATATTTTCAACCAAAAAAATTGTCGGGATTGTTTTTTTTGCGATTGCCTTTTTTTTCCTTTTGCGCAATTATTCCGGAGCAGCCGAACAAACTCTTAATTTTTCGTCAAGGCAAACTGCCGAAGTAAAAAAATACAAAAATAACGACTATGCGGAAGGCGAAGTTTTGGTTAAGTATAAAAAAAGCGCAATTAATTTAAAAAAACCATCAGGGGAATCAAAGGCGGATAATTTCGAAAAAGAAAAAAATTTTACTAAATTGGCGGAATTTTCCGATTTGAATATTCGACTTTTGCAAACAAGCGATTCAGTCGATAAGACAATCAAAAAATTAAAATCCGATCCATCAATTGAATTGGCGGAGCCTAATTTCAAAAGATATCCGACGGCGACACCTAATGACGCCTATTTTTCAAATTATTTATGGGCGCTTAATAATACCGGTCAAACAGTAAATGGAATTACCGGAACCGCCGGAGCCGATATTGGTGCTATTTCCGGCTGGAACAATGAAAGTTCTTCAGCAGGAACGGCAATCGTGGCAGATATTGACACCGGAGCGGATTATAGCCATCCGGATTTGGTCGGAAATATGTGGGATGGAACTTTTTGCAAAGATGAAAATAATGTTTCCATCTCAGGCGGTTGCCCCAATCATGGCTGGAATTATGCGGCGAGAAATAACGATCCAAGCGATACTGACGGACATGGAAGTATGACATCGGGAATATTCGGAGCAAGCACCAACAATTCAATCGGGGTTAGTGGAACAAGCTACTATAACCATACAAAAATAATGGTGATTAAATTCGGATTTGATGTTGCTTCTGAAATCAATGCGATAAATTTTGCCAAAAATAATGGAGCGAAAGTGATAAATGCCAGTTATGGCGGAGTGGATTATTCACAACTTGAAAAGAACGCAATTGACTCTTTTCCCGGAATTTTTGTCGCAGCTGCCGGTAATAGCGGTACGAATAACGACAGTTCTCATTTTTATCCTTCGGATTATACAAGTTTGAATATTATTTCTGTAGCATCGACTAATCAAAGCGATTATATTTCAACTTTTAGCGATTACGGATCAACATCGGTTGATCTTGCAGCGCCGGGAGAAAATATTGTTTCCACAAATAATCTCTCAGCTTATTCAATAGGAGATGGAACCTCATTTTCCGCACCATACGTTTCTGGCGTTTCCGCATTATTATATGAAAAAAATCCAAATTTAAGTATTGAACAAATGCGTTATATTTTATTGAATTCCGGTGATCCGTTAAAGACGAGCGCCGAAATACAAAAAATCAATTCAGGAAAAAGGCTCAATATGGAGAGTGCTTTGAATATGGCGAATAATCCGCCAGTCGTTCCAGACTCTACAAATGTATATCGTTTTTGGAGCGACACTAAACAGCATCATTTTTTTACTGCTTCCGAAGCGGAAAAAAATTATGTTATCGCCAATTATCCGACTAGTGTTTGGAGCTATGAAGGCATTGCTTATCGCGCTTTTAATCAGACCGGGACGGGCATTACGCCGGTATATCGTTTTTGGAGCGACACCAAACAAGGACATTTCTATACTGCTTCGGAAGCGGAAAAAAATTATGTTATCGCCAATTATCCAACCAGTGTTTGGAGTTATGAAGGCATTGCTTTTTATGTTTATGCCACTCAAATGGCTGATACACAGCCGGTATATCGTTTTTGGAGCGACACCAAACAAGGACATTTCTATACCGCTTCCGAAGCGGAAAAAAATTATGTTATCGCCAATTATCCAACCAGTGTTTGGAGCTATGAAGGCATTGCGTGGTATGTGCCGGTAAATTAAATTCCTTATTTTCTATTTTCTATTTTTTTCACAAATAGCGTTTGAATATGATTTACATATAAGCGATAGAAAAAATTGGGAATTCTCCATTGCAGAGAAATTTTAATGGCGTGAAGTTCTCTTTTTGTATCGGCGATTATTTGATTTTTTTGCGCAATTTCATTTTTTTGTTCGTTAATGAAATTTTCCGTCCATTCATCGATAATTTGGCAATTTACAATTTCTGAAATAAAAGTGGCATAACTACTATTCCATTTATCCACATTCGTATTCATTGTTTGACTGAGTCCATGGTATGATATGCCGGCAATTAAAATCGGGTAATGGTTAACGTTGATATTTTTTTGTGCAAGAATAAATAAAGCGTAATCTTCATAATAATCTCCTTTCAAAGCATATTTGTTAAATATATTTTTTAGCGTTTGTGCCGGAAAAATAATTGAACACATAGGAACAGGATTGTTGCCATTGGCGAAGTTATAATATAGTGAAGTATCAAATAGCATTTTCTTTTTACTTTCTATTGGAAAAGTCGTGTCGCTATCTTTATCCCATTTTTCTTTAAAAGCAAATGAATTTCCAAGAAAAATACTCTTATCATTCAAGAAAAAAGGAATGTGAGCAAAGGCATCCGGATAAATAAAATCGTCATCATCAACAATCCAAATAAAATTATTTTTAGACTCGGTTATTAACTTTAGAGCGCCTTTTATGGCGGAAACTCGAGGAAAATATTCAAAAGGTTCATTTAGGACAAAAGATAAAAAAGAGATATCTTTGTATGTTTTTTTTAATTCTGAAATATTCATTTCAGGATTGGTGACGGTATAGTTATTAACGGATAGAATGACGGCGATGTTAATATTTTCCCGATAATAAGCATTTGCTATTTCTATGGAATCAAGTAACCGCCTAATTTGATTGGGGCGATTAAGCCTTGTTCTGATTAGGATGAAAATGGTTTTTTTTTCTCTTTCACGATAAATATTAAATATGGCTGATCTGATATTTTCATAAAAATCCGCTCTCTTATCAATAGCGTTTTGCTTAAGATAATTCAAATCATTTTCAATTTCAATCGTTCCGGATATTGTTTTGATTGAATTGTTTATATAATTATTTCTCCAATATTCGGCAAGATAATCATTTTCTTGATGTGCAATCTTTTTTCTTTCATCGATATCTTTTGCGTATAGCTTGGAATCTATGGCGCAAATTAAATTGTTTTTATACGCCTCGCATAATAAAATTAAAAAAATATCTGAAGATCTTAAGTCAATCTTGACCGGCGGAAATGCAATGTTGTTTTTGCGAATATTTTTAATGTTCAATAAAATAACATCACCGTCTAGGTATGATGCAAAGCGCGGATATGGCGATCCGCTTGGAATTATTGCCGTTTGTGAGTCAGTTTTATATTTTAAAATTTTTTCCGATAAAAATTCTAATCCGTAATTTCCGATTATCGCCCAAGATCCCTCTCCAAATTCATCATTCGCTTTTTTTATGCATTGTTGGATCATATCCGCCATATTCAGTGGGAAAAAGCAGGTGTCTTTAAAAAGCAAGATATAATCCTCTTGGCAAGTATGTATAGTTTCATTTAAAAAATTCACCAAATCGCTTTCTTTGATAACTGATTCGATTAAGGGGTTTTCAAATTTTTCAGATATGAAAAAATAGCGAAAATTTGTTTTTGCAATTTCTGTCTGCATAGATTTTTTAATTTCTTGTTTCATGGTATAAATTAAATCCTGTTATTTTTATTTTAGTATTTAATGAAAGTATTTTCTTTTTATTTTTATTGAAAAAGTCATCAGTCGTTGTTATTTTCAGCTCCTGAAAAGATTGCATAACTGCATTTTTGAAATTTTTCGGATAATTCGTGCTTTCAAATATTTTTATTCCGCGATCCGCTCCGTCATTTCCAAAAAATTTATAAGCTAGATATAGGAAATTTCTTGCACTCCAAAATTGTTCCAGATAATAGCGATCATTTCTGTATCTGGAATATATCCCGGTAAAATGGTAGGCGGTGGCAAGGGGATTGTAGATTATTCGGTAATCATTTATCCATGCTCTCCAAGAAAGATCAACATCCTCGCAATACATCCAAAACTTTTCATCAAATCCATTTACTTTTTTAAAAAAAGCGGAATTGATAAGCATGCCAAATCCGCTTGCCCACGGAGTTTCTTTTGTTTTTTTATTGTATTCTTTCGGATGTTCAAATGGCATTTGGCGAGCCTCGACAATTCCAATAGTTTGATCGGATTGAATGGTTTCAATCATTTTTGATATGCAGTTTTTATTCAAATAAACATCGGGGTTTATAATTAAAAAATGATTTTTTGGCAATATTTTTTTGAAAGCAAAATTATGCGCTTCGCCAAATCCCATTTTTTTCTTGTTGCTGATTTCTTCGACCGAAACGATCCCATGATTTTTTTTAGCAACATTCAGCGAATTTGTTCCGCTATAATTGATTAAATATAAGTTTATTTTCTCAATATTTTTTTGTTTTTCCAGTGAAGGAATAAGCCAAGCCGTTGCTTGTTTGATTTCTTTCTCTGAAATTGAGCAAAAAACAGTAAGCATATGCAATTTATAAAACAAAATTGTTACGGGGTTATTTTTTCACCCCATTTGTTTAGAAATAATTTTACATTTTCTTTTGCACTGTCAAATCGACCATCACTCATGCTTTCATAATGATAAAGCACGCTGTCAGGCCTGTAAACTATTTCTTTTTTCAGTTCTTTGATTTTTAGGCACAAATCAATATCTTCCAATCCATTGATATACTGCTCATCAAATCCGCCAATCCTAAAAAAATCAGATGCTCTAATCATCAAACTTGCTCCCGTTACGGCATCAAAAAGTTTTCGCTCATTTGTGGCAAAATCATTGAAATTCAATCTATAAAATAAATGAAAAGGTATCTTGTCGCTGGCAAATCCAATTCCAGCGTGTTGAATTGTATTATCAGGAAATAAGAGCTTGCTTCCGACAATCGAAGCGTTTTTATTACTATCCAATTCATCAATCAACGGATCAAGCCAATTTTTTTTGGCGACCGTATCGTTATTTAGGAATAATAAATATTCTCCATTAGCATTTCTTGCTCCTCGATTGCATGCTTTGGAAAATCCGAGATTGATATCATTTTTAAGATAGGTTATATTTTTTATTTTTTCAAACATCAAACTGGTATCGTCGAAAGATGCATTATCGATAACAATTATTTCAAATTCAGTTTTCGGTTCATTTTTTTTTATTGATTTTAGACAGTTATAGGTGAATTGCCATTTATTATATATTGGAATTATTATTGATACTCTTGGATTGTGGCATTTTTCAAAAACAATTCCAGTAACCTCGTCTATATTCATATCCAATACCCTTTGTATTTGTTTTTTATTTTCATCTATTGATATTTCTTTTTTTTCTCTCAACCCCAATATTCGATCAACAATCCTGAAAGCCGGCAGGGGAATGTGTTTTTGAATATTTTTTAAATAAAATTCATAAAAAAAACTTGAAAATATCCACTGAGGAATGGGACTGTTGGGGTGATGCGATTTTTTTTGATTGATTTTTTTCATGGATATTTGAATTATTTGAGAATGGATTAGTTGTTTTTTTTCATATTCATTTCAAGCGCTTCTTTGTTTGATCTCTTAACGGCATCAAGGATTATTCCACACAAAAAAGATAGCGCCGATAACAAAATTAGTCCGCTTGCGAGAGTTGCAGAAGGAACTTTGTAGATATATTTTAATTCTATATATTCCAATATAACCGGCGTTCCGACAATTATTCCAAGCAAAAGAAAAATAATTGAAAACAGGGAGAAATAAAGAAAGGGACGATAATAGCGAAAAAGATTAAAAATTGTAGCGATAACTTTTATTCCATCAGAATAGGTGTTGAGTTTTGAAATGCTACCATTGGGTCTGTCGCGATATGCGATTGGAATTTCGCGAATAGCAAAGTTTCTGTCCAGGGCAAAAATTGTCATATCCGTTTCGAGTTGAAAGCCTCCTACGAGTACGGGATAATTCTTTACGAAATCGCGGGAAAAAACACGATAGCCACTCATTATATCTTTTAAGTTTGATTTAAATAATATATTAACCAGAGAACGAACAAGATTATTTCCAAATCCATGAAAGCTTCTCTTGTTTTCATTGGCGTATGTGCCATTTGACAGCCTGTCTCCCACTACCATATCGTTTCCGTTTTCAACTTCAAAAACCATCTTAGTTGCTTTTTCTGCCGGATAGGTATCATCTCCATCGACTAGAATATAAATATCGGCATCAATTTCCCGAAACATTCTTTGGACTACAAATCCTTTTCCCTGACGGATTTCTTTTCGCACGATAGCTCCCGATTTCATGGCTATTGTTGCGGTATGATCTTTGGAGTTATTGTCATAAACATAAACATCAGCCTGAGGCAGTTCCCTGTGAAAATCTTTTATTACTTTTTCAATTGTTTTTTCCTCGTTATAGCAAGGAATTAAGATGGCTATTTTTTTCATTTTTTTGGAAAATTAATTATTTTAAATCAAATTCAAAAACATTAAAACCGGTATTGTCGCCAGTAAATGTTGTTGTTTCGGATACCGGATTATATTTTTTTAATAACTCAGTATTAATTTCGTTTGATTTTTCGCGAGTGTATTGGCTATCTATCGCCACTTGGATTTGTTTATCATCTCGCTCATTAATCGCGTTTATTAAATCGCCGGGTTTTTTAAAGAATATATATCTTTTTTTGTCATAAGTATATGGCGACCATTCCAAAACCATTCTATAGTCAGTTTCACTTAAAATATATAATGGCATGTGTGTTTTTTTTGAAATTGACATTTCTGTAAGTTTATTTGAATAGAGATAAGTTATGTTGGCAATATTGAAAGCGTTTATAGTATAAATAATAATAAGCAATGAGGCAATTATTAGCATATAAAATTTATTTTTTATTGAATACAAAACAACCGGAATTAAAAGCATAATCAGAGGAAGCGCCGGTAAAATATATCTCACAACTTTAAGCGGAGCTAGCCAAAGAATAATAGCACTGAAAAGGAGGGATATGATTATGATAGCTATGGGGGGGGGGTAAGTTTAAAGTTGGTTTTTGTTTTGGTTATTTTATTATGAATAATGATGGTAAAAATAGAAATAAAAATTAACGATAATGATAAGGGATACAGCGCGTAGGTTGATAAAAAATTG
>JAJYDG010000028.1 GCA_021777675.1 bacterium | reverse complement strand
CCGACGGGCGGCTATAACTTGCAAATTTGCTGGAGCACGGGACACTTGGCGGGAGAAAGCGCGGCAAAAATTATTTAAATTTTAATCTTTTATATTTCAATAAAAAATAAAGCAGCAGAAAAAAAAGAAATGAAATTGCCAGGGCGGAAATGACATAGCCAACCATAAGTGGAATAAGTAATTTAAAAATAATCGAATATTCAAAAAAATTCCTAAAACCAATGCTATAATTAAGTTTGAAATCAGCAATCAATGCTCCCGGCTGAATATGAAACATGACACTTCCAACAAAAGCGGCCAGGGGCAAGACCAAAAGAGTCGTCCACATATTAAAAAATAAAATGCCGATTGTTCCGGCTAAGCGGTTCAAGCGAAAAATCGTAGTTACCACCAGAGTGCTAATCACGCCTTCTCCAGGAACAATACCCATAAAAAGACCGACAGCCGCACCGCCGGCGATTTTTGCCGGACTGTCGTCGATTAAAAAAAATTTTTTAAATTTGGCTAATATTTTATGCATTATTTTTTCTTAACAATCAAACTCTTACTTTCTTTGTCGATAATTTTGGCGGATTCAATTTCTTTTCTTGTTTTTGCCGGCAGGGAATCAAGCATATTTTTTAGGGCGGTTTTATCCAATTTCAAAACCGCTTGCCATTTTTCCAGTGGCGAAAGAATAGCTTGCACTTTTTCCTCGTCATATTTATAGGTTACTCGCAAACTTTGCGCGATAATTCCGTTTTCGCCAAAAACACGCCTGACATTTTCTTGCTCCATATATTGTTCAATTTCGGTTTGAATTTTAGCTAGACGCGTTTTTGTCAGGCTGATCGCCGATTTCAGATCAATATATTCGTCAATCATTGAATTAATTTCTGCACTATCGATTTTTCGCGTTTCTTTGAATTTATGTTTCCACATCGGACAAATGTTTTGATATCCGCACCAATCGCAAAGCGGAGAAATATTCGGCTCAAATTTTTTCTCTTCAATTAATTTTATTATTTCCAGAAAAGCGTTTTCATTTTCTTTCAATTGTTCGGCGGTTCGTTGTGCTGAAAGCTTAAAGTCATGCTTTAAATAATATAAACTAACTCTTAATTTATCCAAATTATTTTTTTCCTCGGGATAAAATGACAAAAATGCTTGTAAATAGACGGTAAGTTGCGCGCTTGTTTCCACGCTTTCTTGCGTTGGCATTTTTTTGGTGGTTTTATAATCAATAATTTCAAAACCATCTCTTGTGCGGTCGATGCGATCAATGATGCCGGAAACAATATGTCGGTTGTCCGGTGTCCCGATTTCAATTTGAAAACGCGATTCCAAACTGACAATATTATAATCTGCGGGATTATTTCTTTGATAGTAATCTTGAATAATTTTCACGCCTTGCACAAATGCCGCACGTTCTTCTTCCGGCGAATCAAAAACACTTGGATTCCATGTGTTTGAAAAAAATTCCATCGCTTGTTCTTGCGTGGGAGAGAGAATGCCTGGCGTGTGAATAAATTTCAATGTTGAATGTAAAATTGTTCCAAAGACGGCTTCCTTGGATTTGGGCGTTTTGATTTTGTCAATTTCTTGGTATTTGTATTTTAGCGGGCAATTTTTATAGGTTTCAAGTGATGAAAATGAAACGCGCATAGAATTGGTTTTTTTAGGCTACTTATTGTTGAATTATAGCATAAGTATTTAGATTAGCTAATAAATACTTAGACAAAAGGGCTTAATGGTTGTGATATGCAGATATAGGCAAAGATTAAAAATTTTCAAAAATATGAAAAATGAAAAATGTTTGTTTGGAGAAAAGTTTATAAATTTATATTCCCTTTCCAAAACTCGTCTAATACCAGTATAAGATTTCTACTTTTGTAGACTTAAACTATCCTTATAATAATTTGACAGATTTGCCAAAGACGCTATACTTAAAGCATACTAATTTAGTATGTTTTAAATTGTATGCATTTTTCCACTAAAGCCGAATATGGACTGCGCGCAATGGTTGCTTTGGCGCGTGCCTATCCGAAACAAAAAAATATAGCGGAAATTTCTGAAGAAGAGGGAATTTCTGCCAAATATCTGGAAAAATTGATTGGAAAATTAAGAAAAAATAATTTAGTTAAAAGCCAAAAAGGCAAGGGCGGAGGATACACTCTTATCAAAAATCCACGCCAAATTTCTTCCGGAGAAATTATTGAAATCATGGAGGGTCCAATTGTTTCCAAGTGTGACGGAAAAAAATGCGCAAAAGCAAAAAAATGCGCGTCTAGTTTTGTTTGGAATAAATTGGCATTTCAAATCAAAAAAACATTATTTGCCATTAAATTAAACGAATTAATTTAGTTTAAAAATATGAATAAAAAAATAATCTATTTGGATTATGCGGCAACGACGCCGGTTGATGCCGAAGTATTAAAGGCAATGTTGCCATATTTCAGTGAAAAATTCGGCAATGCTTCATCTTTGCATATACTTGGAAGAGAAGCGTCAGTTGCAGTTGCTAATGCAAGAAAAAGCGTAGCAAATTTTTTTAATGCCGATGAAAATGAAATTATTTTTACCAGTGGTGCGACAGAATCTAATAATCTTGCAATAAAAGGCGTGCTTCGTGCATATTTTAAAAATAGGAAAAATACTGAAAAAAAACCGCATATCATTACAACTGTTTTCGAACATAGTTGTGTCTTGAAAACTTGCCAAAAAATGGAAAAAGAGGGGATAGCTGAAGTAACTTATCTTCCCGTTTATGCTGATGGAATTATTAAAATAGCTGATTTAGAAAAAGCGTTAAAAGAAAATACGCTTTTGATTTCCATAATGTATGTGAACAATGAAATCGGAACTGTTCAGCCGATTTTGCAAATTGGAAAAATGCTTGCAAAAATAAACAGCGAGAGAACGGAAAAAATAATTTTTCATACTGATGCAACACAAGCCATTGCTTATTTTGATACTAATGTTAAAAAATCGGGTGTTGATTTACTTTCAATGTCGGCGCATAAAATTTATGGACCAAAAGGTGTTGGTGCGCTTTATGTAAAAAAGAGTACAAAAATAGCACAAGTTCAAGATGGCGGAGAGCAAGAATTCACTTTGCGATCAGGCACGCTCAATTCTTCCGGTATCATCGGTCTTGGAAAGGCGATTGAATTATTGGGAAAAAATAAGCAAAAAGAAAGCAAAAAAATTCAGAATTTGCGCGACTATCTTATTAAAAAAGTACTTAAAGAAATTCCCAAAGCACAGCTTAACGGTTCGCGCGTAAAAAGATCACCTAATAATGCTAATTTTAGTTTTTCCGATGTTGAAGGGGAAAGTTTACTTCTTCAGTTGGATATGGAAGGCTTGGCTTGTTCGACTGGTTCGGCTTGTTCTTCTGGCTCGCTTAATCCTTCTCACGTGCTGTTGGCTCTTGGAATGGAACCGGAACAGGCGCACAGTTCACTAAGAATCACACTGGGAAAATATGTTACTAAAAAAGATTTGGATGTTTTTGTTGCTAAATTAAAAAGGATTCTAATTGATTTGCGTAAGATTTCCGGCAAGCTTTTGGCGGAATATTATGCGAAAAAAAATAAACAAACTAATTTAAAAAACTATGGCAAATGATTTTATGCAATACTCAAAAGAGGTTTTGGAACATTTCACTAATCCGCACAATCAAGGCGTAATCGAGAATCCTGATGGTGTTGGAATGGTGGGTAATCCTGTTTGCGGAGATTTGATGAAGATTTATCTTAAAATAAAAAAAAATAAAAAAGGGGAAGAAATCATTTCCGGCATTAAATTTGAAACATTGGGTTGCGCCAGTGCCATTGCAACATCATCTATGATTACGGATTTGGCCAAAAACAAGACGCTTGAAGAAGCTAAGAAAATTACGCGCAATGATGTTGCCGATGCGTTAAATGGCTTACCACCAATTAAATTGCATTGTTCTAATTTAGCCAGTGAAGCACTGGAAGCGGCGATTAATAATTATAATGAAAATAAAATTGCCAATAAATAATTATTTTAAATTTGTTATATTGAGGAGTGAATTGAAATATTGACTGTGTCGCACAATATATCTTTTGCGACATTTATTATATTTTGAAATCAGTTTGATGTTTGCTATAATATTAAAATGTTTCACATTACATTTTTTTATTCAAATAAAATCTTTTAAAATCTTTTATGAAATTAATCTCAATTTCAGGGTTGGATGGATCAGGAAAATCCACACAGATAGAATTGCTTCAAAATTATCTTGAAAATCAACATAAAAAAGTTTACTATTTTCATGTAATTAAATTCGGTATTGCTAAAAAAATCATTGATTTCCGTAATCATTACTGTTTAATTTGCAAACTAGCTGGCAAATGCAAATCTTATAATGAAAAAAGTATTACGCATGCCAATCAATTCCAGATTATACTTAGAAAACTATTTCTCCATATTGATATATGGCGCTTCAAAAAATTAATCGAAAAACTTGATGCGAAGAATTACGATTTTGTTCTAAGTGATCGCTATTTTTATGACAGTATGGTTAATATTGCTTTTTTAGAAAATAAAACTGATATAAATTACTCTGTAAAAATCATTAAACCGGATTTGTCAATCTATCTCCATCTTGATCCAAAACAAATCATTCGAAGAAAAAGAGTGCCCGATCAAGGCTTGGATTATTTACAAAAAAAACAAACACTTTTGGATTTAGTGGCAAAAAAGTATGATCTGATATCTATCAATGGAAATCAGTCAAAAGAAATAATTTTTGCAGAAATAAAAAATAAATTATGACCAAAAATATTGCAAAATCGGCGCTTTGGGTAACCGTTTCAGAGGTTTTTTTTAATTTATCCGGCTTTATTATCCATAGTGCGCTAGGAAGATTCATGGGACCATCGGATTATGGTACCTATGGCTTAATCATTACATTAACAACAACTGTTATTATTCTGATTGGCAATGGAATTCCAACGGCAATGGCGAAATATATCAGCGAATTTTTTGAAAATGACGCTAAAATGGTCTTGGTTATTAAAAAGCAGGCGGTAATCGCACAAACGATTTTAATTAGTGTGATTACTTTAATATTTTATTTTTCCGCCAATTATATCTCTATGATTTTGGGAGATATGCGACTCGTTCCATTGTTTCAGCTTTCAACTTTAATTATTCCCGCTTTCGCACTCGCCTCTTTCTATTTTTCTTATTATACCGGATTGCATCGATTTAACATGCAAGCCACATTAAAAACCGTTCGATCCGTTTTCCGAATTTTGTTTGTAGTTTCATTGGCTTATTTTTTTAGCGTTAAAGGTGCTGTTATAGGTTATGTTTTGGCTCCTTTTTCTGTTTTTATGGTAGCTTATGCAATTGATAAATTTAAAATGCGTAAAGAGCTTGAAGCACAGGTAAAAACCCAGCCTAAAAATTATCTTCCGAAATTTGAAATAAAAAAGTTGCTAAATTATGCATGGCAAATAATTTTTTTCTTTTTGGCATATGAACTTTTAATCAGTATTGATTTGTATATGGTTAAGGGTATCTCGCATGATTCCCGATTAACGGGAATCTACAATGCCGTGCTCACTGTTGGGCGTATTCCCTATTATATTTTTTATGCTATGACAATTTTTCTTTTGCCAATGATTTCCAGATCGACGGCGGAAAAAAATCACAAAAAAACCGGTGAAATTCTTAACCAATCTTTACGAATAATGCTACTACTCTTGGTTCCGATGATTATTTTAATGTCGGTCTTTTCCGAACCGATTCTCTTTGATTTTTATGGAAAAAAATATATTTCCGGAGCAAATTCTATGTCTATTTTGGAATATGGCGTGGGCTTCTTAACGATTTTTTATGTTCTCAGTTTTGCAATGAATGGTGCGGGGAAAACCAAAATACCAATGTGGATTTCCATATTCGGTGTTGCGTTAAATGTGGTACTGAATTATTTTTTAATAAAAAAATTCTCAATAATCGGATCGGCGATTGCAACATCAATCACCTCTTTTGTCATTACAATCTTAATGCTTTATTTTTTATATCGGGAATTTGGAACTTTTATAAAATTAAAAAGTTTTTGGAAAGCTTTTCTTGGAGGAATTTTATTATATTTTCTGGCAATTCATTGCTCGCAGGGACCAATAATCTCTATTTTTTGGTCGCTAACACTATTTGCTTTTTACCTCATATTTCTTTATGCCATTGGGGAGCTTTCAATGAATGATATTGCCTATGCCAAAGATTTAATAAAACGCAAGAAAAACAAAAAAATGGAAGAAGCTTTTTCCGGCAATGAACCGGAGGCATGAAAATAAATTATTTTTTGATTTTCAAAATTAAACGCCAATACATAGCTAAAGCCGCTAAAAAAGGAATAAAATAATAAGTTATTCTGAAAAGAATATCAATACTCATTGCTGTAGAAATTGAAATCCCGAAAATATTATAAAAAGCGATTTGCGATAAATCTTGCGCCCCCAATCCCCCTGGCAACATAGAAGCCAGCCCGGTAGCAATTCCGACAAAATATCCGGAAAATAAAATAGCCGGATCAAGAAAAATTTTCAGCGCTCTAAAACAAAAAAACAAAGTAATGGCGCTGAATATCCAATCAAGCAAAATAAATCCCAAAATTTTCCAAGAAAATAATCCAAATTTCCCCAAAGCATTTAAGCCGGAAAGTAAAATTTGGTCTATATGCATAAAGTCGTAAATAAAATCTTTTTTAAAAAGTCGCTTAATTATATTGGCTGTCTTAAGTAATAATTTTTTTCTAAAATTGTGTTTAAGCGTGACAAAGGAAATTAAAAAAACAATTAATAAATAGATAAAAAAAATCGCTTCAAATGTTTTAAGTACTTTTTGCGGAATGTCTGCGCTAAAAAATGCTGCGCCAATGCTAATAAAAGATAAAATGGCTAAAGCTAAGATATTCAAATAAGAGAAAAAAAATGAAGCAGTGAGAATATTTTTTATTTGATGCTTATCCTTAAGCAATAAAATGCGTAAGGTATGTCCGGTTGATCCACCCAAAGTAATCAAATTATTAAACGCGATTGTAATAAAGCCGATAGAAAAAAGCCTTTTATTATCATTTCGCAATCCAAAAATTTGATTAATTTCGGAAAAGGCATATGTTCCGAATAGGCACGAAGCTAGCGCCATGCTTATTGCGATTGCAATATCTCCATAGTTAGCGCCTAGGAGAGCATCTTTAATATTTTTGAAATTTGAAAATATAATAAAAGCAAACAATGACAAAAACAGAGTTGCTAATATTTTTAACCAATATTTTTTTTTCTCATTTTTTGCCATATCTTTTTAAAAACCAGTAAGTGTTGCTACGGAAACGGCGGTTTTTAATAAATTTACCGAGCCTTTTTTATAAATTAAATAGCGGTCATTCCAAACCGGATCAAATTTTTGTTTATATTTATGTAATCCGGAAAAAGAAAAAATTTTTCCACTTTTTTTATAGATCTCAAGCAACACTTTTTCTTTCAATCTATTGTCAGTCTCACTTTTTGCTTCAATTGCAATCGGAGAAAAACCAAAATCAAATTTTTCAAAACCTTTTTTATGCAGATAAGCGAATAATTCCAAAAAGAGGAAATCCATTGTTCCATTCGGTGTATTGTTTCTGTAACGCATCAAATCGATCGTTGCTTCATTCTTGGCGTATGAAGGAATTTGATTTGCGAAAGCGATAATCTCTCCCGTTTTATTTTTAAGTGTGAATAAAATCGAATTTATCAAATATTCATCATCAAAGAAGCCAACAGAAAAATTGCGTTCGCGCCTTCCCGGAAATTTTAACCATTCATTAGAAATGCTTCGCAACTCCCCTATTAATTTTTTAGAATTAGGCGGATTATGGCATTCGACAATAAAACCATCGCGCTCGAATTTATTTTTAATTCTCATAAGTTCCTTTTTTTGCTTGGTATTTGTAAAAAATTTTTTAAAATCAATAATAGCCTCTTGTCCGATTTTTAATGATTTGTAGTTTAATTTTTCAAAAATTTGCAAATTATCACCGGGAGCACAATAAAATGCCGGCAATAAGCCGTGCTCATTACAATAATCATCAAATTCCTTTATAATTAATGTTAAATTATTTTTTGCAACCACGGGCTCTCCCAATGCCATAGCTATACCTTGCGAAATTTTAAAAGAAACAAAACCAATATCGTTTTTTCCAAAAAAATAATTTTTATCCGACCATGTTTTAAAGAAATCAAGTGAAGAATTTCCATATAATTCAACAGCCATGTGAGCGAATTTTTTTTCACTATCCAATATTTCCAATTTGCACAAAGGTTTGAATATGCTATAAACGGCAAACAAAAAAGAAATTATGCCCAGCATTCTTATGGTATCAAGAAAGTTATCCGCATAAGCATTTCTAATCATTAAATCATCATTTCCCAATAAAACATATTCGCGTAATGTGCGTATTAGCGCTTGACTAAGTTGAAAATCAATTCCAAATGCTTTCTTATTTAGAAACCAAAAACCGGCAGTTCCAAAAATAATAGCCACAAAAAGACTGGAGAGGGCAAGTTTTATTCCCTGGGCGATATTATAGACATTAGCTTTAACGATAAAATAAGATTTGAAATATAAAAGCAGAATTAGAGTTATAAATGGAGCAATGGCCATCGGATATGATGATTTGGTATGAGAAAAGTGAGTTAAAATAACATAGACCAAAATAAAAACAGCGGACCACCAAGCGATTAGTTTGCGTTTATAGATATTATAAGACAAGTAAACCAAAGAAAAGCCAAACAAAAGAGTAGCGATTTTTTTGCCTTTATAAAAACCAAACGGAAGATAAGTGGAAAGAAAGTGTGTTTGGTGGTGATGAAATTTTAAAAACAATTCTCCGGATAAAATCATTACTCCGCTAAGTAAGGTTAAAAAAGCGATTACTTTTATTGGAAAATCGGTTAATTTTAATTTTAAAACAATCCTTTTTAACTGCTTCATATGGATTATCCTTTCCAAAGATTATTTAACCATTCAAGACCTCTAAATAAATGTTTTGACCAAAAGCCCCATGAATGAGATCCGTTATAAGAAATAAAATGAACATCAAATCCATTATTTTGCAACAAATCATTGATGCGTTGTGTATCTGTTTTTGGCGCTTTAACATTGGAACTGAATAAAAACACTTTTACACTCTTATCCGTTAAATGCGGAATATACAAAGAAGGTGAATTTTCATCAACTACTTTTTGCGAATGCTGGATATAAATTTGAGTTTCCGGATTTTTTTCTGCCGCCCAATAACCGGAAAAAGAAAGGATATAGCCAAAAATATCTTGATGCTTTAATCCGATATTCAGCGCGCCAAAACCACCGGAAGATGCTCCACCGATAGCGCGATGAAGCGGATCAGGAATCGTGTTAAAATTCGCATCAACAAAATTAACCACTATTTTTGCAATAAAATCTTCATTAAGCTCTTTGCCGTCAGCAGAATTTATAAATTGCGTGTCGTTGTTTGATCCGCCATTTCCATCGGGAAAAATAGCGATACAAGGAATGATTTTTCCGCTGTCAATCTCATTATCAAAAGTTTTTTGCGCATTTCCTTCGATTATCCAATCCATATCTTGACCAGGAGATCCATGTAATAAATAAATTACCGGGTAATGCTTGGTTTTATCATTGGGATCGTAGCCTTTTGGCAAATAGGCAATAACTTCTCTCTTTTCGCGTTCATTCATTGTTAGATTAAACTTAACAAGCATCGATTTGGTTTTTAGTTGTGCAATAAAATCCGGTGAAGTTATTTGTTTGTTGAGTTCGGGAATGCTTTCATTTTTTGTCCACGCAAAAGGATTATAACTATAGGGAAGATAGCGAAAAGTATCTAGCATTTGTGATGGAAAAAGTATGCCCAATATTCCAATCACGCAAAGAAAAGCAGTGATTGACCAAGTAATCTTACTTTTCAAAATTTTTTCAAATCTTTTCATTTGTTATTTTTTTAGAGTAATTAAAAACCTTCCTAGTTTTGCCTCTTTTTCATTTGTATTAGAACCAGAGAGATTGCTTTTTTTTCTTGCTAGCGTGAGAGTGAAAAGCGGTCGTCGACCATCATCATTTTTGCGAATGGGAATAATTTCAATTTGAGATTTGGCGACTAAAAATTCAATCGATTTTGTCGCTTTGAAAAGAATTTGCTGATTTCCTCCAAGATAGACCGGCGAATTTTTATTCGAATTGGCAACAATAAAATTAGAAATGGCTTCCAGCTCTCCCAAATTCACAATATCCACCTTTCCCCTTGTTTTGCCTTTTTCATATGCGCTGTTTGTAACGAATGTTTTTTGCGTAAAATAAAGATTCAATCCAGCTAAGCTCATAAAAACTATGATTGTTATGATAGATACGCGCTTTCGAGAAAATTTTTCCGCTAAAAATTTAACCCAAAAACCCGCTAACACAAAAAGAGAAAAAATAACAACCAAAAAAAAGCGCATAGAAAGTTCAAATGCCAATGGCACAAAAATAACATAGGCAATACTAAGATATAGAAAAATCACTCCAAGAAAAGTTTTTTTATTAAAATCAATTT
>JAJYDG010000027.1 GCA_021777675.1 bacterium | reverse complement strand
CACCTCGATGTCGGCTCATCGCATCCTGGGGGTGGAGAAGCTCCCAAGGGTATGGCTGTTCGCCATTTAAAGCGGTACGCGAGCTGGGTTCAAACCGTCGTGAGACAGGTTGGTCTCCTATCTGCTGTGGGCGTAGTTGCTTGAGAGGAGTTTTTCCTAGTACGAGAGGACCGGAAAGAACGAACCTCTGGTGTACGAGCTGTTCCGCCAGGAGCACTGCTCGGTAGCTACGTTCGGACGAGATAATCGCTGAAAGCATATAAGCGAGAAGCTCTGCTCGAGATTAAGCAACTTTCTTGATTCGTCAAGAAACAATTTCCTGGAAGATGACCAGGTTAATAGGTTTCAGGTGTAAGCTCAGTGATGAGTTGAGCCAAGAAATACTAATAAATTGAACTATTATTTCGCTTTTAAGTCATTCATATAACACAGGACACATTTTTCGTGTTTCGTGTTATGTGAAAATCGATTAGCATTTAGCAGTTTCTAAATTTCTAAAACTAGTGGTATGATATAGTTATGGATAATTATAGAAAAAGTTTTGCATTGACATTTATCGTTTTTTTTGTAATCATGATTGTAGTTGTTTCTTTTATGCTTTTTTCACCAGTGATAAATGCATTTTAGAATTTTACATTTGAATGTGCAGTTTTCGGTGCTTCTAGCGACAGGGAAACACCTGATCCCTTCCCGAACTCAGCAGTTAAGCCTGTCAGCGCTGATGGTATCCGCTTTGCGGAGAGAGTAAGTCAGTGCCGAGAACCGCGCATTTAAATTTTACAAAAACGATAATCGAAAATTAAAGAAACGCCAAATTTTGGCGTTTTTCTTTTTATTTTATTTTTGCTATAATTAAAAATATAATTCTTTTATGCAAAATTGATTTATGGAAAAAAATGTTAAAAAACGCTGGATAATCGGATTTGTTTATTTGGGCATCTTTTTTATAGTAGGTTGGTTTTGTTTTTACTTATTCAGATCGAAAGAAACTTGTTTTGATGGAATAAAAAATCAAAACGAAGAAGGCATTGATTGCGGAGGTGTTTGCGCTAAGAGTTGCAAAAAAATTGAGGCGCAAAATTTGACAGTGGAAACTTCCGGCGTGCTGGATGCTTCCGTTTCGGGAGAATATGATTTTTTTGGAGTTGTTTCAAATCCGAATAAATTGTACGGAAGTAAGTATTTTGATTATTTGATTAAATTTGAAGATGAAAATGGAGCGCTCATAGGGGAGAAAAAGGGCAACAGCTTTATTTTACCCGGAGAAAAAAAATATATTATTGAAAATAATGTTCCGCTTGATAAGTCTCCTGCTAAGGCAGAATTGATTATTTCCGGTTCTCAGTGGATTGAATTTCAGGATATTTATGAAAGTCCCAATATTCAAATTGTTAAAAAAACATACAATGAAATAACTTCCGGAGTGGGTTTCTCTGAGGTGAAAGGACTTTTGGAAAATATGAGTCCATATGATTTTACTACAATAAAAATCGATGTAATTTTAACAGATGCTTCCGGGAAAGTATTGGCGGTTAATTCTACTCGAATGAATACTGTTATGTCCGGAGAAAATAGAGATTTTCGGGTTTTTTGGCCGGCGAGATTTTCCGGTGATGTAAGATCTGCAGAAACACAATTTGATGTGAATGTTTTCGATTCGGATGCATTTACGAAAAAATATATCAAAGGGCAACAACAATTTCAAAGTTACTAAAAAGTATGCGTAAATTTTTAAAATTAGATTGGACAATCTTGATTTCAGTGTTATTGCTTTTGACGGTTAGTTTTGTAATTCTTTATGCTGTTGCATTGGGTGAAAAAAATGTTGATTTTTCCAACTTGAAAAGGCAAGTGATTGCTGCGGGCATCGGAATGTTTCTGCTTTTTTCAATTGCTTTTTTTGATTATCGTTCGTTGAATTTTTTTAGTACGAAATTATATTTTATATCTCTTTTTTTATTAGTTCTGGTATTATTGATAGGAAAAACAATCAGAGGCGCAACGGGCTGGATTGGTTTCGGTTCGTTTCATATTCAGCCGGTTGAAATAGTAAAATTGGCGATGATAATTTTTTTAGCTAGTTTTTTTAGCAAAAAGAAAAGTCAGTTGAGTATTGTTGTCAGGATTATAACATCAATTGTATTGGTTTTTATTCCTATTTTTTTAATTATCAAGCAGCCTGATTTGGGATCCTCTATGATTATTGTTTTTAGTTGGGCGACGATGCTTTCCATTTCCGGTGTTAGTAAAAAAAATCTAGGCATTCTAATTTTAAGCGGTCTTGTGATTATGTATTCCAGTTGGTTTTTTTTGCGTCCTTACCAAAAAGAAAGACTGATGAATTTTGTTAATCCCTATAATGATCCTCGCGGAAGCGGCTATAATGTTATTCAATCAATGGTGGCTGTCGGTTCCGGAGGTATCTGGGGAAAGGGCTTGGGGCACGGATCGCAATCTCAACTGAATTTTTTGCCCGAAAAACATACGGATTTTATTTTTGCCGTTATTGCCGAGGAATTTGGATTTTCCGGGGCGGTAGCAATTCTGGCTCTTTTTGGCGTTTTAATTTATAGAATAAAAGAAGTTGCTAGATTATCGACGGATAATTTCGGCTACCTTCTATCGGTGGGAATCATGGTGATGATTTTTGCACAAGTATTGATAAATGTTGGTATGAATATTGGTGCAATGCCAGTGGCCGGAGTTCCTTTGCCGTTTCTAAGCTATGGCGGAAGCTCGTTAGTTTCGATGCTTGCATCAATTGGAATTATTCAGAGTATTTATTTGCACGGAGCAAGCACGATATAATTTTTTTGTGCTATAATAAAAACTGAACTATTTGCAAGATGATTTATTTGAAAAATAATTTAAATAAAAAGAATGCACTTGAAAATTTTTCATACTTCAAGTGTTTCCATTAAAAAACTATGCATAAAAAAACAAAAATAGCGAGCCTAGTAATCATTGTTGGTTTAATTGCAATTTTAAGCATCATTTTCTTTAAAATGAAAAATAAAAATAACGCAGTAGAGAGTGGACTGCCTATGACGGATTTGATTGAAAAAAAGAAAGATGCCGCAAGCGGATTGGAAAATAAAAAATTTGGAAAAATACAAGCGATAAAAGATGGCGAATTGGATATTTCCGATGAAAATAGCCCGCTTAGGCAAATGACAAAAAATAATGCCGGTCCGATAACTTCGCTGAAAATAAATAATCAATCTGCGGTCTTTTTTGTAAATAAAGACGGATCTCAAGAAAAAAAGTTGCTTTCCGATTTACATATCAATGATTTGGTAGCAGTTAAGTATGATGAACTTACAAAAAAAGCAGTTGCGATATATGTCTTGGTTGACGGGTCAAATCCGGATCAAATAAATTTTAATTAATAAAAAAAATGATAAAAATAAAAACCCTCTTGGTTTCCTTGATAAGTATCACGGCTTCCCTATTTGGTATCGTCCATTTTGCCAGTGCAGCAAGTTGCTCCGCACAAATATCTGGTGATATTTTTTCTTGGAATATTGCTGGAAATTTTACCAGCGCAAAATTATCCTGCCCTGCGATAAGTGTGAATTCTGATATAACAGATTATTTAAAAAAATACCCGCAAGGTAGCGCTAGCGGTTTTTCGAATAATGCTTCAATGCTTGATGGGTGCAACATTGTGTTTGATGGCAATGCATCTTGTGCTATTACAAACGGCGCAGTTTCCAGTGGCACTTCTTCCGCTGCCTGCAGTTTAAGTTTTAGTCCCAATGTTGTTAAGAAAGGAGAAAATACAACAATTTCATGGAGTTCCTCTGGTAGTTTTGATAGTGCAAAATTAGTTTGCGATTTAGCAGGTAGTGCTGACGTTACGGATACTCTAAAAAGTACGCCAAACGGCAGTCTTGATAATTGGCAAGAAAATTCAACGGGCAATGAAGTTTGCAAAATATATTTCAATAATAGCACCTCTCCTGCTTGCGCGAGTAGTACGCTTGCAGTGAGCAATGCTTCATCATCTGGCGGAACCGCTTCTTGCGCATCGGAAACTTGTACCAGAAACACTTGCTGGAACGGCACAGCATATGTTGCCGGAACAAAAACTGCGGGTTGTGCCACCGTTTCTTCATTTTCAGCTTCTCCTAATCCAGTAACAGCAGATAACACAATCATAACTTGGACATCAAGCGCGACTAAGATGGAAGCCGAATGTACAGGCTTGATATCCGTAGCGAGAGGTTCTATGGTAACAAATTCTGCTTCAAATTGGAAAACCGGTTTCCCTGCCAGTTTTGGCGGGAAAACAGGCAGTGAAACTTGCACGCTTTATCCCTATGACAGTAGCGGTAATGCGGGCATTCCCAAATCTCTGACAATTACAGTTGAGAAAGCTTGCGAATGCAACGGAGCGTTTAGTGGTAGCAATGGTTGCTCAAGCGGACAAACTTGTGATGGTTGTCATTGCGCGGCAAGCACAACAACCACTACAACCACCACAACATCCTCCGGCTGCGGATCACTAGACGATCAAACGGTTTCCTATGGAAGCCTCAGCAACTCATCTGCCAATCTTTGTCCCAGTGGAAGTGCAGTAGTTGGATTTAATCAGTGGTGCGGACTTTATCAATGGTATTGTGGCTCATCGTCCAAATTGTGTCACGCATATACGCAAGGTATTTGTGGTTCGGTCAGCGGAACAACCGTAGCTAAAGGTTCTCTAACTAAAGATTCTGCCAACTTGTGTAAAAACAATAGCCCAAGCTATTTCACTGACAATGGCAGTAGTTATACTTGGAAATGCGGAAAAGATGGTTGCGGTGATGAAAGATCGGAAAAAAATGGAGTAGTTGATTGTAGTGCGACTGAAAGCGGGGGATCATCTTCTTGCGAATGCAACGGAGCGTTTAGCGGTAGCAATGGTTGCTCAAGCGGACAAACTTGTGACGGTTGTCATTGCGCGGCAAGCACAACAACAGGAAAGACAACCTATTCTTGCACGGGAACATTGCCATCCGGAGCAACTATGTGCGATAGTGATAGCGCCGGTTTGACTTCAAGTCTTGATTGGCAATCTGTTGGCACAACTGCTTCGAGTTGTACGGCAGGAAGAAAATGCGAATATTATGTATCTGATGGAAAAACTAATCCAACAAAATATGTTTCACTAACGGGTGATTATGGTCGGGCAACTGCTGATAAAATTGATGTGCATGGAAGATATACAATCAATATTTACAAGTCTGGTTATCTGCAATATTTTCGTTTTTTCATACCGCCGGGAACTAGAGATATAGATGCCACTATTCTTGAATGGCAAGGTCAAAGTATTGTTGCTCGTCATCAAACTATTCCCACGAGTGATTTTGGGCAATCATCTAAACAATCTTATTCTCTATCGGATTATGAATCTGTCGATCGGAGTATTAAGGGCATAGATCCTAGTCAAAATGATGGACGAATACGAATCTTAAAAGATTCATTTGCCTCACCTTATCTTTCAAAAGATCGTGCCGGTTGGTTTTATGTGAAAGTGAATGGAGATCTCGGTTCGTCTTCCTATTATAATTCAGTTTATATTACTGTTGATGCCACTACCTATAATAACTGGTATGATCATTCGGGATCAAATGCGGATGGATCTATTAATTGGGCAAAAGATGTGGAAAGTGTTGAAACTTATGGTTCAAATACGGTCTGTACTTCTAGTTGTTCGGGTAGCGATCTAACTTGTCAAAAGACACAACCAGCCAATTCAGCAAAGTCGGCGTCTGGTTCTTGTTGTGATGGAAAAAGTTGTTATCAATGCCCTTCCGGTTATTTTTGGAATACAACCAGTTGCTCAAGGTTGAGTGATACTTGCGATCTTTCCGCCACGCTTTCAGCTACTCCGGCAAGCGGAAGTTCTCCATTAATGGTTAATGTGGAATCCGGCATAAGTGCAGCTCACGGACCAATTTATTGTGACAATCAAGATTGTAATGGCGGGACGGTTTCCAATATTGACACCAAAACTCATGGATGTAATTTTACTTGCGCATATGATTCCGGCGGTACATATAAACCTAAGGTGCATATTGCAAATTCTGCTTGCGCGAAAGATCCAACTACAACAGTTACTGTTTCTTCTGGCACATCTTCCTCTTGCGCCTCCGCTACTTGTCTTGGCAATTCTTGCTGGAACGGTACGGAATATATTCAGGGCACCAAAACAGAAGGTTGCGCCACCGGTAGTGCTACTGTCACTCCTAATCCATTAATTTTGCCCAGTACAACTGAAAAAATTACTTGGACCACTGCTAACGCTTCCAAGTTGGATGCTCAGTGTTATGGATTGAAAGATGTTGCCAAAGGCGGTTGGTTTGTTAATACCGAAGCTTGTCACACTGCCGGATATTGCGATAGTGACGGCTATCAATTTAAATTTGATTCAACCACCCAAACCGGACAAGAAGTTTGTGTTCTTTTTCCTTACAATAAATCTGATGGAAAATCCGGTACGCCATTTTTTGCCATAATGAATATTAACGCATCCGCCTCCGCTAAAACCGATGGCCAATGTGGCACCGCAGCTAAAGCTTATTCTTCGACAGCCACAGGCTGGGGAACGAATGACACATTTTGCGCCCAAGGCACCGCTAGTTCAACAAATCTGACTTTTCCCACCGCATCCGCTCCCGCAACCTGGACTTGCCAAGGAACTAGTGGCGGAACAGATGTCAGTTGTACTGCCCAAAAACAGGTAAATGCTAAGGCTAGCACTGAATCTGCAAGTCCTAGCTATATTTGCCAGCCGGATGATGTTAATTGTCCAGATACGACTTGTGCCGGAACATATTGCAATAATGGTTGTGCATTAGTGCAGGGGAAAAAGAAATGTAAATAATTTAAATCCAATGCCTTTTTTTGCTTTTGAAAAATCAATCGGAGCGGTGATTTTTGTTGTAGAAAAAGATAGGCCGCTTTTTTTGCTTTTGCATTATCCGGGAGGGCATTGGGGTTTTGTGAAAGGCCATATTGAAAAAAATGAAACGGATGAAATGACTTTGCGCAGAGAAGCTAAGGAGGAAACCGGATTGGTTGATTTGAAAATATTGCCAAATTTTTTGGCAAGCGAGATTTATTATTATAAGGCAAAAGGCAAAGAAGAACAGAAGAGAATTAAAGCCAAAAGAGGAATAAGAATTTTTAAGCGAGTGGTTTATTATTTAGCCAAAACCAATCGGACAAAAATTAAATTATCAAATGAACATCAAGGTTTTGTTTGGCTCGATTATGAACGAGCGCTTGAAAAAATAAGCAATCAAAATTCTAAAAAAGTATTGAAAAAAGCGCAGAGATTTTTGATTGAATATTTGCCAAAAAAATAAATTCAGCTAGAATAGAACTTATGAGTATTGGAAAAAAACTTAGATTAAAATTTATAGCGGTAATCATTTTTGCCGTTTTGGTTGGGTTAATTGCTTATCCAAAGGCGGTAATAAAAATACCGAAGCTTTTTAATGTTTTAAATAAGCCAAAAATTAATCTTGGCCTGGATTTGCAAGGAGGAATTCATCTTGAATATAAGGCTGATGTAAGCCAAATTGACAATTCGAAGGTTGCTGAAGCAATGCAGGCGGTGCAGGATGTGATTGAGAGAAGAGTGAATGCTTTTGGTGTTGCCGAACCGGTTGTATATACGACAAAATCAGGTGGGGAACAGCGATTGGTTGTCGAATTGGCCGGAATAAAAGATATAAATCAAGCGAAAAATTTAATCAGTGCAACACCACTTTTGGAATTTAAAACAGAAAAAACAGATGTTGGTCAGCAAATTCCGCAAGATGTGCTTGATAAGACAAATAAGGAAAACAAAGCTAAGGCGCAGAGTTTGCTTGATCAAATTAAAAATGGCGCTGATTTTGCGACATTAGCCAAGGAAAACAGTCAAGATCCCGGATCAAAAGATAATGGTGGTGATCTGGGATTCGTTAAAAAGGGTGCATTTGTTCCTGAGTTTGACAAGGTGCTTTTTGACGGAAACCTAAAAAATGGAGAGGTTTATCCTGATTTGGTAGAAACTCAGTTTGGTTGGCATATTATAAAAAAAATAGAACAAAGAGGCAGTGGAGATAATTTGGAAGTGCATAGCGCCCACATTTTAATTTCCAAAGCTACTCAGCCTGCGCCAAAAACAACTTGGGTGTCGACTGGCCTGTCAGGAAAAAATCTCAAAAGTGCCAGTGTTCAATTTAAAACTCAGGGACTATCTGAGCCGGAAGTGGGGTTAAAATTTGATGATGCTGGTACTAAACTTTTTGCTGATATAACTAAGAATAATATTGGTAAGAGAGTGGCAATTTTTTTGGATGGTTCAATCGTTACCGCTCCGACAGTGCAATCGGAGGTTTCCAATGGAGAAGCGGTGATAACCGGAAATTACACACTCAATGAAGCGAAAAATTTGGTTAAAAGATTAAATGAAGGCGCATTGCCAGTTCCAATAAGCTTGGTCGGGCAACAATCAGTCGAGGCGACATTAGGACAATCTTCTTTGGAAAAAAGTTTAAAAGCGGGAGTGATTGGCTTGGTTTTGGTGATAATTTTTATGCTTTTTTATTATCGATTTTTAGGTTTAATTGCTTCTTTCGCTTTGCTTATTTATTCTGCATTAATGATTTCCATTTTTAAATTATCGGGATTTACGCCGTGGCAAATTACACTGACTCTTCCTGGTATTGCCGGATTTGTATTGTCAATCGGAATGGCGGTAGATGCCAATATTTTAATTTTTGAAAGAACGAAAGAAGAAATACGCAAGGGACGCAATATTTTGAGCGCAATTGAGGAAGGCTTCAAAAGAGCATGGACATCAATTCGTGATGGAAATGTATCTTCAATTATAACCGCATTTATTTTAATGGAAATGGGCACGGGATTTGTTAAAGGTTTTGCCGTAACATTGATTATTGGAGTTTTAATGTCAATGTTTACAGCGGTTGTTATTACAAGAACGATTTTACGTTTTATTTTGGGAAGTTGGATTGAAAATAAATTGTGGCTGGTTGGCGTGAAAAAAGATGATGATAGTGAAATTTCCAAAAAAAGATAATGTAAAAATAAGAATTAATTTTTTTTGTATGTCTAATTTTAATATAATAGCTAAAACAAAATATGCTTACATTTTTTCCGGGATATTGACCATTCTAAGTGTTTTAGCGCTTTTTGTTTGGGGGTTAAAATTCGGAATTGATTTTACAGGAGGGACGCTTATGGAATTTAAATTTGAAAAAAATGTTCCGGCAAATCAGGAAATTGAAAATACGCTCAAAAATTTAAATTTAAAAAGCCTTACGCTTCAGCAAACCGGCAGTGGCTCAGTGTTGATTAGATATGCTTCCGAGGACGATAAAATCAATCAAGAAGTGATAAAAGAAATCAGCGAAAAGTATGCTGATGCAAAAAATCTTAGAACCGATTATGCCAATGCTTCGGTTTCCAGTGAATTGAAATCGAAATCGCTTTTGGCGATTTTTTGGGCGGTGATTGGAATAATGACTTATATTGCGATTGTTTTTCGCCGGGTTTCCTATCCCGTGGCTTCTTGGAAATATGGTGCCGGGGCGGTAATTGCCTTAATTCATGATATTTTGATTACTGTTGGAATTTTTTCTGTTTTGGGACATTTTTTCGATATAGAAGTTGGTATTCCTTTTATTGCGGCGCTACTTACTATTCTGGGATTTTCAGTGCATGATACTATTGTGGTTTATGATCGAACGCGAGAAAATTTACAACGCAGTTCATCGGGCAAGGGACATTTCCCTGAAGTTGTTAATCGTAGCCTAAATGAAACATTAATTCGTTCTATTAATACTTCATTTACGGTAATAATGACATTGATTGCTATTTATATTTTTGGTGGAGATTCAATTAAATATTTTGCTTTGGCGCTTTTGATCGGGGTAACTTTTGGAACGTATTCATCGATTTTTATCGCTTCGGCTCTATTGGTAACAAGTTATAATTTACAAATTAAAAAGAAATAAATTTATGTGGAATCCATTTGGAAAAAATAAGAAACAATCAGCTGTTTCGCAAAGCAACGACAAGACAAATGACGAAAAAAAAGATAATCAGCAAACCGATTCTTTGAAAATGAATATGCTTCAAAGATTGGCAATGAAAAAAATGGAGAAAATGAGCTCGCAAGAAAAAGCTAAACTAATGCAAGAAGTGTTTAAGCCTGAAAATAAAAGCAGTCTTTTATCTGCAATGGAAATGATGCGAAAAAGCGGTCAAATTTCAGAGGAGCAATATCAAGCAGCTAAGCAAAAATTGGGAGTATAATTGCCAAGGCGCATAAAAAAATCGTTGGCAAAATCTAGGAAATAAAAATATGCTAAAAAAAGAAGATAGAGAGAAAATTATTTTTTCTGCTGATGATTTTGGAGTTAATGAATTGACCGATAGCAATATTTTAAAGTTGGCGCAAATTGGAAAATTGGATCGAGTGGAAATTATGATTAACAGTCGCATTCGAAAAGAGGATGCATTAAATTTGGCAAATACCGGTGTAAAGTTGGATATCCATTTGCATTTGATAGAATACGATTCTGATTATTGGAAGGGTAAACGTAACTTAGAAAGAGGAATAGCAGAAAGAATTTTTCTTTTTATGTGGAATTACACTTTTGGGGAAAATAATCCGCGAAAAGTAGCTTTAAAATGGGAAAATCAAATTAAAAAATTCAAAGAAATTTTTGGTCGATATCCTGATGGGATCGGTTCCCATGAGCATATCCATTATTTTCCTTTTTATTTCAATACATTGCTTAGCTTGAGCGCGAAATATAAAATTTTTTATGTTCGTTTTGGAAGGCGTAATTTTAGAAGCACTTGTTTAATTGGAAAAATTTTGAATATACTTAGATTTATTAATCAAAGACAGTTTAAAAAAACCAATTTTGAAACGTCTGATTTTATGCTAAGTTTTGATTGGTTTTCCGATCTTAATTTTTTAAGTGAAATTCCAAAGGGAGAAAATTCCGAAGTTGTTTTTCATCCGGAAAAAGTTGAGGAATTTTCTTTTTTAGAAAAAATGTAAATAGTTGTTTTTTTGGCTAAAAAAAGCAAAAAAATTGACAAAACCGGATCAAAAAGCTAAAATGGAATAGATGAAAAGAATTGTTTTAATTCTCATCAAGTTATACCAAAAAACGCTTTCCCTTGATCAGGGGCCGTTTTCTTTTTTTATATCGGAGCGCGTATGTCGCTTTCATCCATTGTGCAGTCAATATACCTACGAGGCAATTGATCGTTTTGGCGTTTTAAGAGGTGGCTGGCTGGGCTTAAAAAGAGTTTTGCGTTGCCATCCATGGAGCGATGGCGGTTATGATCCTGTTCCAAAAAATAATTGGTTAATAAATAAAA
>JAJYDG010000026.1 GCA_021777675.1 bacterium | reverse complement strand
AACACAAAAGGAGAAAAAATAACAACCAAAAAAAAGCGCATAGAAAGTTCAAATGCCAATGGCACAAAAATAACATAGGCAATACTAAGATATAGAAAAATCACTCCAAGAAAAGTTTTTTTATTAAAATCAATTTCTTTTAAAAAATAATTAAAACCGATAAGCATTCCGCCAAAAACAAATATCAATCCGATGGTTAAAATAACCAAATCTTGTGCATAGCCACTTGTTTTAATGGAGCAACTGTCTGAAATTTCATAACCGGAAATAATTTCAATGTTCCCTTGTGTCCAACAGCTGGTATCTCTTATCAAATCAGCCAAAATCGAGCTTTCTTTTTTTTGCTTAGTTTTAACTCCTCCGAAAAAAGCTTTCATATTCTTTCCATGCGTTTGATATTCATCAATAAATTGCGGGATATTTAAAAATAATGAAATAGTCAAAATAATAAAAAAATATTTTAGTATTTTTTTATTTTTCATTGCCAGTGTAAAAAAAACAATAATCGTAGTTAATGGCAGAAAAACAAAAAGAGTGGTATGCAGTTGCATTCCAATACCAACAGCCAGACCAGTAATAATTGACCAAATTATTTTTTTGTTGTTTTTATTCTCAATAATATTAATAATTCCATATAGCGCTAAAATTACCCAAAATGGTATTGAATTTGGATTCCATGCAAAACGAGAATATTGAATTGCATAAAAAGAAAGAGAAAACAAGGCTGTCAAAGCAACAGATAATTTTATTTCAAAATATTTTCTTAGAAAAAGAAATAAAAGCGGAATACAAAAAAGCGAAGTCAGTAAATCAGGATATGCCATTTTATCGGGATAATTACCAAAAATTTTAGCGGAAATAATTTCAAAATAATAAAATGCCGGTCCGAGTTTGAATTCTGTTCCGCCCGCTTTTGGTCCAAGTAGTGGCCATGCGGTTTTCCCTGCAACAACATCACCAACTAAAATTGCATCACGCCCCTGATCCGCATTGAATCGAAGCCAATCGTGATAGTGGTAAGTACGCAAAAATAATCCGGCTAAAAAAAACAACGCCAATAGCCAATAATAAAATGTTGTCCGATTAAATATTTTTTTAAATTTATCATTCATAAAAAATCAATTTTTTAGTTTATAAATACCAATCTGACCAAAACTTTTGTAATTTTCTATTTCAAGATTATAATCTCCGGGAACAGAATCATATTCTGTCGCCTGCTTATTTCCCAAGCTTTGTCCAATAAAAAAAATCGGTACGGTAGTGTTGGCTATTTTTTGAAAAAATTTTCCACCACGCAAGACATTAATATTTCTTTTTGACATAGCATAGGAGAGTGTTTTTGTATAATTTTGCAAATACTTTGCTCCTCCCAAAAGATAGATATTTTTGGATTCACCCGCTTGATTTTTAATATAGTCGCTAATCGTATTTAATTCATCCCATGTTATGTAGATTGCCGTGCTACTTGTTTTTGTGTAATACAGCCTTGCTTGTGAAAAAATAGTCAAACCGTTCAAAGCAATCAAAATGATAAAAATTGCTTTTTTTAGCCATATTTTTTCAGAATTATTTTTTGAAATAAAATTCAAAATCAAACCTAAAAATAAAAATGGTAAAAATAAGATTGGTAAAAAATAACGCACTTGACCATTATGATTAACTATAGGCAAAATTACTAAAAAAATCAAAGAGCCCCATAAAAAATTTAAACCGAGAAATACCTTTCTTTTTTTATCAATTTCTTGAAAAAAATAATAGACTGACAAAAAGCAACCTGAAAAAAATAATGCCACACCTGTCAAAATAGCCAGCATGGAAATGGCGTAATTCTGGGGATTTCCGGCATATTTAAAATAGGAAAAAGAATCACAAGAATCATTATTTTCAAGGGAAGAAAGGAATAAAACATTAGCTTGTCCGGAACAAATTACATCTAAGGCGATATTTTTTTCAAGCTCCGATCCTTTATTGGGTGAACGATCGGAAAAAACACGCAAAAACTGCCTGGTATTGAAAAAATTTGTTCTCATTTCGCTAATAATTTGTCCTGTATTTAAGGCTAGAGCGATTAAAATAATCGCCATGGTTTTTGACCAAAAATTGATTTTATTATAGCTCGATTTAATTAAAAACAGAAAAACAATTAAGAAAAATATCGGCATAAGCACCAAAAGAACCGTGTGTAATTGTATGCCTATGCCCGACGCAATACCCCCCAAGATTATCCAATACCAACGAGCTTTTTCCTTGTGGCAAATAAATTCATACAAAGCCAAAAGAAATAATAAACAAAAAAACGGAATCGAATTTGAATTCCAAGCAAAACGAGAATAGCGAATAGCATAAAAAGATACGCTATACAGACCGGTTAGTAATAGCGAAAGATTGATAGAAAAATATTTTTTAAGAAAATAATACAAAAGCGGGATGGAAAGAATGGAAAATAAGAGATCGGGATAGGCCACTGTCCAAGGGGCACTACCAAAAATTTTAGCGGAAATGATTTGAAAATAATAATATATCGGACCAAGCTTGAAATGCGTGCTCGCGGCAATTGGTCCAAGCATCGGCCATGCAGACTTTCCGGATAAAACATCATCCACCAGTGAAACATCGCGTGCTTGATCAGGATAAAAATACAGCCAATTTTTAAATTGATATGTGCGCAAAAAAATACCAGCGCAAATAATAGCTAAAAGAATATATGTTTGTCTGGAAAAGTGAAATTTTTTTAAAAAAAATAACATAAATTAATTTGACACATTTTATCTTATTTTTTGCAACTGATAAATGCTAACTCCTCCAAAATCTTTGTGTGTCAGAATTGTGTATCCAGGAAGGCTAAAATCAGGATTATCCTTAGAGTTATCACCCAAATAAAACAATGGGCGATTATCCAATGTCGTCTTATTTTCTTTTACTCGCTCAATGTGTATTCCTTTTTTGTCTGTGAGATAGGCAATGGATTTGTAAAAATTTGAATATCTGTTTAATTCCATAAAATAAATATTTCTTTGCGATCCGGACTGACTCGATAGATAATTAGCAATCAATTCCATTTCTCCCAAGACCACTTCTTCATTTCCGCTTCTTGTTCCTGTTGCCAATTGCTTTACTATTTCATAAATAGAAACTCCATTATAAAAAACAATCCAAAGAAGAGCAAACGCAACTACTAATTGCGAAGTTTTTTTATCTTGCGGGTATTTTTGATATAAAAAATCCATCATCAAACCAAAAAATAAGAGTGGAACAAAAAATATATGCACAAAATATCGATAATTGGAATTAACTACCGGCAAAAAAACAAAGAAAGAGAGCGTTATGTATAATATTATAATTCCCCAAAGATATTTTTTTTCATGATCGGGTTCTTTTTTAAAACGCTTTATGAGTAATCCATAGCCAAAAAGAGAAAATAATAGACTAAACGATATTTGCAATAAAAATAACGGGGTATACTCTATTTTGTTTTTTACAACCGATATTGATTGTTCCAATATTTTCATGTAATAAAAATTACACTCAGTATCGCCGAAAGATGATAGCATATAGACATTGCCTTCAATGTGACAATCAACATCATCTCCGAATTTGTTCAAAAAATTGGCATCTCCTCCTTTGCCATGTCCAAAAAGAGAGATAATAAAAATTTTAGTATTGGAAAAATTTGTTTGCTGTTCATGAACTACTTGGCCAAGATTTAAAATAAAAGCGATTAGAAAAACCATCAGCCATTTGCCTGAAATTTTCCAATTTTTTTTCAAAGAAAGGATTAAAATAAAAAAGGCGGTTGCTGGAAATAATACTAATAAAATGGCGTGCAATTGAATTCCCACGCCCAATGCAATACCCAAAATTACAACCCAAAGCCAGTTATTTTTTTTATTTTTTGCAAATTCCCAAAGAGAAAGCAAAAATAGTAAAGAAAAAAACGGAATCGAATTAGGATTCCAAGCGGAATGAGAAAATTTTAGCGCATAAAAAGAAACGGCAAAAATCCCGGTTAATATGATTGATATGTTCAAGGAAAAAAGTTTACGAATGAAAAAATAAAAAAGTGGTAAAGAAAGGACTGTAAAGAGTAGATCGGGATAGGCCATCTTATCAGGATAATTGCCAAAAATTTTAGCGGAAATTATTTCAAAATAATAATATATCGGTCCGATATGAAAACGCGTCGATCTGCCTCCTGTTCCGCTTTTACTCATATCCGGTCCAAGTAATGGCCAGGCGGTTTTTCCGGTAACAACATCCCCCACTCTGACTGCATCATTAACTTGGTCGGAACCAAAATCAAGCCAATTGTGCAATTGGTAGGTTCTTAAAAATATACCGACAGCAAAAATGGCTAAAATAACCCAAATACGCCAATAATTATTTTTCATTTATTTTTTTTAATCGCCAATCTAATCCGTAAATTATTGAAAATTATCGCTTAAATCGATTATAAAAAAGAATAATGAAAAATAAATGAATATTTTTTAATTTCTATTTTTCAATTTATATATTCCGATTTGTCCGAGATTCCATGCAGATTCAATTTTTTTTCCATCCAGTGTTTGTTCGGTTTTTTCCGCACCGCTTTCCCAAATATAAAAAGCACTTCCATCAGATGGAATAACGCCTTCACTTCCGGAATTAATAATAACCAATCCTCGTTTTTTAAGCAAATATGATAGTGAACGAAAGAAATTGGAAACATAACGAGTATTGCCAACAAGATATATTTTACCATTTTTATCTGCTCCGGCTGCCAAATAATCCGCCATTTTTTCAGTTTCTCCCAAAACAACGAGATTTTCACTATTTTTATTTTCCGTAGAAAGCGCTTGATATTCTTTTTCTAGCGAACCGAAATTGGTAATTGTTAAAAATATAAAAACTAACATCACGAGCATAATATATTTTTTGACTAATTTTTGAGCCAAAAAACCCAAAAATAAAAACGGCACAAAAAAACAATGAATAAAATAGCGATATTCATTCATGCCGGTTCTGATTACTGCCGACATAATTAAAAAAGAAAATAGCAAATATAAGCTGATTAAACCCAAGAAATAACGTTTTTTTTCATCCTGTTCCTTTTTTAAAAAATAAATTAAAGTCGTATAGCCAAATACTGAAAATAGTAAACCGAAAAATAATTCAATTGTAAAAGAAAAATCATGCAAGCTTCTTCTGAATTGTTTATTATTATCTCCGCTTAACAGCCTAACAAAAGAAAAATCGCACGTATCATCACCCAATGAGGATAAAATATAGGGATTGGTTTCAATATGATAATCAAGATCTTTTTCAAGACCTTCCAATAAATTCATTTTTTCTGAAGAAGAACTTAGAAGAATTTTGGTATTAACGAAATTATCCCGATATTCACTAATCAGTTGATTTAAATTAAAAATAAAAATAATTGCCAATACAAGAAAAAAGTGACTGATTATTTTTTTATTTTGTTTTAGCAAATATGCGAATACAAAAAGAGTTGTCGCAGGAAACAATAGTAATAAAATAATGTGCAATTGAATCCCGACACCGATTGCCGTTCCCAAAAATACCGCCCAAATCCAGCCGGTTTTTTCTTTATTTATCAAAAATTCATATAGTGACAGTAGAAATAATATCACAAAAAACGGAATTGGATTGGGATTCCAGGCAAAGCGAGAATATTCTATCGCATAATAAGATATTGCATATAAACCGGTTAATGCCAAAGAAAGATTGGCGGAAAAATATTTTTTAAAAAAACAATGCAAAAGCAAAATAGTTAATATTCCAAAAAAAAGATCCGGATAAGCTAATTTATCAGGATAATTGCCAAAAATTTTAGCGGAAATAATTTGCAATTGGTAATAAATCGGACCAAGATGAAATAATTCACCACTGGCACTATTGGATTTTCTCATTGACGGTCCAAGCAGTGGCCATGCGGCCTTTCCAATAATGACATTATCGGTCAAAACAGCATCCCGTGCCTGGTCCTGTTCAAAATTCAACCAATCATGAAAATGATAAACGCGCAGAAATATTCCTAGCAAAAAAATAAGCGCTAAAAGAATTGTTTTATTTTTTTTCAAGTTAAAAAAATCAAACACGCCTTCAATCATTTGTCTCATTGTTTTTTAAGTGTATAAATGATTACTTGATTAAATTGTTTGATGTTTAAAATTATATTTCCCCCGATTTGCTCACCGATTTTATATGGTTTTGATTTATAACTATCAATGTAAAAAAATATTCTTCCTGCGGGAAAAGATTTGTTGCTTTCCGGACGAATTATTTTCATTTCCGGATTTTTTATCAGTAGCAAGTATTCAAATGGCTTGAGAAAACGCTTAAGATACATTCTTTGTCCATCAATATAGATGATATTTTTTTGCAAGGTATTATTTTGCATATAGTTTAACATGGGTATAATTTCACCCAGAATACTATTGTCAATATTGCTAACATTTTTTTTCAAATATAAATTCGCCGCTTGCATTAGGGCGAAAATATTCGAAATTAGAAGTATGCAAGTAATTCCACCAATAATAAGCGCGCTATCTTTTTTTTGTTTTTCCGAAATAAAATTAAACCATAAACCTAAAAGTACAAAAGGAACGAAGAATAAAATATTATAATAATGCACGGCGATTTGGGAAGCAACGGGAAGCATTACGGAAAAAGAAATTAAATTATATACACCAATTAGTCCTAGAAAATATTTTTTGTTTAGATCGTTTGCTTGTTTGTGAATTTTATAATAACGAATCGCCAAAAAATATCCGCCAATTGAAAAAAATAAAACTAAAATTGTTCCAAGGATGAAAAAATTGCCATTAGGAAATCCCCCCGGTATATTTTTATATTTATTTTTATTCCCTTTTTTTAGATTAAAAATATCTCCGCAACCATCCATATTCTCAGCGGAAGATATTATGTGGGCATTTGCTTGAAATTGACAGCTTGTGATAAGAAAAACATTCCTGGGCAAGCTTGCGCCCAAACTCGATTCGGATGATGCACCTTTGAATAATTGTTTTATGTTGGAAATAGGCGCTGTTGTTTCATAGATAATTTGCCCAACATTCATTAAGAAAAAAAACGCAACAACTAACACAAAGTTTTTCCAAGTAAGGTTTTTAATTTTAATTAAAAACATACAAACCAAAAGAGCAACTGCCGGCATAATTAAAAATAAAAGCGCATGCAATTGAATACCGACACCCATGGCAATTCCCGTTAAAATCGCCCATCTTATTTTTCTTTTATTTTTTTCATCCAGCATTTCCAGTAAAGCATAGAGAAAAAGTAAAACAAAAAAAGGAATGGAATTTGGATTGGAAGCAAAACGCGATGTGATAATTAGAAAATACGAAAGACTAGAAAAAGCATCTAAAATAAGCGCTGTTTTCAGAGAAAAATATTTTCGCAAGAAAAAAAATAAAAGCGGAATTGCAAGGATGGAAAAAAACAAATCCGGATAAGCCAACTTATCAGGGGAATTTCCAAAAATTAATGCCGAGACATATTCCGCTTGGTAATAAAGTGGTCCCAGGTAAAATTTAGTATTCCCCGCTTGCGGTCCAAGTAATGGCAAAGCGTTTTTTTTATTCAAAGCACTATTTATGATTGTAGCATCCCTCGCTTCATCCGGACTGAAGCGCAACCAATCATGAAAATGATAGGCGCGCAAAAATATCCCACTCCCGATAATTAAAAGCAAGATCCAAACCCAAGAAGGAATCAATTTTAGAAAACCGGACTTAGACTTCATTGTTTAGTGTTTTTTTTCATCTTAATACTAAAAACATCTTTCCAATATAATCGATCCTTTTCTCCGGCGGTCGCTTTAAATTTGAAATTTGGATTAATAAATCGATTAGGAAAAGCAATTTCCCAAACTTTCAATTGTCCAATTTGTTGCGATGAAATAATTGCAATCGCCTCTTTGAATTTTTTCGTAACCGGAGTTAGCCCGCTTTTTGCCGGAGTAATAGCAAAAAATTGCGCTTGCGGATCACCATTTAATTTCATATTGGAGAATTTAAGGCTTTTATCTTGTTTTTGCAAAAGTAAATAATCAATCGGGCGAACATGCTCCGGTTTAACATAGTAGTAAATCGTCGCCCCTGTTTTTCGATGGGCATAAATATAATCAGAAACTCGTTGCAACTCGCCTAATGTTACTCCGTCTTTATTTTTTAAAATCAGTGTTCGCTTAACGGAAAATGCGCTTTTTTGCGATTTTGCTTGTTCTTTAAACCACTGATATGTGCCATGAGAATTCCAACCAACAATTCCGGCAGTCAGAAAAAGCGCTACAGGCAAAGCTTTTTTCTTGCCAAGTCTTTCTTCTAAATAGTTAAAAATCAAACCAAGAAAAATAAAAGGGACGGCGAAGACAACAATAAAAAAACGCGGACGAAGTTGAAATGAAACCGGAATGGTTATGATAAAAAAAATACCAACCCAAGTCAAAAGCAATAATAAGAAATCTTTTTTCAATGGATCAATTTCTTTTTTCAAAGAGCGAATTATTAGAATGAAACCACCCAGCAAAATTGCTCCGGTCAAAACAATTGCAGGCCATTCTTTTTGCATATGACTATTTTCATAACATTGGGATGTTGTAATAAGGCAATAATATTTGAGATTTTCAGTAATGCCCTTTTGGATTTTATCGCTAAGTGGTTTATTGGCCGGTTTTGATCCTATTGCTTCAATGAAATTTTTAGAATTTTGAAAATTCTTTCTTGAATCGCTAATAATCACCGGGATATAAAAAATTAAAAAAACTAAAATAATAATTCCCGCATAGGTAACAATTTTTTTGAGTAGTTTTTCCTCAAAGCATGCTTTAATTTCAGTTCTACTCCAAAGCTTAAAGTGAAAAATAATCAATAATCCGGATATTCCCATTAAGCTGAAAAAACCAAAAAAATGCAATTGCGATCCAATGACTGCTCCGGTTGCCCAAGTAGCAATCCACCATTTGCGCTTTTTTTTGTTTGGCTCATTGAGCATTTTTAATAATCCGTAAAAAGCCAATAGCAAGAAAAATTGCAAAGCATTGGGATTCCAAGAAAAACGCGAATATTGAATAATAATAAATGAAAAAGCATACATTGCCGTTATCATCAAGGAATATTTTCGGGAAAAATATAGACGCGAAATCAAATAGAGTGTCGGAATTGCTAAAATAGAAAAAAATAAATCGGGATAGGCAAAAACATATGGCTCGGTTGAATTGAAAATTTTTCCGCTTAAATATTGGAAATAATAGAAAACCGGACCAAGGCGAAGAAATCCATGCTTGAGTTTTGTTGATCCGGCACGCGCGCCAAGCAATGGCAAATATCCCGGACCGTCATTTACCGCCCGACTGATCAGCAATGCATCGCGCGATTGATCCATTTTAAAATACAACCATTCGTCAAATTTATAAAAACGCACAAAAAAGGCAACTAAAATAATCGCCAGAAGCACCGTTATTGTCCAATTTTTTTTAATGTAACATAGAAATTTATGCATAATATTTTTTTATTAATCTAAAAAACTTGTTAAAAAAATAATTCGAATTTTAAGAGCATGTATATAAGACCGGCTGAAAGCGCAAAAAAATAAAATAATAATATATACTCTTTTTTAGCGCCCGTTTCTTTTCTGAATAATAGCATGAAAGTTAAGGGAATAATATAGTAACGTTGCTCAATAAGCAATGAAGGGATAATACTAGCCAACACGAAAGGAAAAACCGATAATATTTTTTTTTCAAATTTAAGTTGAAAAATCGTTAAATAACCGAAAAAAATTGCCAACGCATAAAGAAAAATATATTGATGATATGCTTGCTGTAAAACAATATTTCTCAAAAATCGCATTTTCAAATTATACATATGCAGTGCGGGAATAAAAAATACAAATGACACAGCGATTAATCCGCCGGCGATTATATTTAAAATTAAACCGCGATGAAGTTTTATTTTGCGCGTTTTAATTTTAAAAAGAGAAACCAAAGAAATAAGTGTTAGCGGTAAAAACAAAATACAAGCAATGACAAGAAAAAAATAAACATTCCCCAAATGAAATCCGACTTGCTGATTTGTTCTATCGCCAATGGAGATACCATGGTTTAGAAAAACGAACAAACCAAACAAGCTTCCTGTACAAATATAGCCAATCGTTTGATGTAAATGTTTTTTAAATGAATTAAGAGAAAAAGCAAACCCATAATCAGAAATATAAATATAGAACCAAAAAAAAGCCGCCCAAACAATATTGGTTTGTCTGACAAGCAATGAAAGAAAAATAAAAAAAGCCGATGAATTATAGCGTTTTTTAAGTAAAAAATAAAAAGCCACAAGGACTAAAATAAGTGAAAAAATATCCGTATAGATAAACGGAAAATAAAAAAAGCTTATTGGCAAAAAAATGAATTGTAATGTTCTCAGATAGGGATTTTTAATTCCTAACTGCTTAGAAATTAAAAAGAAAATCCAAATTGAAGCTATGGAAATAAAAAGGCTGACTAGGCGAATTTCTCGTGTCGCCGATAAATCAATAAAAAAACCCGCACCGGAAACGACAGAAGCGATAGTTAGATGATAGCCGGGAATAGTCGTAAGATCGGACAATAGATAATAATTACCTTTTAAAAAACGATTAATTTGCCTTAAATGTGTTTTTTCATCGGCATAAGAGCTATCCCCTCCATAGATAGCCATTAGCCACATTAAAAGCGCCAGACCTAAAAAAATCACGAACACTATCTTATTTCGCAGTGTATTATCGCCTATTTTTTGCATAGCCAAATTTTAGCAAACATTTCTTTGTTTGCAAAATGATTAATTTATTGTATTATTTAGGGGTATGAAAAAAAGTATTAAAAAATTTCTACCGGCGCTTGTCATATTGTCCGTTTTAGGCATAAATTTAGTCTTAGGGCTGATGCGCTTGGAAAAGTATTCTTCCGTTGATGAGCCATATTGGACATATGGACGCACACCGAAATTTTGGTCGGCTGTTTCTGCGCACAAATGGAAATCAACCACAATCAGCGACAAACCGGGAATTACCGTAGCGTTGCTTTCCGGATATGGATTGACCAAATTTAATCCGATGAGTTATAAGTCTCTTCGAGGCGAAGTTAAAACTGATGAACAATTAAATGCAATCAACGGAATAAATTTTTATTTTCGTCTGCCAATTTTTCTTTGCACGGTTTTACTCTTGCCTTTGTTCTATTTTTTTCTCAAAAAACTGTTCGGAAAAACCATTGCGCTTATCGGTTTTGTTTCAATTGGATTGTCTCCGATTCTTTTGGGAATTTCCCTGATTATCAATCCTGATTCTTTGCTTTGGTTGCTTTTCCCCTTTTCTTTTTTGAGCTATTTCATTTTTCAAAAAACAAAAAACAAACGTTATCTCCAATGCGCGGGATTTTTTTTGGGACTGACATTGCTTACTAAATATGTAGCTAATATTCTATATATCTTTTTTTTCATCGCTCCGTTTGTGGAATATATTCTTATGGAAAAAAAGCCGAATTTAATAAATTATCTAAAAGAATCACTCAGGAATTTTTTTGTTATTGCGCTAACTTCAATGATGGTTTTTTATGTTTTATATCCCGCAACATGGATGCATCTGGATGTTTTATTGGGAGGGACTTTTCTTAGCAAAGCTTTTGAAACAACATGGCCGATATTTGTTGCGATGATCGGATTTATTGTCGCAGATGTTTTTTTCTGCGAAGCCAAAGCAACCCAATGGATATTGGATTTTTTCACTAAACACAAACAAGAACTCATAAAAATTGTTTTAGGAATTTTTCTTTTTTTAATTGCTTTTGTGATAGCTGATGTTTATTTGGGGATGAAGCCCTTTGATTTTGAAAATATAATCGCATCTCCCAAAGGTATCGGATCGGGTAATATTTTATTGAAATACGGGCGTGCCATAGCAGCCGATGTGTATAGTTTGATTTTTGGCGTTTCTCCGCTAGTCATTCTTGGCGTAATCAGCGCCTTGATTTTTGCATTAAAAGAAAAAAATAGAAATTCCTTTGAAACAAAAATTATTTTCTATGTTATTTTATTTATGCTTTTTTATTATTTTGCTTCAACTGTTGATAGAGTAATTGCTACTGTACGCTATCAAATAGTGCTTTATCCCCTATTTTTTTCTATTTCCGCCATTGGT
>JAJYDG010000003.1 GCA_021777675.1 bacterium | reverse complement strand
AGATTGTCGGATCGGTTTCGGTGTAGCTTGTCAGATAGTTTGGTGTCCAACTGGTCCAAACGCTGCCATCGGATTGCAAAAGATTGCCGCTTGTTCCTGCAAGTGGCAAGCGAGGATCGGTTTCGGTATAGCTTGTTAAATATCCCATACCAGTCCACGGTGTTCCGGTTACATAACTGGAGTTGTCATAGGTTATGGTTGTACCACTGATTTTGACAAAACCGGTGCCATTTAGGGCATCCTGTTTGCTTGTCGCTAAGCCGGAGTAGAGCGTATTTGGCGCATTATCTCCCGTGTTAATGCCACTGGTGTTGCTAAGGATTATAAGATGAGCGGCGGTGATATTGTGAGCTTGACTGGCGAGAAAAATCGGATCGGTTTCATTGTAAGTTGAAATATATCCGGCCGGATTGGTGGAATCGTAAGGTGTGAAGCCTAAATTGTTTTGTTTTCCATTGAATATATTCCAATCTGCTTGTGTCAGGTAGCCGTCTGATGTTGAAGTGGCAAAACCTAGTTTGGTTTTGATGGAAGTTTGAGTTTCATCACCGGTATTGGATCCGGAAAAAGTGAGATTGGGCACATTGCCCAGTCCGACCATTGCGGCGGTGATGCCGGAGACTGTGCCGGTGAAAGTGGGATTGGAAAACATTGTAACCTTGCTTTCATTGGTAACATTTCCCAAGCCCACTTCCGTTGCGGTATAGGTTGGCTTGGTGGAATTTTTCGCCCAAGCGTAGATTGTCGGATCGGTTTCGGTGTAGCTTGTCAGATAGTTTGGTGTCCAACTGGTCCAAACGCTGCCATCGGATTGCAAAAGATTGCCGCTTGTTCCTGCAAGTGGCAAGCGAGGATCGGTTTCGGTTCCGTTACCGATTAGTGTTTTCCAATTTAATGTTCCATTGTCATTAACGGCGAGTACTTGACCAGCTGCGCCGATAGCCAGTTTGGATAAGGTGTCTGTTCCCGAGGCATACAATAAATCCCCTGGGGAAAAATTGGTTAGTCCCGTTCCGCCTTGAGCGACACCCAGTGTGCCTTGAATATCGGAACCTAAATCAATTTTATTCAATTTGAATTGTTGCCCGGAAATGGTGAAATATTTTTGTCCGCTAGCACTGAGAGTAAATCTTTTATCGTTGCCAACTACTAGTTGATTGCTATTTGTGCCAATAGGCAAATTTTGAATATCAATTTGTCCGCTTTGATTGAGGATGGGAATATCACCGGATTGGTTGCCGATTTTTTTGCCGTTTAGGGTGATGGCGTTTTCGGAATTAAGGGCGAAAAAAGAAGGTGCGATTTTTTTTCGGGGCACCATCTCACTGTCATTTTCCACTCGCATTGCCAAATAGAATTGAGTGTTTGTTTTGGCAAGCGTTGTTGGCAAATTATTTACTTTTCCCAAATCGACATTGAACACTCCGCTTTTGATGTCCACATTTTGTGTTTCTTCCCAAATTCTTTGATTTTTGTCGGTATCGGAAGGATAGGGATCGACTGTGGTTCGATCGGTATCATAGATGGCAAAACGGATGGAATAGGTGCCATTTACCATCTTGCCATTAACATCCGCAAGCGTACCTACCAATTGGATGGTTTTAGTGTTGGAATTGATGGTGGCTTGAATATTGTTGGAAACGGTACTATTGGTGGCAGCCAATACTAAAGGGGAGTTATTTTTGGTTTGACTCTCCCCCGCCACCATTGCCATGCCATTTAGCGAGGCGGAAAATTGCGCACCGGAAGTTTGACGCGCTTTTTGATTTTGCCAGTTTTGATAGGCATTGGCTAGGCGATATTTTTCCGGCAAGTTTCCAATCAGGGTTGCCAAAAAGATTATGATAAGAAGAAGAAAGGCTCGACGGAAAAACAAAAAAAGTTGAATTTCTTTTTTCTGATTTTTTGGAAAATCCATTTTTTATTTTTAACTTTTGTAATTAAGATTGCATTTAAATTATAGCATAAAAAAAAATAAATGCCTAAATTTCTAAACTTCTTTCATTTCCGGCAATGGAAACTGTAAACACATTTTTTTAACTTCTTTTTTTATCTGCGCCAAAATTTCATTATTATTCATATTTATCAAAGCTTTGTCAATCCAAAAAACAATTTGTTTCATTTCCTTTTCTTTCATTCCGCGAGTTGTTGCGGCTGGTGTTCCAATTCGTATTCCGGATGGATTCATAGGAGACTTTAAATCATTGGGAACAGTAGATCTAGAAACAGAAATTCCCACTTTTTCCAAAATTACTTCAGCATCATGTCCGCCAATATTTTTATTTTGTAAATCCAAAACAAACAAATGATTGTCAGTTCCACCAGAAACTATTTCATAACCTTTTTTTAAAAATTCTTGAGCCAATACTTTGGAATTTTTAATTACCTGTCTGGCATAAATCTTAAAGTCTTTACTTAAAACCTCTCCGAAAGCTACCGCCTTTGCCGCTGTTACATGATTATGCGGTCCACCTTGCATTCCGGGAAAAACCGCTCGATCAATTTTCTTGGCAAACTTTTCTTGGCACATAATCACCGCACCGCGCGGACCACGCAAGGTTTTATGCGTTGTAGTCGAAACAACATCAAAATAAGGCACGGGATTTTCCAATAGTTTTGCCGCAATCAATCCGGCCGTATGAGCTATATCAGCAAAAGTATAAGCGCCAACTTCATCGGCGATTTTCTTAAATTCTTTCCAGTCAACTTCTCGCGAATAAGCACTGTAACCCGCTACGATCATTTTCGGTTTTTCTTTTTTTGCCAATTTTCGTACAGCTTCCATATCTATTCGTCCGGTTTTCGAGTCAACTTCATATTGCACAAAGTTATAAAGCATGCCGGAAAAATTAACCGGATGTCCGTGAGAAAGATGTCCGCCATGATCAAGTTTTAAACCCAAAATTTTATCACCCGGATTGAGAAACGCCATATACACCGAGGCGTTAGCCGGAGAACCGGAAAGAGGTTGAACATTAGCATGCTCCGCTCCAAAAATTTTTTTAAGTCGCGCAATTGCCAGCGCTTCAATTTCATCAATATTTTGGTTTCCTCCATAGTAACGATGTCCTGCAGTTCCTTCGCTGTATTTATTTGTTAATACTGTTCCTAAGGCTTCAAGGACTGCCAAAGAAACATAATTTTCCGACGCAATCAATTCCAATTCTTCTTTTTGTCTTTTTTCTTCACGAGCAATAATTTGAAAAACCGCTTCATCTTTTTTGGCAAGCACATTGTGTTGCATATTTTTAAATCTTTAATTTTCTTAAATACTCCTTTAATTTTTCCTTAACTTCAGGATGTTTTAATCCGATATGAATTGTAGCCTTGAGAAAATTGAACTTATCGCCAGTGTCCAACCACTCCCCATCTAATATTCTCCCATAAATCGGGCGATTTTTTGAAAGCATAATCTCAAAAGCATCAATTAGACGAATCTCTCCGGAATTCCCATGTTCTATTTTAGAAAGAACTTCAAACACTTCGGGAGTGATAATATATTTTCCCACTGCCACCAGATCCGATTTAGCATCTTCAATTTTGGGCTTTTCCACAACATTTTTTACTTCAATATTTTTATCATCCAACCTTACTCCGTCATAAACACCAAATTTGGAAACATCCTTCATGTCCACACGACTTAATCCGATTACTGGATCATTATAGCGATCAAATGTTTCCATCAGCTGTTTTGTTGATGGCACTTCACTATCATATAAACAATCACCAAAAATAACCAATGCCGGCTCATCACCAACAATATGTCTGGCCTGCAAAATAGCATGTCCATCGCCCAAGGGCATCGGTTGTCTCACATAAGAAAATTTTGCCAAATTGGGAATTTTCTGTACTGCCATTAGAAGATCATGTTTATTTTTTTCTACTAATGTTTCTTCCAACTCAAAAGAAATATCAAAATGGTCTTCAATGGCTCTTTTTCCTCTTCCGGTAACAAAAATTATTTCTTCAATTCCTGAAGCAACCGCTTCCTCAACTAAATATTGCACTACCGGCTTGTCAACAACGGGCAACATTTCTTTCGGTTGCGCTTTAGTCGCAGGCAAAAACCGTGTTCCAAATCCGGCCACCGGTAAAATTGCTTTTTTTATTCGCATATTTTTAAATTTATTTTTATTAAGGTTAAGCTTATTACATTTATATCAAAAAAAATCAAAAAAATCAAAAAGCGATTTTTCATTCGAAAAATCGCCAATGTATTAACAAAGAATCCCCACCAGGGGTATGCGGAAACTCCCCAAAAAGGAGAAAGAGAATTTACGCTATCGCTCACAACAATAGCATTGAAGCGTGCCTGATAGAAATTCTTTGTCGCTAAACAATAACAAATATCCTGCATTTTGTCAATAAAAGCGCCTGCAATTTCTTTTAAATCAAAAAACGAATAGACTATTTTTTTAATAATTTTCTACATCATTCCTCCCATACCACCCATTCCCGGCATTCCCGATCCGCCATGATTATGCTCTTTTTCTTCCGGCTTTTCTGCAATGGCAACTTGCGTTGTCAAAAAAATCGAAGAAATGCTTACAGCATTTTCCAATGCCGTTCTGGTTACTTTCATAGGATCGATAATCCCAGCCTTAAGCATATCCGAAACATACTCACCAGAACTTGCGTCAAAGCCATAATTAACAGATTTGTTTTTAATTATTTCATAAATAACAACCCCCGGATCTTTTTGTCCGCCGTTAGCCACGATTTGCTTGGCCGGTTCCATTAAGGCGCTTAATAACATTTTATAACCGACAGAATGTTCTAAATTATTTCCACTAAGATTATTACTCGCTTCCGCTTTCAGCAATAATTCGTTGGACACTCGCAAAAGCGCTACACCACCTCCGGCGACAATTCCTTCTTCATAGGCTGCTCTCGTAGCGGCAAGCGCATCTTCCATTTTATGTTTCATATATGTCAATTCGGTTTCGGTTGCCGCTCCAACTTTAATCACAGCTACCCCGCCTGATATTTTCGCCAATCTTTTTTGCATCTTTTCTTTATCCCATTTGCTTTCGCTTATAGCCATTTGCTTTTTAATTTGAGCAATGCGCATTTCTATTTCCTTCTTTTTTCCTTTGCCTCCAACAATCGTTGTATTGTCTTTTGTAGAAATTATTTTAGACGCCTGTCCAAGCATATTTAATTCAGCATCTTCCAACTTCATTCCCGTTTCTTCGGAAATAACTCGCCCACCGGTGATAATTGCAATATCTTCCAACATCGCCTTCTTATTATCGCCAAATTCCGGCGCTTTAATTGCTAAAACATTAAGAATGCCTCGCAACTTATTCACTACCAAGGTTGTAAGAGCTTCGCCATCAACATCTTCAGCAATAATTACAATATCCTTTTTGCCACTAGCAGTAATTTTTTCCAAAATCGGCAAAATTTCCGCTACGGCCGAAATTTTTTTGTCTGTAATAATAATATTAACTTCTTTCAGTTCCGCTTTAAGCGTCTCGCTGTTAGTGATCATATAGGGAGAGATATAACCCTTATCAAAAGTCATACCCTCCACAATTTCTTTTTCCAAGCCGAAAGTTTGTGATTCTTCAACAGTAATAACACCATCTTTTCCTACCTGCGCAATCACCTCGGAAATCATCTTTCCCATTTCCGCACTTTCTGCCGAGATTGTTGCCACCTGAGCAATTTCCTCTTTGGAACCAATGGCTTTAGCGATTTTTTTAAGACCCTTAACCACATCGTTTTTTGCATCTTCAATTCCTTTTCGAATACTGATCGGATTCATTCCGGTTGCCACTAATTTTGAACCTTCGCGCACAATAGCCTGAGCTAAAACTGTTGCTGTCGTAGTTCCATCTCCGGCGTTATCATTAGTTTTATTAGCAACCTCCTTAATCAAATCGGCGCCAATATTTTCAAACTTATCCTCCAAATCAATCTCCTTGGCAATAGAAACTCCATCATTAGTAATAACCGGCGATCCAAAACCTTTATCCAAAATAACATTTCTTCCTCTCGGACCAATTGTAGTTTTAACGGCATCAGCCACTTTATCAATTCCGGCTCTAATTTTTTGTCTTGCATCCTCATCAAACAAAATAAGTTTACTCATATTTTTTAAAAAAAAATTAAATTATTATTTTAGCAGTCAAACTATTTGAGTGCTAACAACATCATTTTGACAAAATTTGAAAGATTCGTCAAGTCGTTGCAATTTATCAAAAAATCATATTGTTTTATTCCATTTTAAGACCTCTTTTTGTATGATGCTTTTTCGCCACGCTAATTCTAGCAGATTCTTTTTGAATTGCCACAGCCACACGAGCATATTCCTCTTCATTCATTGAAATAGTTTTATTTTTTAATTCTTCCGCTTTCTTTCTTGCTTCCTCAGCTCGAACAAGATCGATTTCATCAGCTCTTTCCGCCGTATCAGCTAAAACTGTCAAGGTATTAGAATTAAACTCAATAAAGCCCCCTGAAATAGAAAGATATATTTCCTTTCCATCTTTTTTAATCATCGCTTCTCCTGGAATGAGACTTGCGATGTAATTTACATGATTAGGTAGAATAGTAATTTGCCCACTGCTAGTCGTTAGCGTTGCTTGCTCCACCTGCTCCTCAAAAACAGTTTTTTCAGGAGTAACTATTTTAAATTTTAGCATCGGTTTAGACATAAAATTCATATTTCATTGATTTATTTTTTAGCCACCCGAACATCGTCAATTCCGCCTTTCATGTAGAATTCTTGTTCCGGAACATCATCCAATTCCCCGTCAATAATCATCTTGAAACCTTTGATAGTATCTTCTAGTTTTACATATTTTCCTGCGCTTCCCGTAAATTGCTCGGCAACAAAAAATGGTTGTGATAAAAATTTCTGAATTTTCCTGGCACGAGCAACCGCAATTTTATCATCATCAGACAATTCTTCCATGCCGAGAATAGCAATAATATCTTGCAAATCTTTATATTTTTGCAAAACCATTTGTACTCTTCGCGCAACAGAATAGTGATCTTCGCCTACAATTTTAGGATCAAGAATGGTTGAAGAAGAGTCCAATGGATCAACAGCTGGATAAATTCCCAATTCCGTAAGTGCACGAGAAAGCACCACAGTTGAATCAAGATGGCCAAAAGTTGTGGCTGGCGCCGGATCAGTCAAATCATCAGCTGGAACATAAACTGCCTGCACAGATGTAATTGAACCTTTTTTAGTCGAAGTGATTCTTTCTTGCAATTTTCCCATTTCTTCCGCCAGTGTAGGTTGATAGCCTACAGCTGATGGAATGCGTCCAAGAAGTGCAGACACTTCTGAACCAGCTTGAGTAAAACGAAAAATATTATCAATAAACAAAAGGACATCCTTGCTTTCGTCATCACGAAAATATTCCGCCATCGCAAGCGCTGAAAGAGCCACGCGTTGGCGTGCTCCAGGCGGTTCATTCATTTGTCCAAACACTAATGCAGTTTGCTTGAGAACCCCCGAGTCTTTCATTTCATTATAAAGATCATTGCCTTCGCGCGTTCTTTCTCCTACTCCGGCAAAGACAGAATAGCCACCATGTTCTCTGGCAATATTTCTGATGAGCTCCTGGATCAAAACCGTCTTTCCTACACCGGCACCACCAAATAATCCAATTTTTCCACCCTTAACAAAAGGACAAATAAGATCAACTACTTTAATACCGGTTTCAAAAATTTCCGCCTTCGTTGACTGCTCAGAAAATTTTGGCGCTTCACGATGAATAGGATATTTTTTTTCAGCCAGCACCTTTTCAGTGTTTCCGTCAATTGTTTCTCCGAGTAAATTAAACATCCGACCCAAAACCTCTTTTCCTACCGGAACGGAAATTGGTGCGCCAGTATCCAACACAACCATTCCGCGACTAATCCCGTCAGTCGATCCCATTGCCACCGTTCGCACACGATTAGCTCCAATGTGTTGGTTAGTTTCCAAAATCAACTTGCTTTCATCAGTCAAGGCAACTTCCAGCGCATGATAAATTTCCGGCAAATCACCTTCAAATTCCACGTCCACCACCGGTCCGATAACTTGAACAATTTTTCCTGTATTTTTCATAAAATTTAACTAGATTTAATTACATTTAATTATTTTACCCTTCAAGAGTTGCTTTTCCTGCAGAAATCTCTGCTATTTCTTGAGTAATCTTTGCTTGTCGGAGTTGATTATAGGCAAGTGTCAATCCATCAGCCATCTCTCCTGCCGCGTCCGTCGCATTTCTCATTGCCAACATTCTTGATGATTCCTTTGAAGCATTTGATTCTAAAATAGCATGGTAAATTTGCATTTCTATCAATCTGGGAAAAATACATTCCAAAACTTCCTTTCGACTTGGTTCAATTTCGTATTCAATTTTTGCGCTATTCAAACCAACACTATCAGCCAAAACATCCATTTCAGCAATTTGTTTTTCTAAATCCAATTTGGAAACTGGCAAAATTTGCCTGATTTTAGTTTGCTGATTAATAGCGGAAATATAGTCCGTATAAATTACTGCAACTTTATCGTATTTTTTTTCCAAATATTCATTTATAATAATTTTGGTCACCGCTCGCACATCTTCAATTTTTGGCAAATAAGTAAGCTCCGGAAAGGTAGCAATAATTTCTTTACCAAGCCTTTTAACCATTACCTCGCTTTTTTTTCCGACAGTAATAAAATCTACTCTGACTTCCTCTGTATTATCAGCGAGAAATTCATCATTTTTCTTATTCCCAATTTTATTTATCTTCAATTTAACCGGATTTGTCAATTCATCTTTAATTTTTTTCGCCACCTGAGCATTAAAAGAACCGCACAAACCACGATTAGCGGCGATAACCACTATTAAAATATTTTTCACTTCTCGCACTAAAAGCAATCCTTCTTTTTGGCTATCAATCGAATCAGCCAAATTCATAAGCACATTCCAAGCGCTATGCGCATAGGGACGAATGCTTAAAACACTTGCAACGGAACGACGCATTTTGGCAGCTGAAACCATCTCCATTGCACGGGTGATTTTTTTGGTGTTACCGATTGATTTTATTCGTCTTTTAATATCTCGGGCTGAATTCATATTTTTTAATTTCCATTTTGATATATCTCCTTAAATTCTTTAATTGCCGCCTGAAGTTTTGCCACAATTTCATCTGTCAACTCCTTTTTCTCCGAAATTAAATTTAAAACCGCTTTTTGGTTAAGTTCCAAGTATTTATGAAAATCCGCTTCCCATTTTGAAATATTTTCAACTGCCACATCATCAAGATAACCATTGATTACAGCATATATAATTGCCACTTGGTTAGGCACGCTCATCGGTTCATATTGATTTTGTTTTAGAATCTCCACTGTGCGCCTGCCTCTTCCAATTCTTTGTCTTGTATCTTCATCCAAATCAGATCCGAATTGGGCAAATGCTTCCAATTCGCGAAATTGAGCGATATCCAAACGCAATTTTCCAGCCACTTTTTTCATCGCTTTAGTTTGCGCATCGCCTCCCACGCGCGAAACAGAAATTCCGGCATTAAGTGCCGGGCGAACGCCTTTATAAAACAAATCCGCCTCCAAATAAATTTGACCATCAGTAATGGAAATAACATTAGTTGGAATATAGGCGCTGACATCGCCGGCTTGCGTTTCAATAATTGGCAATGCTGTCATTGATCCGCCACCAAAATTTTCATTTAATTTCGCGCTTCTTTCCAATAGTCGAGAATGAATATAAAAAACGTCTCCGGGATAGGCCTCGCGCCCTGGCGGACGACGCAAAATTAAAGAAATCTGTCGATAAGCCCAAGCATGGCGAGATAAATCATCATACACAATCAAAACATCTTCGCCTTTATCCATAAAATATTCTCCCAGCGCACATCCGGCATAAGGAGCAATATAGGAAAGCGGAGCTGGATCGGATGCGCCCGCCACAACAACAGTTGTATATTCCATTGCTCCGCGCGCTTCAAGCTCCGCCACAATTCTCGCAACCTTAGATTCTTTTTGTCCAATTGCCACATAGATACATTTTACATTTTGACCTTTTTGATTGATAATCGTGTCAATAGCAATTGCCGTTTTCCCCGTTTGACGATCCCCAATAATCAGTTCGCGTTGTCCGCGACCGATAGGAATCATTGCATCAATTACTTTTATTCCGGTTTGAAGTGGCTGATGCACTGATTTTCTTGTGATTACTCCGGGGGCAATTTTTTCAATCGGATATCTTTTTTCAGAAATAATCGCACCTTTTCCATCGACTGGAAATCCCAACGGATCAATTACGCGACCAATAAAATTTTCTGAAACGGGAACAGACAAAACATTCCCGGTTGCTCGCACCATATCTCCTTCCTTAATTTTTTCATAAGCTCCCAAAATAATCGCACCAATACGATCTTCTTCAAGATTAAGCGCCACGCCAAAAACCGATGCCATTTCTTTATCTTTTTTTTCCACAGGAAAAAATTCCAACATTTCATAAGACATCGCTTCGCTAAGCCCGACAATGCGCGCAACACCATCACCGATTTCCACCACGGTTCCCACTTTTTCCATTTTTGCCGTTGCATCGAATTCATTAATTTGCTTTTTCAAATTCTCAATCACATAGTCCTTGTTCATAGTTTTCAATTTCTAATTTGTTAAATTGTTTTAATTTTCAACTAATCAAAACATTCTTCATTTTTCTAAGCTTTTCTTTTAAACCGGCATTCATTATTTCATGTCCCACTTTTATAACTATTCCGCCATCAATACTTTCATCAATTTTATTGTCTATGGCGACCTCTTTTGCAAAATATTTTTTTTTAATATATTCGCTTAATTTTTCAAGTGTTTCTTTGTTTAATTTTTCTCGCGAAATAACTTGAGCTACAATGATTTCATTTTTTTGATTGAAAATTGTTTCAAATTTTTGCAAGATTTCATTTTTTAATTTCAATTGTCCATTTTTTGCTAAAATTTTTATAAAATTAGACACTAAAACATCAATTTCCTTATGAGACCTTTCAAGTGTTACTTCATACAACGATTTTGCGTATTGAGCTGATGTTATTCGCATAAAATTATTTTATTGCTTTTTCAATCAATTCCATATCTTTATTTCGATCCAATTTCTCATCGATAATTTTCTCAGTTGCCAAAATTACCAAATTGACAATTTCGCCTTTCACTTCAGTTAGCATTTTATTTTTTTCTTGTTCAATCTGTTTTTTGGTTGCCAAAATCAATTTTTCATTTTGCTTTTTCGTTTCAAGCGCAATATTTTCAGCGTTAATTCTAGCTTGCTCTTCAGCATTTTTTATGATTTCACACGCCTCTTTTTTTGCATTGGACAGAACTTCTTTTTCTTTTTCAGTAATTTCTTCCAATTTCTTTCCCGCCTCGCCGGCATCTCTCATGCCCTTTTCAATTTTTTCAGTTCGACTGTTAAGTGTTTTTAATATCGGTCTATAAGCAAAACGATACAATACGAATAAAACAATCGAAAAATTAACGACTTGAGCAAAAAGCAAATTAAGTTCGATATGAAATGTTTTAATTAATTCATCCATAGTTGAAATCATTAAAAAAATAATAATCTTATCTCGATTCCGAACAATTCGGAATCGAAGAAAAATACTATTTGATTGAAAAAGCAATAACTAAAGCATAAATAGCCACAGCCTCGGCAAAAGCAGCCGCAAGAAGCATTGGAACTAAAATTTTTTCCGTGCATTCCGGATTTCGCCCGATTGATTCCATCGCTTTTGAGCCGATTTTTCCAATCGCAAGAGCAGGAGCGATTGATCCGATTCCAATTGCCAAGGCTTTGGCAAGCATTACTGTATCCATATATTATTTGCTATCATTTCTGCGGTCGATCAATTATTTATTTTTTTAATGTCGCCGCAAGAAATAAATTTAAAAAAAATTAATTAACTAAAACTGCTGCTTTCATTATTCTAATGTTCATGTTCTGCCGTAGCAATTGTCATATAAACCAAAGCTAATATGGAAAAAATGAGTGCTTGGATTATGCCGACAATCAATTCTAAAAACATAAAAGGTAATGGCAATAAATAGGCAAAAAGCGCCATCATAGAAAAAAGTAGAACTTCCCCGGCAAAGATATTTCCAAAAAGCCGAAAAGTCAATGATGCAACCTTGGCAAGTTCACTGATAATTTCAACCAATCCGACAAAAACCTTAATCGGATTGACTAAAACAACCGTAAAATCTTTTTTAATTTTTGTCGGAATTTCCAACAACAATTTAATATTAACAAATTTATTGAAATAATTCCAGAGCCCAATCATAACAATACCCATCATATGCGATGCGACAACAGCAAATAACGCCAAGGCTAACGTCGTGTTAATATCCGCTGTTCCTCCGCGAAACAAAGGAATGAAAACTTTTTGTCCGCCATTCATTTCATTAAATCCAATCGTGCCCATTCCGGGAAGCAATCCCAGCCAATTATTAAACAAAATAAACAAAAACAGCGCCAAAGAAATTGGTAAAAATTTTTCTGATTTTTTGCGTGACCCGGTTACGCTATCCGCCATTTCCAAGGCTTTTTCCAAAAACAACTCAAAAATATTTTGAAGCCCCCTGGGAATATTTTTAACTTTTTTCCCCGCTGCCACCAAAAAAATAACCAGAATTGCCACCACAATCCAACTGCTGACCAGTGAATTGGTAATAACAAAACTTCCAATATGTCCAAGTGGTTCGGCAAATAGCGTCGTTTCACTGCCCGAGTCACTTTTATTAGTAGCCTGGGAATTTATTGTATTGCTATCTATTATTACGCTATTCTGTTCCGTCATATTTTTTTATTTTCTATTTCAACTTCCACATCATGTTTCTTCTTATTTTCTTCCGCCTCATCATCAATATTTTTAATCGCAAGCATCGCATCCCTCACAATTCCGATAGTGGAAACAAAAAATGCGATGCCGACGCAAAATAAAAAAAACTTTGGTGCTGTTCCATATTTATTATCCAACCATTTTCCGAAAAATAAAGCCAAAATAACCGGCCCACCGATCCATCCGCTCAATCTTCCAAATAAAACCAAACTCGGCTGCCACCATGCCGCCTCACTCTTTTTTTCATTATTCATATGCATAATTTACTCTGTTTCCATTTTCACGCAAAAAAAGAAAAAAGTCAATATAGCGCAAAAAAAATAAACAACTATTCATAATGCTCTAAATTTTCAATAAAAAAAGCCGAATTAGATTTTATTAAAAAAATAATTCGGCTAAAATGCAAAATCAGATTGGTATGTGTGCCGTCATTAGTCTCTTTTTGGCCTTTTTTTGCCCTTCTGAATATTTTTTTGGATCATGAAAAATAATTGAGCATCCGGAACATTCATAATGAGTAGTCCACTCACGGAATCCCGATCCATAAATTCCATTGTTATTTTGATGAGTTTTGTATTCATGACTTCCGCAAAGGCAAAAAAAACTACACTCTTGTTTTTTTTCAAATCCTTTTTTCATCCAAGACTCCGGATTATTAATTTCAAATTTTTTTTCTTCTGCTGTTTCCACTATCGCTTTAAGTTTATCGATTTGTTCCATCTGATCTTCTCCTTTTTTAAATGTGCTGTTGTTAATTTAATTTTTTGAAATTTAATTAAATTTCAAAAAATATTCCTTTGGTCGCATATCTTCCTTGACCACCTCTTTCCATGCGGGATTAATTTCTGAAATACGCATTATCCTCCCATTGCTATGACACAACGGATCAATTACGCGTGATTTGCAAAATACTTGCGCATCATAATCGTTTGGATCATTTTTGTAATTAACTTCGTTATTCATTCGTGCCCAAAAATTCTGAAGCATCAAATCGTCTTTCATATGTGCATTGATTTTTTGCAACACTTCAAAATCAGTGGAATACAAATCTCCTTTCATGATATATTTTTTATCCAACGCATATTTAAGATAGTCTCCGGTTGCACGAAACATCACGGCTGATTCGATATTGGAATAAAAATATTTATTGGCATGAAAAAATAGATCGGCAAAAGCTTGAGCAGATTGATAATCGACAAAAATCCACTGCCCGCCCTTCACATCTAAATTGGCTAAAATGGTTTTGATTTTTTTGGCTTGTTCCGGAGCATACTCGCGATAACACCAAACTGTTCGCAAGGAATAATCAATTCGATCGGCACAAATATCCGGTAAATCTTTTTCCTTAAGCGGAAAATTCTTATCATCCAAAATATATTCCAAATTAAAACCATATTTCATAAGAATAGCCGGGATTTCAGTTTTTCTCACAAAAGAATCAAAAATATTATCCTGATGATTTTGTTCCTTTTGCGATCCTTCGGAAAAAACATAATCGGCACAATGCGAAAAAACACTATGAGAAACATCATGAATCAGTCCGGCAATTTGTTCAGAAATTTCAGCGCCAAATTGACGCAAAAGCAAATAGACTCCCATAGAATGTTCAAAACGAGAAAGCCTTGTTCCGGGAAAAAACGGTTCAAAATATCCCGCCTGATCAACACCCTTAAGTCGTTGCATTGCGAAACTTTCCAAGAGCGCCAAAATTACCGGATCGGTTATTTCAGTTTTTCCATAAATTAAATCATCATACAGCATACTGACTTTTTTGCAATTATCCAATATATCCGCTATCATACTATCAAGACTTGTGACTTTTGTCCATTTGAAGATATGGCGCATTATGATTATAATATGATTTCAGAAAAAATAAACTTATGCTAATTTTGGGAATTGAAACATCTTGCGATGAAACTGCGGCAGCAATAATTGAAAACCAAGGCAAAGAAATTATCCCGCTTTCAAGCGTTATTTCTTCCCAAATAAAATTACATGCCAAATGGGGCGGAGTCGTACCAAATCTTGCTGCTCGCGAACATCTAAAAAATATCATTCCAATAATCAAAAAAACGCTAGATAACGCACAAAAAAAACTAACAGAAATAGATCTTATTGCCATAACCAATGGACCAGGATTGATTCCAGCACTTTTAATCGGAACAACTGTCGCCAAAACACTCAGCTATCTTTGGCAAAAGCCACTAATCGGCATACATCATATAGAGGGACATATTTACGCTAATTTTATCTCAAGTAATATTAATGATAAAAATTTTCCCCTTCTTTGCTTGGTAGTTTCCGGCGGGCATACACAATTAGTTTTGATGCGCAATCATCTTGAATATGAAATTATCGGAGAAACACTAGATGATGCCGTCGGAGAAGCTTTTGATAAAGTCGCCAGACTGCTTGGACTTCCCTATCCCGGAGGTCCGAATGTTTCACTTATTGCCGATACGTATCCGCAAGAAAAAAATATTTTCCAAATTCAGCTTCCTCGTCCAATGCTCAAGTCTCCCAATTTTAATTTTTCTTTTTCCGGCATTAAAACAGCCGTTCTTTATAGCATAAAAAAACAACCGGAAAAATTAACTGATCAAAATTTTATTGCCGAAATGTGTCGTGAGTTCCAAACTGCCGTATGCGATGTCCTCATACATAAAACGATCTTGGCAGCAAAAAAATATCAGCCAAAAACTATTTTGCTTGCCGGAGGCGTAAGTGCGAATATTCATTTGAGAAATGAACTGGCAAAAACAATCAAGAAAGATTTAATAGGCGTTTCTTTTTCAGCTCCACATCCCAAATATAGCATTGACAATGCTTCTATGATCGCCGTTGCCGGATTTTATCGCTGGAAAGAAATGAACACGAAAAAAGTCGGGTCTATTTTTAAATTAAAATCCAGCTGGCAAAATATGGAAACCAACGCTAACTTAAAATTAAAAACTAGACTATAATTATGTTCATACAAGCTTTTCTTGAAGGAATTGTTATTGCACTTGGCGCTTTGTTTTTTGAGCTTTCGATTCTATTTGCTTTTAATCTGCCGTCTTCCGATAAATCGCTAATTTCTCTTTTTATCTGTGTTGCAATAGAGGAAATATTAAAATATATCCTAATATGCCATAAATACATCCGCTCTGACAAAAAAGAAAAAATTCTCTATGCCGCTTTTTTTGTCGGATTAGGATTTTCTTCGATAGAGCTTTTTTTAAAGCAAATTGACTACCAAAAAATATCTCCATTTTACATTTTGGGGTTATTTTTTATCCACACATTAACTGCAAGCATCATCGGTTTTTTTCTGCAAAAAAAGTCACTCGAAACCAAGCTTTCTGTTGTTATATTATTAGCCTTAATTATTGCTATGCACTTTTGCTATAATCTTTTGATTATTCACTATTCTTAGCGTTTACAGATTGTGTTTTTCAGTCAATTCCTCTCTTATTTTTCGCAAAATCAACTGCGCTTCTTCTTTTCCGCCAAGTCCGAACGCTAAACCACCAGCCAAAGAAAGCATGGCTATCAATCCGACAAAAATCGTATTGACAAGTGATGACGCAATCCCCAATTGAATTAATGCGGCAAAAATACCAAAAGTAATGATTGCCCATTTGGAAATTCCTGCAACTAGCGTAGCCGATGTTAATCCCATAGCGCGAGTGCTATGTTTAACGAGATGATAAACAAAATTACCCAAAAGAAAAACGAGAGCTAAAATAATCACCGCTACAATCACATTAGGAATATAAACAACAATACTATTAAGAAAGATTGTTACTTGGTCAAGTCCCAGTATGCTTGTTGCCGCCATTAAAAAAACCAGCGCCAAAAACCATTTAAAAAGACCTCCGATAAGCACGGAAGGAGCCAAAAACATAACACTACGTCCACCGGAAGCATTTTTTTTAACACCTATTTTTTCCGCCATACGATCCAGTCCCAAGTAATCACCCGCTACTTTAGAAATCAATTTTCCCAAAGCGACGGAAAGTATCCAGCCAAAAACTAACACTAGAAACGCACCCAATATAGTTGGAAAAAAATAAACAAACTTTTGCACAACGCTAACCAATGAAGTTGTCAGCGCTTCACCCCAAGTTTTCGTATTTTCCATAATTGTATTTTTTAAATAAATTTATTGCCCGGTAGTAGTAGTGGTGCTAGTGGCAGGATTTGGATTTCCAGCGTTGCCAGAAGTTGTTGTTTGAGGAGTAGTTGCTTGAGGATTGGCTGTGTTTTGATTTTGACCACCACCAGCCTGGCCTGCTTTAACCAACCCCAAAGTTTCCGGAGTATTTTCAATTCCCTTATCAATATTGCTTATCATTTTTTGCAGTTGCTTTTTAACATCGTCTGCATTTTGCTGTGGAAGCAAATCAATTACTTTTTGATATTCATTTTTAGCAGCATCTTTGTTCTTATCTTTCTCATAAGCCATACCAAGGTAAAAATGAGCATTAATATTTTTATTGTCAGAATCAGTTACTAATTTGAAAATGGCTTCGGATGATTTAAGATCATCATTTTTCGCTCTAAGACGATACATATTACCAAGACTGATCAAATAATCAGCATTTTTTGCATTAGTTAGGTTAACTGCCTTAGTTGCAGTATTAATAGCTGAATCAGCATCCTTTAACGCATCTTGGACCAAGGATAACTGATAATAAGCCGGGGCAAAGTCATTTTTTTCATCAATTGCTTTTTGAAAATAGTTTTTTGCTTCTCCAAAAAGATTGTTTTTTGCTGAATCATCTTTTTGAGTTGAAGCATCAACTAATTTCATTTGCCCGAGTTTAAGATAAAAATCGGGATTATGCGGTTCAAGTTCCAAGGCTTTTTTATATGCATCCTCCGTTAGCTTCAAAGAATCTGCAACATACGAACCGGAGTTCTCAAAAATCTGAGCTAACGCCTCAATTGTTTCTACGCTATTTTTATTCATGCTGACGCCGACATTCGCAGCGCTCGCTGCGTAATTTATGTATTGCCTGATTTTATCAATATTTCTCTGATCAGTTGGTTTAAGCGCTTCACCATTTGCCAGTGCCATATAATATATTCCCGCCTTTGTATAATAGGCGCTTTCTTGTCCATAATAATTTATGGCTTTATCCATTTTAATAATAGAATCGTCTTGATTTTGAGTGATTTCCTTTGCCGCTATGCCCGCATAAATATCCGCCACATAAATTTTACCCAGAAAAACAAACAAAAATGCTACTCCGGCACTAACAACCATAAAAACAAAAGCCAGTGCAAGAGCAAATTTTGGAGATGCTTTGAGCGAAAGTGCTAAATATTTCGGTTCCGCTTCACTTTCCAAGAGAATAGCCACCAAAGAAAATATTCCCAAAAAAATAGCAAATATAAATATCGTTCCATCTGTTTTAACAAGAAAAATATCCGTAAGTATTACAATTGCCGAAGAGAATATTCCCAAAGAATAAAGTTTGTTTTTTTCTTTCTCTCTTGAAATTAAATAAAAACAAATACTCAAATAAGAAAGTCCTAAAATAGCTAGAAAAAATACGCCCAAACCTCCAATAGTCGAAATTGATTCAAAAAAGACACCGGATCCTTGAGAAAATCTAAAATTATAAAATTGCGTTCCATTAAAGTATTGCGGGCGAAACAAAGAAAAATCATAGCCATAGGTTGCCGGACCGGAACCAAGAAAAAATTTATTTTTCAAAGAACTTTTAGCTATATCCCAAGAAACACGATATCCGCCAAAAAATGAATCAGGATTAACTTCGATAGGCAAATTAACTTTCACTAAAGAAACATTACCAATCATTTTTATAATCATTACTGCAATAAAAAGCACCATCGGAAGCCAAATCCAGGTTCTATGCGGTCTGACAATTTTAGAAAGAATATAAATCAAAAACATTGCCACTCCAACAAAAAGTCCAATCCAAGGGACATAGGTTGATATGCTGAGAATTAAAAATAAATCCAAAAGCAAAACAAGTAAAAGGAAAATTATCCCTATTTTTCTGAAAACTTTTTTTCCGCTTTCATTTTCCGCCATCTTTAAAATCGCCACGGTAAGAAAAATAACCATAATGGAAAAAAATACGCCCAAGCCTCCAATACTTCCGATGTTGCTAAGCGGAATATATTGAGCGACTTTATCGGGAATCATTGATGTTAATGAATGACCCGTAAAAGGAATATTAAAAAACAAAATTGTTGTCCAAATAATAAGCATTGATCCGGAGCTAATAATAGCATTAAAAAAAAGTTTCAATCTTTTTTCATTAAAATTACTGGCTATTAGATAATATGTAATCACTAACCCGGTAATACTCATAAAACCGCGTGACGGATCGCCAAAAGCGCCCCAAAAACTGTGCCAGCGATCAATCGAAAAAACAGTAGAAAGAAAATAAACAATCCAAAAACCCAAAATAGGAATATCCAATGGTGTTCGGCGAATATTCAATTCTTCTTTAATGACCCCTCTCGCCACCCAAGATATTAAAGTTAAAAGCAACCAAAAATAAAAATAGAGTTGCTTTTCAAATATTAGTCCCTGCAAAGTTGTATTAGTAAAGAAGAGCGGAAAACCAAAAATAAGCATAAACAAACCAAAGCTGATAGTTTTATCAAGAAACCTTAGAATAAATTTTGAATCTTTATTTCTTTCACTTGGAACAGATGATCCATTGTTATTTAATTCGCGCATTATTTTATCAGTTTGCATATGCATATTTTAATTAACTTTTATTTTTTAAAAAATATTAGACTGGTTTTAATTATAAATGAAAATTCCAAATTAGACAAATTATTTTTTCATTGCCCAACCGAAAACTTTTTGTGTAGCATTTTCAAGCACAGTCATAAGCGAAACATTTGGTGCGCCGGTATAAAAAACGAATTGATCCGATGTCACCTTGTTGCCAATCAAATCAATCGCATTAACAGAATATTTATACACAGAATCCGGATCAAGACCGGAGATGATTATTGTGTGTTCCATTCCATAAAATTCGCTATTAACTGTTTTCGCCTCCTTTTCTCCGCTCTTTATATAATCCACTTCAATATTTGCCCGCTTGGTTGTGTTGCAACTGATAATTGCTTTAATCGTATCCTTTTCGCCCTCTTTAATCGAATATAATTCACTCTTTATATCATTTATTTTTAAAATATCGCTTTCCTCGAATTCACCTATGTTTGCAGTATTAGGATTGCTATTAACCGTTAATTGTCCCATTTTAAAATTCTCACTAAGCAAAACCGGCTGTTCGCCTGAATTATTTGTTTTTGCATCAGCCTGCCCAAGTACTGCCGAAACCGTGTCTTTTGTTAAATTATGTTCCGGTGGTAAATATGTTATTGCTTGGGAAATCTTTTCATTTTGTTTGAGATAATAAAAATAACCAGATACTAAACAAATAATTATCGCGAGAATAATTATGGAAAATGAGTGTTTCTTTTTTTTGCTTGGCAAGATTTCAATTTTCATATTTTTTTATTTATATCTCAATGCTTCCAACGGATCGGTTGTGCTGGCTTTTCTGGCGGGAACCAAGCCTGTTAAAAAACCGACAACTGTAGCAACAATAAGAATAACTAACAAAAACCAGCCGGGAAAATAAAAAAGAGAAACAGCATAACCACCCATTCTTTCTGCTAAAAAGTTAACTGCAAAATTAAAAATTTCTCCTGCAATGAAGCCCAAAACGATTCCGGCGATTCCACCAAGAAAACCCATAATGGTTGACTCAAAAACAAACATCCATAAAATATCATAATCAGACGCCCCAATTGATTTCATTACCCCAATTTCCTCCGTTCTTTCAAGTAAAGTTACAGTCATAGTATTAAACATACCGATTGCACTAACCATAAGCGCAATAGCGCCAAAAAATCCGAGTATTATTTTAATAATATCAAATGCCTTATTGACTTGCGCAACCAAATCGGTCAGCGCCGAAACAATAAAACCGAAACCGGCAAGTTGCGTCCTGATTTTTTCCATCGACTGGCTATTTTTACATTCAAGTTTCAACCGACTAAACGCATCTAGCTTTGAGCTGTTTTCTAATGATTTCTGATTAACAAAAATAGACATTTCCTTAGCATCGACAAACCCGATTATCTTAAAATCCGCTTCGCTTTTCAACGCAGATATATGAATAATTTCACCCAACATTTCAACCGGCGCTTTTCCAAAAACTTTCGCCAAAGAAGTGGAAATAATAGCGCCTTGGACATTATTATCGTTTATATCTTCTCCGCCTTCTATTTTAGTGCCGTCTAAACGTAAAAAATTCCGGTCTACTGCGATAATTTTTGAATCGGAAACCAAATTGGAATATTTTAACTGTCCTGTTGTTTCAAAAACCGAACTGATTGTTTGCACGCCATCCATCTTTTTCATACCATCAACTTCACTAGCGCTAATTGCCTGCTCACTCGCTTTCGGATATACATCTAGTGTTACAAGAGAATCGGCAGTTGTTATTGTTTCCAATAATGTCTTTTGAATTCCATAACCCAATGCTACCAGAAACAATATTGCACCAATTCCCACTCCCATACCCAATATAGTAAGCAAGGTTCGTGAAGTTCTTGCCTTAAACATCCTAGTCGACATTTTTAATAAATCGATGATACCCATTTTTTTATTTTTTTTAAAAAATAATTCTGTTTATACTAACCGGAATAGCGTAAAAGCAAAAGCAATTCCAATTCTCTGGAAATCTTAATCGCTGTTCTTTTATTGAAAGACATTCCATTTTTTTCTTTGGAAAAATTAATTAAATCTTGAAATTCATCCCTGCCGATTCTATTTTCCAACCTATCAAGAACAATTCCCGCTAATTCGGAAACCCTTTTTTCATCCAAATCCAGATTCCATTTGGATTTGAAATATTCAGCCAAACTACGAGCAGTTTTTTCCTTTTCCGCAAAACTTATTTCGCTCGCCCTTTCCACCAGTTGCTTGACTTGAGTGGAAAAGCTTTCGGCGACTCGCCGATCCCATCCTGCGCCTCCCTTCTCAATATCCGCGTCCAGTCCTTCAAAAAAATCCTCAAAATTAATTCTGGTATATAAAAAATCTTCCACTTTTTTTATTGCTTTTTCAATTTGATCATTGGTCATTGAAAAAAATAGATGCGAAAACAGTTGTTGCGCTTTAAATGGAACCAGCAAATTACTGATCTGATTGGCTGTTAATCCGCTGAAAGAACGCATTAGGTGGCGCAAATCAAGCGGGATATACTCTCCCTTAACCAAATCTTCGCGCACTTTTCCATCTTTCATAACATAACTTTCCACTGAAGTATTTGCTTTTTGCTTTTGTTCTATCTTAACAATTTTTCCATCAACCATATGCACGATTTTATCTCCATAGCGCAAATGAGATGGATCATGCGTAACCAAAATAATCGTTTTTTTATCGATCTCATTCAATTCCTTCAGAATTTCCATTACAGTATGAGAAGATTTTGAATCCAAATTTCCTACCGGCTCATCAGCCAAGATTATATCCGGGTCATTGATTAGTGATCTGGCAATGGAAACGCGTTGCTGTTGTCCGCCAGAAAGCTCCATTGGAAATTTATCCGCTTGATTGGCAATAGTAAAACGCCCGAGCAACTCCAACGCCTTAGCTCTTCGATCCTCAACTTCTCCTCCATCAAAAGTTTTAGGCAAACAAACATTATCCAAAATATTCAAAGATCCGATCAAATGAAAAGATTGAAAAATCATTCCGATTTTATGCCGATGAAACCACGCAGATTTTTTCTTTTTGTATGTGCTAATATCTTCTCCGTCAACCATCACCATTCCGCTTGTCGGTCTTTGCAAACCGGAAATTGAATATAGCAAAGTCGACTTTCCGCAACCGGACGGACCAAATATGATCACATATTCCTGGGGAAATATTTCCAAATCAATTTCCTCCAAAGAGCGTACTTCATTGGACTTGCCTTTGTTATAAATAACATTCAAATCTTTCACAACGACTACGGATTTTTTGTTTTTAGTTTCGTTTTCCATCAAACTTTTCAGTTTACTTTTTATATTTTTATTATATCATAATCCATTTAAATATCAAAGGATTATTTTTCATCCCAAAGATCAATCGCATATTCCGTTCCGGTGGGAAAGTATGGTGGCGGATAATAAAGTAAATTATTGTCAAAATTAAGTATGCGATTGACATACCCCCAACTTTGATACCCATTTGTCCAAGAAAATCCATAACGCAAATTAGTGGCAATTGATCCATTAACTGTAATTGTATTTTTATAATCGCTTGTTCCATAATCCGCTCGACCAACTCTCCCCAATTGAGCCAAAAAAGCACCATCAAGGGTAAGATAATTTTGGCTATTCTTAATTATTTCCACATTATTTTGCGCAATTACCCCTATAATATCCCTTCCGTCAAAATTGGTATAAAGCAAATTATTCATTCCCAAATAAACATTTTTTGCCGAACCGCCCAATAAATCAGCTGCCACCAATGTTATTTTCTCGCTATTTATTATTCCTTCAAGCCAAAGATTATTTTCCACAAAAATTATTCCATTATTGGGTATGGTTAATGTTTTGGTGCAAGTTTCACTTTTAATTGAATTGGTTGTGGTGTCATAGTTAGTAACAATAGAAACAATCATTGTCCCATCACTTTTTAGAATAATATGCCTTCCATAATTATTCTTAGTAGCAATATTACAATTAGCAGTGCTCTTGTTGTTATCAAAATAAAGCCCCTGACCGGAAATTTGCGACTCCGTTTTCATATAACTTAAATCGGAAACCACTCCATTAAAATCAATTGTCGGCGTGGGAAATTGTCTTCCACCAAGAAAAACATCATTTCTCAAAGGAACCGGATTAGGTGGCGCTTCCGCCGAACGAAAAGTGTCATTCACTCCGGTTGCCGGCGGAACATTAACATGCGTATGCACGCCAAATTCCAATCCGCCGGTATGATCCGGGTCATCATAACTTGCGACAGAACTGGAAACAATATTATGAGCCGATCCATCAAAACGGATTCCTTCATTGGAATGGATTTCTCCAAAAACTTCCGTGCCCTCTCCAAAACGAACAAAATTATTTGCCAAGACAGAATATTCACTCCATGCCGGACGACGAAAACGAACTTGAATAATTCTTTTTAAATCAGGCGCCTTATTTGTCCAGCCAGTTGATTTTACAATTACAATTGTGGAATTAGGATCGGGCGGAATTACTTCTATTTTGTAGCTACCGATTTTCCCGCCTTCCGGATCAAAATAATCCGCCTGATAGGGAGAGGCGACTCCATAAGGGTTTCCCGTCTGCCAAAAATCTTTTATTTGCTGAGCGGTTTTTCCGGAAATTTGATGTGCGAGATACCAACGATAATAATAAACTCCCGCCTCCGCAATTTGAAAAGCCTGATCTCTTTCCACTCTGCTATAACTAAATTTTAATTGAGCAGTAATATAACTAAGCATGGAAACTAAAATAATCATAACAGCGGTCATAATTACCAGCACAAAAGCCAATGTCGAACCATTTTGTTTTTTTCTATTGAATATGATCATAATCATTTAAATTTCTTATTTCCACAAACGATTGCATTTCAATATTGTCCGGAGCACGGTTAGGGTTTATATTGATTTTTAAATGTATTTCCACTAAACGCACCGTTGAGATATCTACAGGAATAGAAACGGGATTATTAGCAGTATCGCCCGGATAATTTTTATTAAAATAATAAAAAATCGGTTCACTAGTTGTATTTACAATTTTTGTCGCGATTACTATGACTTGCTGATCGTTTGCTGGATAAATTTTTGGCATAGTTCCTGTCGGGGTGGCGATGCCCATAAAAATTGTTCCATTGGCATAATAAAAATGCAAACGCTCAGTAATCCCGTCCTCATTATAATCGGAATAAATTATCAAATCATTACTACCGGCTGATTTTATTGGATAACTTCCATCATCGCCTTGTCTTGCTTTGCGGATATAGCCGGCCATTTTGCTAATTCCCTGGGAAATAACCAAATTTGACTGTCCCATTTCGATTGTGTAGGCGTTATTTCGCCACGCATTAACAAATAATGTTGAAAATCCAACCATTCCGATAGCAAAAATAGCGATCGCCACTAGAGTTTCTATTAAAGTCAATCCTTTTATTTTTTGTTTTTTTTCAATTAGCATCTTTTTAATTCAATAAATCAAGGGATCATTTTTATTGTTTCCGTTTTTAATTCATTCGCATTGATTGTTTCTTGTGAAATATTGTCCTGATATCCGATAGCGCTTATTTTAAGATCATATGTTCCGGGAATCAACGGATCATTGCCATTTTGAAAAAATATTACGCCATCCGATCCAGCTGTTTGAACAATATCATATCCGAGACTATTTTTTAATTCAGCTTGGGCTCCGGCAATCGGACTGCTAGTAGCGCCATCTACCACTGTCAATAAAAGTGCTGATTTATTTATGGGTGCTAATTTTATTTTTGCCTCCAAAGTTGAATTCGGAAGTAACGAAAATGGTGAAAGAGGATCAACTCCAACTAAAGAATATCCGGCTGGCACAGCTGGCGTAATCGTATATTGCCCCGGACTGATTGCGCTAAGACTTTTTTCACCAGTTGTATCGATTGTCTCGCTCTGATTTTTAATATTATATACGGGAGTATGTGCCGCGTCAGCTTCGGTACCCAAAATTCTCCCTCCATTAATAATAAAATTACAACTAATTCCGGTAATTTTATTTCCCGCTCCGTCTGCGGTAAAAATATTCAGATTTGATAATTTATTAATTACTACTGTTTTAACATTAAGCGCACCGGAAATAACAGAAGCATGCACATCGGTTGGATAGTATGTTGTTGTCGGATAGGGAGGTAATGTAGCAACTGTTTCATAGCCTGATTTAGAAATGGTTAATTGATAGTTTTGTGTCGACTGTGGAGCTCCGGGAAACATCAAATTTCCCGTATCATCGGTTAACACATTCAAATTGATCGTGGGAGAAACATTTGAATTTAAAATATTAACATTTGCTTGAGAGACTCCAATCCCGGAGCTGTCGACAATATTAATGGCCAAAACTCCTCCCGCAAAACCGCTTTCCAGCCCGTATGGTACAAAATTAGAAACGGAATAAACACTTCCTGAGCTATTTGGATTTCCATTATTCCAAGAAACCGTTATTTTAACTCGCTTATAATCATTAGGTACGGGATCTGCCGGATAGAGACCGTCCAATGGATCATCAATATATTGCACTAATGTTTTTACATGAAAATATTTTCCATTTTCCATAACATCCTCATCTGCTAAGATATTGCCGGCGGGAATTCCTCCGATTGTTCCAATATTGGAATAATTAAGATTGCGAATGATTTCCATTTTTTCATTAGCCAAAGAGTTGGCACTTAAACGATTTTTTACATCAATAATCGCTTTTGTTCCGACAGAAAAAACTGCGTAAAAAGTCACTGAAATCAATGCGAATATAAACAACACAGTCAACGCTTCAATCATCATAAAGCCGGCTTTTTTACCGTTGATTATCATTTATTTTTTATCTTAAGCTTATTTAATATTATCCATTATGCTATACATCGGTTGAAGCATGGAAATTGCAAAAAAACCCACCGCGCCACCAATAAAAATCATCAAGACCGGTTCAATGATTGATGACATATTTTTAGAAATTTGACTTATTTCGTCTTCATAGAATTCTGCCAATTTCAAAAGCACCGCTTCTGTTTTTCCCGTTTCCTCGCCAACCTGAATCATTTGCACCATAAGCAGTGGGAAAATCTTTGATTTTTTTTCAATTACTTGGCTGAGATTAATCCCCTTTTGCACTTCCTCGATACTTTCCTTAAAAGCATCTTGATAATAATAATTAGTCAAGGTATTGGAGATAATTTTGAGTGCGCTTATTACCGGAACGCCACTGCGTAAAAGCGAACTATAAATTCTTGCAAATCTGGCGCAATTATTTTTAATTACCAAATTGTTAATTACGGGAATATTAATCAAAAAGAAAGCCAGTGTTTTTTTTCCCATTTTTGTTGTCAGAAAAAATTTAAGAAAAATTCCACCAAAAATTAGAGTTACCAATAAATAAATTGCATGCTCGCGCAAAAGATTGCTAAGTAAAATTAAAAATTTGGTTGAAGCGGGAAGCTCCACATTCATATCTTGAAAAACACCCATCATTTTTGGTAATATATATGTAAGCATTAAAATGGCAATTGCCACCATTGCCACAATAATTACTGCCGGATATATTAATGCTCCCTTTACTTTGCCTGCCAAATCATGCTCTTTTTCCAATTGAATAGCCAGAATTTGCAAAATTTCTTCCAAATTTCCGCTACCCTCTCCCACTCTGACCATATTAACAAACAAATCATCGAAAACAGCCGGATATTTTGCCAGCCCATCAGCAAAAGTTGTTCCCGCTTGAATGTCATTAAATATACTAGTTAAAATTTTTTTAAATTTTTTATTTTGGGTTTGGTCTGAAATATTTTTTATCGAACGCGATATGGGTAATCCGGAAGAAATCATCACGCTTAAGTTACGAGTAAACATTAGTTTATCTTTCAATGAAATGCCATAAAAACGATCGAGAAATTTTATAGTTATTGATTTTTTTTCTTCTTCTTTCAACTCCTTAAAGGAAGTAAGCGTAAACCCATCGGCACGCAATTGCATTGCCAATTCTCTTTCATTTTTCACATCCGCTTCTCCTGCCTTGGTTTCTCCGCTATAATTTTTCGCGCTATAAAATACTTTCATAAAAAAATATTAAATCATTCTTTTGTTACTCGTAAAATTTCCTCTAAGGTTGTCATGTTTTGGATACATTTCAAAAAACCGTCTTCTACCATAGTAAGCATTCCGTTCATTTTTGCTCTCTCCTCCAATTCATGAGCAGAAGCCTTTTGGGAAATCAATTGACGGACATCTTCAGTTATTTCCAAAACTTCATAAATCCCGACTCTGCCACGATAGCCATCACTACACTGTTCACAACCCGTGGCTTTTAATAGTTCAATATCTTCCCAACTGTCTTTTGGTTTTAATTGTTTGCCTAAAATAGCGCTTTTTTTAATATGTTCCAATATCTCAGCTAAATTATAATTTCTTCCAAGCGTTTCTATTTCTTTTTTACTTAATTTATATTTTACTGCGCAATCATGGCAGACCTTACGAACTAATCGTTGGGCGATAATAACATTTGCCGTTGAAGCGACTAAAAACGGCTCGGCTCCCATATCCAACAATCGTGGCAATGCTCCGGCAGCACTGTTAGTATGTAATGTTGAAAGAACAAGATGTCCGGTCATTGCCGCTTGGATCGCCATTTCCATCGTTTCATTATCTCGAATTTCTCCTACCATAATTATATCCGGATCCTGACGCAAAAGTGCTCGCAATCCGGCTGCAAAAGTTAATCCGACTTTGGGATAAATTTGAGTTTGGTTAACTCTGGACATACGATATTCCACCGGATCTTCAACTGTGCTGATATTGACATCAGCAGTGTTTAGAATATCCATCACTGTATATAATGTTGTTGTTTTTCCGCTTCCGGTCGGCCCGGTTACTAAAATCATTCCATTGGGTTTTTTAATTTCGCGATGCAATGCCTCCAAAGCTTTGCCGGCAAGACCCATCGATTCCAGTGTCAGACCCTTGGCTGATTCGTCAAGAAGTCGCATTACAATTTTTTCACCGTCAAAGATCGGTAAAATGCTTACACGAAAAGAAATTTTCAATCCGTCCTTTTCAATTTTAAAACGACCGTCTTGCGGAATTCTATGCTCGTCTAATTTTAAATTTGACAGAACTTTTATTCTTGCCGTAATTCCTTCCTTGACTTGTCTTGGAAGAACCATTGCCTCATGCAAAATTCCATCAATTCGATAACGCACACGAACCTCTTTTTCGTCCGGTTCAATGTGAATATCGGAAGCGCCTTGAATAATCGCATGTTTTATAAGTGTATCAACGATGCGAATAATCGGTAAATCACTGGCAATTTTTTCCAGATCTTGATCGCCTGAAGAATTTTCAATTTCAGAAGAATTTTTTTCGATCATATCGCCAAATTCCGCCTTTAAACTTTTCCCGTACTGTTTTAATATGGCCTCAATGCTTTCTTCCGAAGTTATACATATGACAACTCGCAATCCGGTTTTTTTACGAATAAAATCAATTGTTTGGATATCATCCGGATTGAGCATTGCTATTTTCAATTCCGTTCCGTTTTTTTCGAAAGCTACAATTTTATATTTTTTAGCAATAGGCTCGGGAACTAATTGCAAAACATCAGTAGCAATTGTTTCTTTTTGCAAATCAACAAATGGAACACCCAAAATATAGGCAAAAAGTTTTCGCAGTTGCACCTCGCTAATCATTTTTTTCGCCAAAAGAGCATCGCCTAAATTACCCTCTTTCGCTTGCGTTTCCTCGAAAACTTTCTCAAGATCATTTTTATCGAGCAACCCTGAATCTTCTATGAAATTTTTTAATTGTTCATTGCTTATGCGCATTTTATTTCAATGTTTCTTTTATTTTTTTGACTATATCTTCCAGGCGATAATTCGCTTTTACCAAATAAGTAGTTGCGCCTTTATCAAAAGCCTTTTGTATGTCTTCCATGCTTTCTAAATTGGTTAATAAAATTACCGGTATTTTTTTTGTTTCATCATCACTTTTAATCGCATCCAAAACCTCATAACCATTTTTTTTCGGCAAAACAATATCCAAAAGAATTAAATCCGGTTTTTTTGTTTTTATTAATTTTATCGCTTCCTCACCATCATAAGCACCAAATACTTCAAATTTTTCATCTACCAAAAATTCCTCCAGCGCTTTATGTAGAATTTGTTCATCTTCGACTACTAATATTTTAGTCATAATATTAAATTAAAAAAATTATTTATGCTTGATTTTTTTCAGCTATGGGAATTGAGAAACTGAAAATAGAACCTGAATTTTCCACCGATTCAAACCAAATTTTTCCACCCATTTGCTCTATAATATTTTTAGCGATATATAAACCCAGCCCGGTCCCTTCAGTTTGATATTTGGCAACATTGTCACTGCGGAAAAATTTCTCAAAAATTCTCCCGTGTTGTTCTCTTGGTATGCCAATTCCGCTATCTTTAACAGCACAAACAAGCACATTGTCATTTTTACTCAATTTTATTTCAATTTTTCCGTAATCAATCGTATATTTGATTGCGTTATTAAATAAATTTTCAATTACCATTTGTACTTTTTCCGGATCGGCAAAAACAAACGGCATTTTTTTCTTCCCATCAAAAATAATTTCTATGTGCTTGTTTTTTGCCAATTGTTTATTTTCTGCAATTACTTCACTAATCGGCAGGGAAATATCCATCGCCTTTTTTTTGATAATCAATTTATCTTGATCTATCCGAGCAACATCTAAGAGATCATTGACCAAGTGCGTCATTCTGATGCTTAAGGTATTTATATTTTCAATACTTTTTTGCTGTTTTGCGCTAACGGATTTGCGATGTTTTGAAAGCAAAAGCTCCGTCTCCCACCTGATCGCGGAAAGTGGCGTACGCAATTGATGAGAAGCTACTGATACAAATTCGCTTTTCATGCGATTTAATTTCAACATCTGCTCAATCAAGCTTATTACTGAATTTCCCACCGCCAAAACAATTATTACCACACTGCTTTCCGCTAAGACAACCAGCTCGGGACTATCATAATTTTGAGAAATAAAAAAGGTGGCAGTCATAATCACCACAGCAATCACGCCAAGCATAATAAACATAAAACCAGGTGTTTGCCAAACCTTTACGCCCAAATCATGCGCCTGTTTTTTTAAATTTAAATCATTGATAATTTTCATCTTTTTTTTCTTTTTTTTATTATAGCACAAAAATAATATTTTGGCTTTTGTTCAAATAAAGATTTTATGCTAAAATAAAATCATAAAATAGCCCATAAATTTTTATCATTTTGCAATGTACATCAAAAGTGAAAAATCAATCAAAGAAATAACGCCACAGGAATTAAATGGCAATCCGAAAAAACATCAGCCTGATACTATTATGCATTGGAATGCTCCGGAATTTGAAATGCTCGAAAAAAATAAAAAACGCCTTGCATATATGTTATTATTACTTTCAATAATCATAGGCTATGCTTCTTTTACCAATAGCCCGCTGATGGCCTTAGTGTTTATTCTTATTGGAATTGTTGCCTATTTAGATATGCAAAAAACACCGCTCAATTTGGATTTTAGAATTATTCCCGAGGGAATAATTGCCGGAAAAGAATTCTATGATTTTGATAATATGCGTTCATTTTGGATTTTTTACGATCCGGAATATAAAAAAATAATTAGCTTTCACACCAAAAGTTATATCTCACCATTTGTTCATATCCCCATTAATGATCAAGATCCGGTTGCAATTCGCAATATTCTAATCAAACACATTCCGGAAAAAAAACAAGATTATAATTTCGCAGAAGCATTGGAAAGATTTATCGGCATATAAAATATACTAACACATTATCAGTATTGCTTTTTTATTCTCTCTATGCTAAAAAAGATAGGTTATCCGTCTTCGTAGCTCAGTGGATAGAGCGTCTGGTTGCGGTCCAGAAGGTCGCAGGTTCGATTCCTGCCGAGGACACAATTTTATACCAAAACAAGATTGCAAGATAACTGAGCTTAGATGCTTTCACCAAATAATTTTCTCAAGAAAAATCCCGGAATTACGCCAAAATATGCTAAAGCGCTGGAAAAGCTCGGCCTTTTTACCGTTCAAGATTTTTTAACTTATCTTCCTTTTCGTTATGATGATTTTTCCAAAATTGTTCCGTTATCCGAACAGTATATTGGCAAAGTCGTAACCGTTTGCGTTAAGGTGAATAGCGCAAAATTGAATCGCATTTTCAAGCGCAAATTAACTATTGCAGAAATAATTTGCGAAGATGAAAACGGCACATTGCTAAAAGCTACATGGTTTAATCAACCGTTTATCATTGAGAACTTGCCAAAAGATTCTTCCGTTCGGCTTTCCGGAAAATTAGAATTAAAAGGAAAATATTTTACAATATCCTCTCCCGCATGGGAAAAAAGTTCGCGCGAAGAAACCAATACAGGCAGATTAGTGCCAATTTATTCAGAAACACCAGGCATAACTTCCAAATGGATTCGCTGGCAAATGAAAAATATGCTCGAAGCGGGAAAACAAATTCCCGATTATCTGCCAATAGAATTGCGTAAAAAATTACATCTTTATTCTTTTTTTTCCGCATTAAGACAGCTTCATTTTCCCGAAAACGCGGAAAAATTGTTGATTGCCAAAAAAACTTTCGCTTTTCGTGAAATGTTTTTGTTGCAACTTAAATCTCTACAAATTAAAAATGATCGCAAAACCAAGCAAGCTGAAAGCTTTGCGCCTGACAAAAATTTAATAGAAAATTTTATCAACAATTTACCCTTTCAGCTTACCGGCGCCCAACACAGAGCAATAAAAGAAATATTGTTCGATCTGAAAAAAAACAGCCCGATGAATCGCTTGCTTAATGGCGATGTCGGATCGGGAAAAACTATAGTCGCGGCCGCTTCAGCGCTTGAAATAATTTCCAAAAAACATCAAGTGGCCATTCTTGCTCCAACCGAAATTTTAGCCAAACAACATTTTTCCGGCTTTTGCGAATTATTTAAAAATAATAATTTCAATATCGCGTTGTTCACCGGATCATATAAAATTATCAATTCCCAAAATATTGATAGAAAAACCATGTTAGAAAAAATTCATTCCGGAGAAATTGATCTGCTCATTGGCACGCATGCCATTATTCAAAAAAATATAAAGTTTAAAAACTTATCCCTTGTAATTATCGACGAGCAACATCGTTTTGGTGTAGAGCAAAGAGCTACTCTCTTGCAAGAAGCCAATAGTCTGAAAGACGGAGATGCTAAAAATATTCCACACTTATTGACAATGACCGCCACGCCGATTCCACGCACATTGGCAATCGCCTTTTTCGGCAGTTTGGACATCTCAGTTCTCGATGAAATGCCTAAAAACAGAAAGGCAATTATCACTAAAATCATATTGCCATCCCAACGAGAACAGATCTATAATTTTATGCATTTGGAAATCGATGCCGGACGCCAAGTTTTTGTTATTTTTCCACTGGTAAACGAATCGGAAAAATTAATCGAAATTAAAGCGGCAACAGAGGAATATAAAAAATTGATCGCTCTTTTCCCTGGCTATAAAATCGGGCTTTTGCATGGAAAATTAAAAGCTACGGAAAAAGAAGTCGCGATGCGAGAATTCAAAGAACAAAAAACGCAAATAATGGTTTCCACCTCGGTAATCGAAGTTGGAATCGACATTCCCAATGCCACAATTATGCTTATTGAAAATGCCGATCGTTTCGGGCTCTCCCAGCTTCATCAATTTCGCGGACGCGTTGGACGCGGAGAACATCAATCATATTGCTTTATTTTTACCGAATCAACAAACAGTGTTTCATTAAAACGCTTGAGGATACTGGAAAAAAGCATGGATGGATTTGAATTGGCAAAAGAAGATCTTAATTTGCGTGGACCGGGACAACTTTTGGGCAAGGCGCAATCAGGACTTTCCGACATCGCGATGGAAAATCTCAATAACCTAAAACTAATCAAAATCGCCCGTACAGAAGCCCAAAATATTTTAAAAAATGATTTCAAGCTAAAAAAATATCCGCTTCTCGCCAAAGCCTTGGAAAAATTCGCAAAGAATGTGCATTTGGAATAAATTGCTAATAAACATTTTTTAAAAAAGGTATAATCATCGACAATTAATGTTTCAAACATTTTTCATACACCTCGAGCATTTTTTCCGCGCAAACTTCACTCGTAAAATTCTCGCGTGCGATTTTTCCCGATACCTCGCCAAACTTTTCACGCATTTTTTTATCTTCAACTAATTTCATAACCGCTTGCGCAAAATCATCTTCATTATCGCGTACCAAAAAACCATTGCCTCTATCAAGCATAAGACTGCTGATTCCCGTGGAGAAAATAGCCACTATCGGCAGCTTGGAATACATCGCCTCCAGAGGAATAATTCCTTGAGTTTCCGATTTTGAAGCATAAACAAAAATATCAGCGCAAGCATAATAATTTTTAATTTCTAAACGAGAAATCAATCCGGAAAAAATAACCTGTTTAGAAATTGAATTTTCTTCGCAAAAATTTTTCAATTTTGGCAATAAATAGCCGTTACCTGCCACTAAAAATTTAATTTTTTTATTCCGCGCCAAAATATCTTTTAACGCGCGAAAAACAAATTCAATATTTTTCTCTTCTGTTAATCGCGAAATCAAAAGCAAAACAATTTCATCATCAGTTATTTGATATTTTTGGCGAACTGCTTTTCCATTCACGCCGGAAAAATCCGTTTCTTTAATTCCAGTCGCAATAGAAAAAATCTGTTGTTTCACGCCCCACTTTCTAAGCATGGCAATAATCGAATCTGTCGGAGCAATTACCGCATTCGCTTGATTGGCATATTTCACGGCTTGCGCGACAACCTTTTTTTCCAACCATTTTTTTGGCAAAAAAGGAACAAAATTAGTATAATGATTATAGAGCGTATGCCACGTGAAAACTAGCGGGATTTTCTTTTTCCCAGACCAATGTTTCGCAGTCAAACCCAAAAGATTGGGATGTTGAGCGTGAATAATGTCAATCTCGAGATTTTTTAGAATCTTACTTATTCGCCATGAATATGGTAATGGCAACGGAAAACGAAATTTAAATTTAATATCAATTGACGGATAACGAAAAATATTAGGATTCTTATCCTCATAGCCTTTCCATTCGGGGGCAAAAATATAGACAGTATGACCGCGCTTTTCCAATTCTTCCCGGAATGTTTCCACGGAAACCGCAACGCCATATGGATTGGGCAAATAATTGTTAGTGAAAATAGCGATTTTCATATTTTTTAATTTTCATCCAAAAAATGCAAAATATCCTGAAAAACATGTTCGTTTTTAATATCTGAAATGAAAGTATGATAAGCCTGAGTAAGATATTTCTTTTTCTTAATTTTAGATTTAATGTTGGAAAAAATCAGCTCTAAACTTTGCTTGGCTACAATATGATCATCTTTTGACTGAATAATCAAACAGGGTTGCGTAATATCACCCAATTTTTTTCGCGATTCCTTGATTAATTCAAAAGACTCTAACGCCGACTTGATTGGATATGTTTGATAAGAAATCAACCGCGTAATCGTTGTGGAGAGACCAAATGTCGGAGGATATATTTTATGATTATATTTTTTTCCGCACAAAAGCATTATCCTGGCAAAAACGACAGCTAATTTCTCAAATTTTATTTTATAGGGCATTGCCATAAGCACCACACCGGCTATTTCTTTTTCCTCGCCAGCAAGAACAGCGGAAAGATTAGCGCCAATCGATGTCCCCCCAATAAAAACTTTTTTATGTGTTTTTTTTAGTTTTTCATATTCTTTTCTAATGTCCACTAACCACATATTCCAATGCACATCGCTCAAATCACGCATAGTCGTCCCATGTCCGCGCAACATTGGCGCTAAAACGGTATAACCATTTTGATTGAGATATCTCCCTAATCGACGCACCTCATAGGAAGTTGATGTCCAACCGTGAATCAACAAAATTGCGCGCTCACTTTTGGCGGGAAAGTAAAATGCTTGCTTGATTAATTCTTTTTCTTCTTGAAAAAGCAACTGTGGATCAGCGAAAAGAACATTTTTAATTTTTTTATATATTCGATTGACCATACATTATCCACTCTTAAGTAAAAGCGGTTTTATTAGCTGGTATTAGGGTTATTTTCTGCTTTATCTCTGCCAGTCGGGCTGCCGAGAATCGAACTCGGTCTACATCCACCCCATGGACGCGTACTACCGGTATACTACAGCCCGCTTTTTTTTATTTTTATCTTTTAATCCTTTCCCCTTAGACGATTAGTAATAAACGCCAAGACGCAAATAATCAAATAGGTCGCAATGAGATGCAAAAATATTATTCCCAACCAAAAAGACTGATCGCTTTTTCGATACCATTTATCATTCCTGTGTAAAAATTGGAATTTATATTGCTCCAATAAAGACATTTTATAGATTTCCCCGGAAAGATGTTGCAAGGTGAATATTTTCAACAGCCCCAAGATGATAAACAGTCCAACAAAAAAAAGCATTTTTCCCTTTGTTGGCTTTAATAATTTCTTAAAAGACATAAAATTAAAAGAATAACGATGTGGCTAAAATAAACTAAAAAAACAGCATAAAGCTATTCTAAATCTTTTTGGGCAGTTTGTAAATGCATCATAAAAGATTGAAAAGATGGCAACATATTCAAAAAATAAAAAACTTCCAGCTATTTCACATAACTTCAGGAATATTCAAAGTTTTTTTGATTTTAAGCAGAGGAGTTGGGGGTGAATGCCCAAAATCAAAAACTACCCATTCCTACGATGTTAGTATTCTTCTTCTTTCTTCTTCTGTTCCAGCTATGCCATAATAATTTTCAAGAATTTTTTTCATCATTGGGCCGCTAATTAGACTGGTTATTATAGCCATTACCAAAAGAGCCACATAAACTCTCTCGTCTATTATCCCTGCCTGATGAGCCGAAGTAACAAGAATAATTCCTACTGCCCCCCTGGCATTCATTCCAAATCCTACTGCCAAGGATTCCCTGTCACTTAATTTTGATATTTTTGCGCCCATCCAAACTCCTCCAACCTTACCGATAATAGCAATCGCAAGTACAATCAACGCCAGCGTCATATCAAAATTTTTAATTAAATTCACTCCCAAGCCGACTGAAACGAAATACAAAGGAGAAAATACAGACATTACCACCTTACGCAGAGAATCGTGCATCTTGTGCGATTCGCAGTTTGAAAACGCCAAACCAACGAGAAATGCTCCAAGAACTGCGTTGATACCGATTCGTTCTGTCAGAGCGGAGAAAGCAAGAACGAGGACTAGCGTCAATCCTAAAAACAGATTGTCTCCGTCTTCTTTTTTCTCACTCCAAGCGATAAATTTTTTGGTCAATCCGTTGCCATAAGTAATGACAAAGAAAAACATCGCCAAAACAATAGCTACCGTTATCAATGGATTTATCTGACTGACTCCTGATGGAACAAAATAGGCGGTAATAAGGGCAAAGAGAATCCAGCCTACAATATCATCAATTGTGGCGGTAGCTAAGATAATTGAGCCGACCTTGCTTTTAAGCATTCCCAAATCCATTAGAATTCTAGCAATGACTGGCAGTGCAGAAATGGACAGGGCGGTTCCGATAAATAAAGGCAAAAGCCATTCATTTTGAGAAGGAACATAATTCCAAACTCTCGGAAAAAGAAAAACAGAAGCTACGCCCAATACGAATGGAAAGACCGAACCAAAAAGACTTATCCAAATAATTGTTTTTTTGAGTTCCTTGACCTTAGAAAGATTAACTTCCAGACCAATTATGAAAAGAAGCAGTATCGCGCTGAATTTTATCAAAACATCCCTAGAAACAAGAATCGAATCAGAATAGGAAAAAAGCCAGTTTTGAGTTTCTGGGAAAAATGTTCCCAATACTGTCGGTCCGAAAACAATTCCACCCAATAGCTCCCCGATAATTTTCGGCATCCCCAGTTTTTGAGCCAGACGACCAAAAGCTATTGCTACGAAGAGCAATACAGAAAAAGAAAATATAAATAAAATTAAGTCAGAATGGCACATTTTTCTTGGTTTTTATTCATTAATTTTTAAATAAAAATAAAATCGTCTTTTTTGCAATTTTAGGAGCAAAAAAACACCTTGAGACCTCTTCATAAATAAATTAAAAATCAAATTTTTTTCACTCCTTATAGAATTCTTCTTTAGCTTCATCGGACTCTTCTAATGTATTATAATCAATCGTTATTTCCTCTCCTGCCTTGATATCTCTCAAAGCAAAAAATTCATAATTATGATGATGGGTGTTTGGCGTTTTTGAATGATTAATATGCCAGCCGACTTCCATGCAACCAAAATCTTTAGGACACATCATAGTATTACCCCTGTCCACACAATAAGATCTAAAAAACTCTGGCACATCTTCCTTTTTTCTAACAATTGAAACATCACCCTCATTATCTTCATCACCAAATACCCTGAGATATGTACCAGCTTTAATATCATGAACGGCAAAAACGCCAATTCCGTAATGTGAATTTTTTAGTACAAATGAAAATTCTGTTGTTTTGCTTTGCATATTTTAGCTGAAAAAAATTTTAGAAAAATATTTCACTTAATGTGCAGCTATGCGAACTTATTGTCGAATAATTGCCAAAATTTGCAGGTTATGCGAAATTTCATTATTATTCAACTGTCACTAACTTACAAAATAAATATAGCATATTTTCCATGAATCTTCAAGAACTTGCATGATAAAATAAAAAATTATCCACATAGCTAAACACAATTTTAAGTTTTAATTTTCAGCTTTCCCGCCACAATTTTATTTTTATCTCGTACCAATCTTGCTATTTCCCGTTCGCTCAATACATAGTTTAGATATTCGTTTTTTTTAGCTTTTTTATAAATTTTAGTTGAAATAAAAAAAGTGCGAATGTTTTCAGGATTAATTTTTTCTTTTTTAGCATATTCAGTTTTGATATTTTTAATGATTTCGTCTTCGTCGCCTTGATCTTTTCTTGTCAGCTTTATAATTTTTTCGAAGCCCAAATTAAAAAGTAATTTATCCAAATCTTTCTCCGACGAAATATCTTCTACTTGCTTTCCTATTTTTTCTTCCATTGCAAAATCCATTACCGCCACCGAAAATTTTTTTAAATCATCCAATTCTTCAATAATCTTAACAAAATTGTTTTGATCTGTCAGCGCTCCGGTCGGACAAGCTCGCACACATTCTCCACAAAAACTGCACTCCAACACATTTTCATATGGAGTTCCCACGACAACATCTCCGGCACGATAGTTAAACCCGAATTTACGCTCGGGACAAACATTAATACATCGGCGACATTCTATGCACAATTCAGAATTACGCGAAATACAAGGATTTTCATTTTCCACCACCACTCGTGACCAGTTATCATATAAAAGTTTTTGTTCTTCCATATCTGTCATTTCACTCTTTCTCGGTACAAAATGGAAATTTTCAATTTTATACTCTTCTGCCAGTTTTTGCAATTCACATATTCGATTTTTTTTGCAAGTGGAACATTTTCCGGCATGGTCAGCCCAAAGCAATTCCAAATTAATTCGACGCGCTTTTTGAATTTTTTCACTTTCCGTAATCACTTCCAATCCATCACAAACTTTAGTTGTGCAAGAGGTTACCAATCTATCGGTTTTATTTGTTTCTACAAGACACAATCGGCAAACCGCTCCGCGCAACAGTTCTTCAAATGCGCAAAGAGTTGAAATCGGAATCCCCTCTCTTCGGCAAACATCCAAAACAGTTTCGCCAAAATTGACGATATATTTTTTATTATTGATTTTGATTCGCATAGCTTAATCATAACACTAAAAATCAATTTGCGAAAATAAATAAATTATATAAATTCCCTAGCCTCGCGAAATATCAAAGAATCTCTCAAAGAAATTTGTCAACTTATTCAAAACACTTTCTCGTTTTTGTGTTCGTTCGCCAGTTGGAGAAAATCGAGATACTGGTGGCAATACTTTTGAAATTGCGGTGCCGGTTGTCGCAACGTTTCCATCCCTAAAAGCATTGTTTATAAACTTATAGGTCGCTTCTCGGTCAAGATTTTCATTTTTAATAATTTCTTCCAATTCCTCAATTTTCTTTTCTTTGATAAATTTTTGCCAATCTTCATCAATAACAGAGTGCGCATCAAGGGAGGCAATAAATTGATTAATAAGATCTTTTTTATTGCGAAGCTCGACACTAGAATCGATGGCTTTATTAATATCAACCAGGAGCTCTTTATTTTTTACATGATCCTCGTGGTATTTCTTGATAAGACCCAAAATATAGTCAATGTTGATTTCGACTTGTTTTATTAATTCCATCTCAAAGACCAGATCATCATTAACGTTTTCTTTTTCTTCTTCTGTGCTTTTGCGAAATTCATTGTACAAATCGATATACCTACTGTGATAATCTTGCACATCACGCGGAGATAAAATTTCCTGACCTGCAAATTCATCAAAGGTTGTGAGAATATTTCGCATGCGCAAAACCGCTCCATATAATTTGATAAAATCTTTTTGATTCTGCTCACCGACAATCCTTTCTCCTACTGGGAATTTCTTTAAAAGTTCGTCTATTAAACTCTTATATCCCCACACTTCTTTATCGCCGTCTTTATAGCCATTATAGTAGTCTCCATAGGTCCTGAGAAGCACAATTCCACTCGCTTCTTTGTCGCCAAAAAGCGCGATAGATTCATTGGTTGCTTTTTCCAAGTTACGAAAACAAACAATATTTCCAAAAGTTTTCACACTATTCAAAATGCGATTAGTCCTAGAAAATGCCTGGAGCAAGCCATGCAAACGCAGATTTTTATCCACCCACAAAGTGTTGAGAGTTGTCGCGTCAAACCCAGTCAAAAACATATTTACCACAATCAGAATGTCTATTTCTCTTTTTTTCACTCGCTCGCTGACATCTTTATAATAATTTTGGAACTTATCCGATGAAGTGTCATAGGAAGTGCCAAACATTTGGTTATAATCTGAGATAGCGCTCTCAAGAAAATCTCGCGAGTTAACGTCCAGCCCGCTTGTATCCTCTGAATTTTCATCAAGCATACTGTCTGCATCTTCGTCGTTCACTCCAAAACTGAAAATCGTCGCTATTTTAAGTTGTTTATCGCTTGGTTCGCCATCTAATTGTTTTTTAAACTCAAGATAATATTTTTTGGCCACATCGATAGATGAAACGGCAAAAATTGAGTTGAAGCCTGCCATCCTCCGCTCTTGGATTTTATAAAAACTGTTGCGCTTAGTTTTTTGATCAAAATGCTCACGAATGTACTTGACAATATTTGTCAAACGTTCAGGTGCGGCAAGCACAGCTTCGCGATCAATATCTGGAACTTTTTTATCCTCGACATTCTCAGCTTCATGAACGGTTGAAATATAGTCAATTCTAAACGGCAGAACGTTTTTATCCGCAATTGCATCCACGATTGTATAGGTATGCAATTTTTCTCCAAAAGCCTGCGCGGTAGTTTTAATATCAACTCGCCCACCAGCTGAAGAATTAACGGCAAAAATTGGCGTACCGGTAAAACCAAATAAATGATAGTTTTTAAAGGCTTTGACAATGCTCGCGTGCATATCGCCAAATTGGCTACGATGACATTCGTCAAAAATAATCACAATATGCCCGTCAAATATTGCATGTTTGGCATTTTTCCCAATAAATTTATCCAGCTTCTGGATGGTCGTTACAATTATTCTGGCATTTGAATTTTCCAGTTGCTTTTTCAAAAGAGCAGTACTAGTGTTGCTATTGGCCGCCCCTTTTTCAAATTTGTCGTACTCTCGCATTGTTTGATAGTCCAAATCCTTACGATCAACCACAAATAATACCTTGTCCACATACGACAATTTACTGACAAGTTGAGCGGTTTTGAAGCTGGTCAAAGTCTTTCCCGATCCGGTGGTGTGCCAAACGTATCCCCCAGCTTCCGCTGTCCCAAGTTTTTTATAATTCGTACTGATCTCGATTTTGTTCAATATTCGTTCGGTCGCCACAATCTGATAGGGACGCATAACAAGAAGCAAGTGGTCCGTGGTAAACACGCAATATTTTGTCAAAATATTCAAAAGCGTATGCTTGGCAAAAAATGTTTTGGCGAAATCAATCAGATCCATAATTGGCCGATTGGTCGCATCCGCCCACCAACTAGTAAATTCAAAACTGGTGCTCGTTTTTTTGCCTTTCTTGGTTTTACCTTCATTTGATTCCTTGATGTGCTGCGATCTGGTGGTATTGCTGTAATATTTTGTATGCGTTCCATTGGAAATGACAAACAATTGCACATATTCAAAAAGTCCGCTGGCAGCCCAAAAACTTTCTCGATGATAGCGATTGATTTGATTGAAAGCTTCTTGGATCGCCACGCCTCGGCGTTTGAGCTCAATATGCACAAGAGGCAAACCATTCACCAGCACCGTTACATCATAGCGATTAACGCGTTGTCCTTCGTCTGTGACATATTGATTGATGACCTGCAAGCTGTTGTTGTGAATGTTTTTCTTGTCTATGAAATCAATATTTTTGAAAGTGCCATCATCTCGGTCTAGTATTTTTGTGATATCTTCTTGAATAGTGGCGGTTTTTTCTTCAATGCTTTGATTGGAATTAGCAATTTCACTTATGAAAAATCTTTCCCATTCGGTATTAGAAAAGGAAAAATTGTTTAGCTTTTCAAGTTGTTGTCGCAAGTTGCTTACTAACTCATTTTCAGAAGTGATTTTCAAATATTCATAAGCTTGAGTTTCTAGTTGCTTGACAAAAGCACGTTCAAGATCGGCTTCGTTTTGGTAGGCGTTGCCATCTCGCACACGATCAATGGGCCGCTGATATTCGGCAACAACGGTGCTTTCCGGATTTTGTGCGACTAAATTATATTTCATATTTTTTATTTCTTATTCAACTTAACTTTCTTAACAATCTTTTTTTCCACAGCCTTGATTGATTCCATATAATCCTTTTCTACCGGAGACATGGTCATTGTTTGATATTTGCGATATTCTTCCTCCACTTTTTTCATGGCTTTTTCATGACTCACATTCCCCGCATTAAGCAATTTACCTTTTCCGTATATTTCCGAAAATTTATCCAGCTCCGCAACCCAATCCTTCATCTTCATTGGTTGCTCATCTTGCGCTTTAATTTCAGCCAAATCAAAAAAGGCGGATACCAAGCGATTAAGTCGGTACAATTCATCTTTGGTCAAGTAGCTCTTGGCAATAGTTGAGTCTATTTTGGTTGGCATTTTACCGGAAAAGTTCGTCATTCCCATAAATTCTTTTTCCGCATCCGCACGAGAAAAAATCAATTCAGCCGCAGTCTGCTGATTAGTGGCATAATGTAATTTATTTTGAACAGTTTTAAAAAATAAAATCGACTCTTTGCTTTTGGGATCATAGTCAACACTGGTTGCGTACAAATCAAGTACCTGTCGATAAAGCACTTTTTCACTACTGCGAATATCTCGGATTCTCTCCAGTAATTCCTTCCAATAATTTCCACCGCCAGTTCCCTTCAGTCTTTCGTCATCCATTGCAAATCCTTTGATAATATATTCTTTGAGGCGCGCGGTCGCCCAAATACGAAACTTTGTAGCAATCTGGGATTTAATTCTATAACCAAGCGAAATAATCATATCAAGACTATAATGCTCAATGTCCCTAGAAACCTCTCTATTTCCCTCTTTTTGAACTGTTCGGAATTTCCGAACAGTTGCCTCTGGAGTTAATTCCTTTTCTGAATAGATATTCTTAATATGCTCGCTGATATTGGCCTTGCTTGATTGATACAAATCTACAAGTTGCGCCTGCGTAAGCCAAACAGTTTCCCCCTCAAATCGAACTTCTATGTGAGACTCTCCATCATCTCCTTCATAAATAATTATTTGATTTTGTAATTCTTTTTTCATAGTGTTTTGAAACTTAAAAGTTTCCCGCGATAATATTCATACTGCGATCTTCGAGCTTTGAGTTCGGCCGGCAGACCAATGGAAATGTCGTTTACTAAGGCGTCGAATTTATCGAGAATTGAAACGATTCTTTTTTGTTCTTTGAGTGGTGGGACTGGAATTTTATAATCTAGTATCCTGCTAGTTTTAACACGAGTTACCTTAGCTCCTTGCGCATACCGTTCTTTATATTTATGAAAATTTGTAGTTTGCAAAAGATATGTAATAAATTTTGTATTTTGATTATGGCGGAAGGCAAACATATCGCCGCTAATACAAATCTCATCTCCTAACCATCCTAGTGGTTTGCAAACATCTTCAATGTTTTCACTTACGCCAGCAATTAGCACATCCCCTTTTTGGGCTTTTTTCAATTTTCTTGCTAGTTCTTCTGAAACAAATGTTTTGGTTTTATCGGCAAAAGTTCCGTAGTAAGTATAAATTTGACCATAATGAATACAACCAACTCCAGTTTCTGTAAAATCTTTTTTCTGCAGGCCATTGCCTCTAATAAATTCCCCAATTTCTCCTAGGGCTTTATACTCAACATCTTTTATGTTCAATAGATCATCCCTATAATATTTGTATTGTTTCTTCCTTGCTTCCAGTTCTGCTTCTAGCTCTGCTTCTAGCTCTGTAAAACTATTAAGAATTTTGACAATTTCTTCTTGGATGGCAAGGGGTGGGATGGGGATTTTAAAGTTTTGCAATTCTTTTTTGTTTAATCCTGGGATACCTGCACCAAGTTTTGCATTTTGTAATTTTTCTTGTGCATTTTTTAAGATAAAATATAAAAATCTATTATTTATTTCATCAGTTATTGGTTTTATAACAAAACAATGGGCTCCTGCCCAAAATTTAGTTGTGACAAAATTAACGTAACCAGCAGATGCTCCACCTTGGCTAATAGCAATCGTATTTTCGATAGTGTTATACTCATGATAATAACCAGAAGGATTTATTCCGCCATTCAACACAGCATAGTCTCCAATTTCCGACAACTCAGTCTTGTTTAATTGTGTTCCGGTTTCTATACTCGCTAAGCTTTCCAAATCTTTAAATACTACGCCATCAGGGCATAGTTCTGAAATTAGTTTTTCGATTGTTGATTGGCGATTGGTCATATTATTTACCCTCATTTTTTCTTTAAAAGATATGCCGCCTATTTTAACCTCTGAAAATAAGAAAAATGAATTAATGGCTGAAACAAGGCATTATTTGCATATTTCTGTTTTATTTTCATCCCCGCTTGAAAATAAATTTCTCGGAACATCTTGACCAGGCTTCATATAAAAACTGTCCTTTTTTCCAGAGCCAATTTTTTCCAATAAGCCCTTTTCAACCCATGACTTTAAAAACCTGGACATCTTCAATACATCACTTAACCCCGTAATCTCACGAGCCTTAGAATTAGTAATTCGGTAGTTTTCATTCAAATAATTACTGACTGTATCCCAATATTCGATTCTTTGCATATTTAACAACAATAGCAAAACTGAATTCGGTCTAATTTTTGGAGGAAAAAATAGCGGTTCATATAGGTTTTGTTTTCTCATAACCATGAACATTCGATCAACTCCTTCACCAATATCAAGATTCGGCGCAGATTGAAAACGATTCAATGTTCTCAATATCAACGGATTGCGTGAAAATCTTTCACTTCTTATGTTATCAACCGTAATGTGTCCAGGATATGTTCCAGGGCTTTCTATTTCTACACGATCATCAAAGAAGCGCACATGGATATCATCCTGCACAAAATAGTTACGATGAATGATGGCATTTGTAATGGCCTCCTGAAAAGCCCAAGCGGGAATCAAAAATGTAGGTGCAAATGAGGCGCCAGCCAATTTAGGCGGGGAATTTTTAACAATCGTATCAAAATACTCCAATGTTTTTTCAATTTGCTTTATTAATGACCCCTCCACTGTAAAAGGTCTTGAGACAAAATTTGGCTCCCCTGAATATGTGGGCTTGGTTCCATAATAATGAGAAATTTTCACACCACATTTACTCTTTAGGGAAACTGATGGATTTTTCCCAAATAGCAAAACGCCCGCCTTTGTTAATTCAAACTTTCCACCATCATTAAATGCTAGTCCATTGTCTTTGAGGAATTGCCAATCATCCACACCAGTGCTTGATGTGTCTTTTTTATATTGAGAAAGCAGAACATGATCCAAATCATCCAATAGAAATATTCCAGACCTCTCATTTTCGAATTTAATTGCACCTTTTTCATATTTAAGACGCATTATTTCTGTAGAACCAATTTTAACATTTTGACTTCCTTTTCTTACAAAAGTATCACCCTTCTTCAATGAATGAACATCATTACTTTTTTCAATATTTAAAACAAGCAGCTTATCATCTTTTCCATCAACATTTATAATTTTGATTTCAAACTTTCTCCATAATAACAATGGTGGTTCAATTTCTTTTTCGAGCAATTTTAAAAAATCTGAACAATTATCCAAATTTTCACTTATTCCAAGCAATCGTTTCACACCATTGGCTTTTTTGGGATCTTCAATTCCAATAACAATAAGGCCTCCGTCTGCATTTGCGAAAGCAACAACTGTTTCAAGCAAATCGGAAGGCTTAATTGCCGCTCTTTTGCACTCAAAAGTCTGCCATTCCTGAGTATCCAAAAACATTTTAACAAGCTCCTCATTGTTCATATTGGTTCTTTTTGTTAAATTTTATAATTATCTCTCGATATCCGCTACAATCTCATCAATCGCCACCCTCAATTCACTCTGCCTTGCCACAATCCTCTCAATTTCTTTATTTAATTCTTTTATATCAACCACTTCCCGAGTGTCTTCCGCCACCACATAACTAGACACCGCAATGTTATAATCATTCTCAGCAATCGTATTATTATCCACCAGTTTGGCAAAATACTCCGCGTCTTTTCGCGCAATGAACGCATCCAGAATCTTTTTGCGATTTTCTTCGCTTAATTTGTTTTTGTTCCCGCCCCGCACAAATTCTTTCGATGCGTCAATGAACAAAGTTTTGTTTTCTTTTTTGCTTTTTTTCAAAACAACCACGCAAGTGGCAATTGTCGTGCCAAAAAAAAGATCCGGCGGGAGTTGAATCACCGCATCCAGATAATTATTATCAATCAAATATTTTCTAATTTTCTGTTCCGCTCCACCGCGATAGAGTACTCCCGGAAATTCAACAATCGCCGCTGTTCCGCTGGTGGAAAGCCACGAGAGCATGTGCATGGTGAATGCCAAATCCGCTTTGCTTTTGGGCGCCAAAACTCCTGCCGGAGAAAATCGAGGATCATTGATGATGAGCGGATTGGCATCCCCTTCCCATTTAATTGAATACGGCGGATTGGAAACAATGGCATCAAAAGGTTCGTCGTCCCAATGTTTTGGATCGGTGAGTGTGTCACCGTGCGCTACATCAAAATGATTGTAGTTGATATCATGCAAAAACATGTTGATGCGACAAAGATTGTAGGTAGTTAGATTTATTTCCTGACCATAAAACCCTTGTCTAACATTTTCCTTGCCCAACACTTTAGCAAATTTCAAAAGAAGCGAACCGGAACCGCAACAAGGATCATATACTTTATTTACTTCTTTTTTTCCCACAGTAGTAATTTCCGCCAAAAGCTCGCTCACCTCCTGAGGGGTGTAGAACTCTCCTCCGGATTTTCCGGCATTTGAAGCATACATCGCCATTAAATATTCATACGCATCACCAAAGGCATCAATCGTATTGTCGGCATACTCGCCCAAGCGAAGATCGCCAATCGCTTCAAGGAGCTTTGCGATTCTTTGATTTCTTTTTTCAACAGTTGGGCCGAGCTTATTGGAATTCACATCCAAGTCATCGAACAATCCTTTCAAATCATCTTCGCTTTCAAATCCCTTGGCGGAATTTTCAATATTGTCAAAAATCCTAGAAAGCGTTTCGTTGAGATTTTCATCATTGCGAGCATTTTTTCGAACATTTCCAAAAAGTTCACTTGGCAGGATATAAAAACCTTTTTCAATGATAGTTTCTTTCCTGCCAAACTCTGCAGTTTTATCATCTAATTTGGCGTAATCAAAATCGGTTCCTTCATTTTTTTCATCATTAAGATGTCTTGTGAGATTTTCACTAATGAAACGATAGAACAAAATTCCAAGGACATATTGTTTGAAATCCCAACCGTCAACGCTTCCCCTGAGATCATTGGCAATCTGCCAAATAGCACGATGAAGTTCTGATCGCTCTTGCTCTTTGGTCATATTTAGATCTATATCTTTATTTGCCATAAGCTTTCAAAAAATTTCTTGAATTTATCCTAAGCTTACAACAAATCATCGCTTTAGTAAACTGCAAGAATTATTTTTTTATTTCAAATTGCGGAATTTTTTTCTCTCCCGGTCGACCGGATTTTTTCCAAGCGGAAAAAGTATTAAATTTAGAGCAATCAACGATTAAAATTTTTTCTTGAACTATTCCGTTTTTAGCCAAACGAGAATAATACACCAAATATTTCGTTTTCTTCACCCAGCTGACAGAATCAGCCAAGGAAAAAAGATCAGCCACAATTCGATCCATGTTTTCTTCATAATCGCAAAACGGACTGGTTTCGAAAATCATTTCGACATTACCGTTTTCATCATTGATTATAATATCAGCTTCAATATAATGCTTGCTTTTCTTTGGTCCAACCTTAACATACCGGCCAAACTCCACCAGTGGCAAGGGATAATTATATTTTTCAATCAATTGAACATATAACTGCGCTTTAATTAAATTTTCTTCAGCATATTTTTTATTTTGATCATTTTCAGAAAGATAAACTACGCGCGATTCATCGCGAATAATTAAATTTTTAGAAAAAATTTGATTTTCATTTCGCCAAGCATATTTATTTTTGTCTCCGTCGGAAAGAATAAATGCCGAATTTTGTTTTTTAGTTAAAGCTTCATAGCTTTTCATTGAAAGCACAATCGCTTTTGATTCACCTCTTTCGGTCAATGTGCAGGAAGCATTAGCAATTTGCACAGAATCGACAATAGTAAAAATTTTTTTTCTCGCCTCGGTAATGGACAAAATATTTTTTGTATTCATTTTTTTGTATTCAAAATTATATGTACATTATAGCGTACATATATATTAAAGCAAGTTCTCGCATTTGAGGCTTAAATAAGCACATTGAGAAACTACTACATGATCAATGACTTCAATTCCTAAAATTTTTCCCGCGTTTATCAATCTTTTGGTAACAGAAATATCATCATCCGACGGCCTGACATCTCCAGATGGATGATTATGCGAAATTAAAATTTGAGCGGCGCTGTGACAAATCGCCGGCTCAAATACCTCTCGCGGATGAATCAGACTAGCATTTAATGTCCCGACAGAAATGACTTCGCGTTGAATTTTTTGATTTCTTGAATCCAAATAAAAAACGATAAAATGTTCTTTTTTGCTATTGCGAATATCTATTAAATTTTCCCAAACATCTTTTGGAGAAAGAATCAATTCCGCTTTTTTATCCTTCAACAATCTTCGTGAAAGCTCAAAGCAAGCTACAATTGCGCAAGATTTTGCACCTCCCAATCCCAAAAAATTTTTCAGTTCCTTGCTATTGGCATCGGCTAAACTGGTGCCAGAAAATTTTCTAAAAATTTTATGAGACAATTCAAGCACATTCAACCCCTTCATTCCTTTTCCCAAAATCACCGCCAAAAGCTCCGCGTTAGATAATTTATCCGGACCGTATTTTTCCAATTTTTCCCTTGGCCTGTCGACCTTGGGAAGATCTTTGATTTTCATTGCATTACTAGATGAAAAAACTCATCCTAATTTTACGCCACATTTTTATTTTTAGCAAAATTTAAAAAAAGGCTGACTCGCGCCAGCCTTTTCTTTTCTTCAATTTTATTAAAGAGATTGCATTAAATGATATCTCCAACGACATCGTCAATGCTTTTACGCACTTCCTCTTTGCGCTCTCTTGGTTCGCGATCTTCTCTCGGTTTTCGCTCTGATCCTTCCGGTTCGTTAATTTTAAGATTAACTCTGGCATTATTTCTTGCGCCGATCACACGAAGCAATGTACGAAGAGCTTTCGCTGTCGCACCTTCACGACCGATGATCATCCCCATATCTTCAGGATTAACATCTAATGTAATAAGCACGCCCATCTCATCAATCTTTCTATCAACCTTTACATCATCAGGATGATTTACGATTTGTTTTACAACATAATCAACAAACTCCATATCACTTACT
>JAJYDG010000025.1 GCA_021777675.1 bacterium | reverse complement strand
TTAATTCTTCTACTGATTCAGCGATTATTTTTTGTGTGTCGATTAGAGTTGGCTCGATTGGAATGCGGTTACCCTCCAAACGGGAAACTTCCAACATGTCATTTATAAGAGAAGCAAGTCGTTTAATTGAAATAGTAATATTTTCCAAATAGTGTCGGCTCTCCGAATCCATTAATTTGTCATTTTTATCTTTAAATAATTCCAAATAACCTTGAATAGCGGCGAGTGGCGAGCGCAATTCATGGCTAGCCATAGAAATAAATGTATCTTTCATTTGGTCAACTTCTTTTAACTTTTCCAGGCTTATTGCATAGCTAAACAGTCGCGTATGATTAGAGACTAAAAGAATGACAATGAAAATTGTAATAACCAGAATGATATAGGAATTATTAATGGTTTTATTGATTAGATTATCGGAATCAGAAAGGGAAAAGCTGAGCGATATAAGCGCTACTTTATTATTGCTTTCGTCAGTTAAATATTTTGTTATATTCCAAAAACGTTCTTTTCCATTTCCATCCAAAAAAGCGATTCCTTGTTGATTATTCCATGCTAAAACGGCTTGGTTTTTTTCTATCCCGCTTAATTCGGTGTTGATATTGGCAGAATTCCCTGAGGCAATAACGGTAAAATTTTCTTTTTTAGAGTCAGGTTTTATAATGGAAAAAGATCTTATTTCAGGATTTTCTTTTTGGATTTTATTGATCAAAGACTGAATATCTTGTGAATTGATTGATTTGTTTTGCAACGCAATGTTTAGTATGTTTTCCGCCAGAATGGCTTTCTGCTGAGTTATGGTGTCGATATTTTTTTGAAAGTTTCCGGAAATAATGAAAGTATTCAAAAAAATAGCGATAGGAATGAAAATAATTAAAATTAAAGAGTAGAGAATGCTGGGATTATTCTTGATAAAATCAAATATTTTCTTCAGAGTTTCTTTCATACGATTTTCTTTTCCGCCTTATAGACAACAGTGAGGCTTATGATGGAGAAAACAAGTCCAAGGGAAAGTAAGATAATGGCAGTGATGATGAGCATATCCGAATTGGTTCTCGTTTGTGTTGGCGGCAAACTGGCCTTGGCTCGTTCTGCGGCATTTGCCGGATCAATTATGGTTGCGGCTTGCGCAGTTTTTATAAAAGGCAACGGTTCGCTTTTAGCGGTTATTTTTCCTGTATTGTCAGTTACTGCCACATAAGCTTCATGCTCTCCATCATCTAGCTGCTTGTCTAATACATATGACCAATTTCCTTCAGAATCGGTTTTAACAGTTAAAATAATTGGCAGAGAACTGTAAATGTAAACAGTAACAAAGCTGTTTGGCAGGCCTTTTCCTTCCAGTTTAAGCCTGTTTTCTGTTCCAACTTTAACCACTGAAACACTAGTTACTTTGTAGGTGTCTTTTTCGACCGGTCCTTTTTCCTTGGGACTTTCAAAAATGATGGTGCTTTGGTTGTTGTTGGAATTTGTTTGGTTGTCAGTTGAATTGTGAGGATAAGAATTAATTGTAATTTTTATTTTTCCACTTTCGTAGGTGGTGTGAACATTTTCGATTTTGGCGATCAAGAAAAAAGATCCATTTGGCGTATTATCCAAATTAAAATTCATTCCCCATGTATTATCGGGTTGTTTCGTTGCCGTACCAATATATTTTCGAGCATCGGAATTTTCTTGGATTAAATAAAACTCTACATTTTGAGCATTATCAACCGTTCCTGAAATTGTAATTTTGTCTTGGATTGTTTTTCCATTTTGAGGACTAGTGAAAGTGAAAGTCGGGCTGATTGTTACCAAACTGCTTTCAGTACTAAGATTTTTTTTGGTTGCGTTAGTGGATGTATTATTGGATGTTGCTTGGATTGTTGTTTGGGTGGCACCATTGTTTGTTGCGGTAGTATTTACTTTTGCGGTTGTTGTTGTCGCCAAATTTGTTGAAACTTGCTTTGTCGCACCGCTAGTCGTAATTTCTCTTGTGGTTGAATCATTGGCAACAGCGCTTTGCTCAGTGGCGGATGTTTTTTGTTGGGTTGCTTTGTCGCTGGTGTTGGTATTGGTTACGGAAGATGAATTTATGATTGCCGGAGATTCCCCACTAGTTATTTTTTCAGTGGCCGTTGTTGTTCCTAATGGCATCGTAGAAACGACAGATGGTGCTGTAGTTGCTTTTTTTATGTCGTTTCCAATTGTTTCCTGCCCGCTAATTATATCATTGGCCATAATTTTTGAAGTGTAAACGGCAATCGTCAGTGTGGCGCAGGAAAATAGTAGCAGATTTAAGAGGATATGTTTTTTGGCGTGAGTAATTGCTTGTTGCATTTTATTTTTTTTTAGATTATTATTCAAATTAATTATAACACACATATGAGTTTTGAAAAAATGGAGTCAAATTTTTTCAATAAAATACAATAAAATACTATGAAACAATCCGAACTTTTCTCCAAAACAAATAAAAGCACGCCAAAAGATGAAGAAAGCGTAAATGCCCAACTATTGATTCGGGGTGGCTATATTGATAAATTATTAGCCGGAATCTACAGCTATTTGCCGCTCGGTTTTCGTACATGCAAAAAAATAGAAGAAATTATTCGAGAAGAAATTAATGCGGTAGGTGGGCAGGAAATTTTTATGCCTTCGATGCATCCGAAAGAAAATTGGGAAAAAACCGATCGCTGGAATAATCTGGATGTTTTAGTAAAAATTGGATTGGGAGAAGAAAAAAATATGGCCCTGGCTCCGACGCACGAAGAAGTGGTGGCGCCACTTGCTAAAAAAATTATCGAATCATACAAGGATTTGCCAAAGGCGGTATATCATTTTCAAAATAAATTTCGCGGAGAAAAAAGAGCGAAATCCGGCATTTTACGTTTGCGTGAATTTATTATGAAGGATCTTTATTCTTTTCACAGCAGTCAAGATGATTTGGACAAATACTATGATCAAGTGGCCAATGCATATAAAAATATTTTTGAGCGCGTGGGAATTGGTGAAAAAACTTATTTTACTTATGCGTCCGGTGGAACTTTTTCTAAATATTCACATGAATTTCAAGCGGAAACGGAAGCAGGAGAAGATACGATATATATATGTGAAAAATGTCACATTGCCATCAATAAAGAAATCATTGAAGATCTAAAATATGCATGTCCGCAATGTGGCAATGTGAATTTACGCGAAACAAAAGCAGTGGAGGTGGGTAATATTTTTAAATTAGGTACGAAATACTCGGCGCCGTTTAATTTGGCATATAAAGATCGAAATGGTGAAGATAGGCCAATTATTATGGGATGTTATGGGATTGGTCCGCAACGCTTGATGGGTACGATTGTGGAAATTTTTCACGATGAAAAAGGGATTATTTGGCCCGAGGCAGTAGCGCCTTTTAAGGTTTATTTGATTGGCTTTGGCAAAAATGCGATAGTGGCTGAAGAATTATATCAAAAACTAATGTCTGAAAAAATTGAAGTACTCTTTGATGATCGAGAAGTTTCCGCCGGAGAAAAATTTGCCGATGCTGATCTTTTGGGTTTGCCGTATCGTGTCATTATTAGTGAAAAATCTATTGCTGCTGGCGGATTGGAGCTTAAAAAACGCAATGAAACAGAAAGCCGAATTATTTCGTTTGATGAGCTTTTGGGAATGTTGAAATAGGGATTGATTTTTTAATTTATTGGCGAACAAAAAGTGGATCAAAAATGGATTTGACCGTAGAATGCAAAGATGGAGTTGTTGGGGCGGAAATAAAATACAAAGGAATGGCGCAGTCGAAGCTTTTAAAGGTAGGTGTCCAAATGCAAAACCAAAATAATTGTGGCGGATAATTTTTTGTTAAATTCTTTAGAATCAGGCGACAGAGAATTTATTGCTTTTTTGATGAGGAATATGATGTTAGGATTTTCGTTCACTTGCACGATTTTTTAAAAAAGATTATAATAAAGATGTGCTAAAACAGCGTAAGATAAGCAAAAGTTGAGTGCTTTTTTGTTTTGGTTTTTTCTTTGGTTATTCTGAATAAAAATATGATCCCCAAAAGCTATCTTTGGATAATGCGAATAGTAAGTTTTTTAGCTTTGTCATTTTTGATTTTTATTGTTACAAAAATAGATCCCCAAAAAGGATTATGGGGAAAATTGTTACTCTATACGACATCATTCATTTTTTTATTTGGGGTGTTTAATCTATTTTTATTGCGCCTAAGAAAAAGATTTATGCACGGAGAAATGGTTTATGAAAACATTGTTTTAAGTTTTCGTCAGGGAATTTTGTTGGCAATACTGGCGATTTTATTGCTTATTTTTCAAGGATTGCGAATATTGGCTTGGTGGGACGGCGCTTTGATTGTGGCGGGAATATTTCTCATTGAGTTATATTTTCTTTCAAGAAAAAATTGTTAAGTTTTTCCGAAGAAATATTTTTATAACAAGAATAATTATTAAAAAAATATAATTATGATGGCAGATAAAGATTTGCAAAAAAATAATGAAGAATATAATGCCAAATCAATTCAAGTTTTGGAGGGTCTCGAGCCGGTTCGCAAACGTCCGGGAATGTATATTGGAGGAACTTCAGTAGATGGTTTGCATCATTTAATTTGGGAAGTTGTCAACAACTCAATTGATGAAGCAATGGCAGGTCGCTGTGATAGCATAATTATTAAGTTATTGCCCGATAATGTTATTGAAATTGAAGATAATGGTGCCGGAATACCAGTTGACAAGCATCCGCAAACAAAAAAATCAGCGCTGGAAACCGTTCTTACTGTGCTTCACGCTGGAGGAAAATTTGGCGGTAACGGATATAAAATATCCGGAGGATTGCATGGCGTTGGCGTTTCGGTGGTTAATGCACTTTCGATTTATTTGCGCGCTGAGGTGAAGCGGGACGGAAAGGTTTATATGATGGAATTTGAAAGGGGAAAGCCAAAAACTAAAGAACCCGTGGTAATCGGAAAAGCTAAAAATACCGGAACAAAAATTGTTTTCCAGGCTGATCCGCAAATTTTTCCTGAAATTAATTATTCATGGGAAAGAGTTCTTGGCTATCTTCGTCAGCAATCTTATCTTACCAAAGGAATTAGTGTAAAGATTTATGATACGCGGGAAGCGGACAAGGAACGTGCCTATGGATTTCTTTTTGACGGCGGATTAGTTTCCTATATTAAATTTCTCAATCGTGGAAAAGAAATTAAAAACGAGATGCCTTTCTACGCCTATAAGCAGCAAGAAGATACGCTTGTGGAAATTGCGATGCAGTATACCGATTCATATAAAGAGCATGTCTTCTCTTTTGCTAACAATATTGCTACGCCGGAAGGTGGTATGCACGAGGCCGGTTTTCGGACTGCACTTACTCGTGTGATTAATGCTTATGCCAAGAAAACCGGTATTTTAAAAGAAAAAGATGATAATTTTACCTCGGAAGATTTTCAAGAGGGACTTACTGCGGTGATTAGTGTTAAATTGCGGAATCCGCAATTCGAAGGTCAGACTAAAGCAAAATTAGGCAACAGTGAAATTCGCGGAATTGTTTCTTCGGCAACTGCGGAAGCTTTGGCGGAATATTTGGAGGCGCACCCGAATAACGCTAAAGCGATTATTTCTAAAATAGCTTTATCTTCCAAAGCGCGTTTAGCTGCGCGCGCAGCCAAAGATGCGGTAATCAGAAAGGGAGCACTGGAAGGAATGACTCTTCCTGGAAAATTGGCGGACTGCTCTAGCCGTGATGCATCACAATCGGAAATATATATCGTAGAGGGAGATTCAGCTGGCGGATCAGCAAAGCAGGGTCGTAATCGTAGATTTCAAGCTATTTTACCGCTACGAGGAAAATTGGTTAACGTAGAAAAAACAACATTGGATAAAATTGTCAAATCCGATACGTTAAAGCCGATTATTATTGCTTTGGGCGCAGGAATTGGCGACAGTTTGGATATTTCCAAGTTGCGCTATCATAAAGTTATTATAATGGCCGATGCTGATGTTGATGGGGCGCATATTCGCACATTGCTTCTGACTTTATTTTATCGTTATTTTGAGCCGTTAATTCGTAATGGACATATTTATATCGCTCAGCCACCATTGTATCGCTTGCAAAAAGGCAAAGATATTCATTACGCCTATACAGATCAGGATAAAGAGCGAATTATTGAAGAAATTAAACAAAAAATGGATGCTAATAAAAAAGAAAAAGATTCTTCGATAACAGTGGAAACGGATGAAGATGGAGAAATAAAAGAAAGCATTGCCGGAATCAATATTCAAAGATATAAAGGTTTGGGAGAAATGAACCCAAATCAACTTTGGGAAACAACGATGGATCCGGCAACCAGATTGATGCTACGAGTTACCATTGAAGATGCGGAAGAGGCGGATAAAATGTTTGATATTTTAATGGGTTCAGAGGTGGAGCCACGCAGAAGATTTATTCAAACTCACGCTAAAAGTGTTAAAAATTTGGATATCTAGTTATTAATTGCATACGTGTCAGTTGGCTTGGCTTGAATAAATCGTATAATTTTTTGGGCTATGGAAAAATATGATCACAAGAAAATAGAAGAAAAATGGTCAAAAAAATGGCTTGAAGATGGTGTTTTTACGCCTAATTTAGATAATGCTCAGAAACCCTATTATGCCCTGTTTATGTTTCCATATCCTAGTGCGGAAGGTTTGCATATTGGAAATTTTTATTGTTTTACTTGTATCGATACGACAGCAAAATATAAAAAGCTTAGAGGTTTTGATGTTTTCGAACCATTCGGATTTGATGCGTTTGGTATTCATTTGGAAAATTATGCCCTAAAACTTGGTGAACATCCGGCTAAAGTTGAAGCGCGAACGACGGCCAATTTTCGTAAGCAAGTGCAAGCGGCTGGATTGAGCTGTGACTATACTCGCGAGGTGGATACAACTAATCCGCAATACTACAAATGGACGCAATGGATCTTCACTCAATTATTTGAGCGAGGACTGGCATACCAAAAAGAGGCTTTTTTAAGCTGGTGTCCTTCTTGTAAGACTGTTTTGGCGGATGAACAAATTGAAGGAGGTGTATGCGAGAGGTGTAAAAATCTTCCTGAAAAAAGAAAAATGAAGCAGTGGTTTTTTAGAATTACGCATTATGCAGATCGGCTTCTTTCCGGTCTTTCTGAAATGGATTGGTCCGAAATTACTAAAAGCGCTCAAAAAAATTGGATTGGAAAATCAGAAGGTGCGAATATTAAATTTAAAATAGAGAATAGTGAATATGAATTCGAAATATTTACTACTCGTCCCGATACGCTTTTTGGTTGCACCTATTGTGTTTTAGCTCCAGAACATGAACTGTTGAAAAAAATAGTTACGGAAGACAGAAAAGAAGCAGTAAAAGAATATGCAAGAGAAGCTGGTGCAAAATCAGAATTGGAAAGACAAGAAAATAAAGATAAAACAGGAGTCTTTACGGGGGCATACGCAATCAATCCGGCAAATCAAGAGAAAGTGCCGATTTGGGTTTCGGATTATGTTTTGATTAGTTATGGATTTGGCGCTATTATGGCTGTTCCCGCTCATGATGAAAGAGATTTTGAATTTGCAAAAAAATTCGGCTTAAAAATGAAAGAAGTTGTTTCTGGAGGAAATTTAGAAAACAATGCTTATAGTGGAGATGGCAAGTTGATAAATTCAGGAAAATTTGATGGACTTTATTCTCAGCAAGCGAAGAAAGATATTACTGAATATGTCGGAGGAAAATCAGTATCTAATTATAAATTGCGTGATTGGTGCATTTCGCGTCAACGCTATTGGGGTCCGCCGGTGCCAATTGTATATTGTGAAAAATGCGGAGCGGTTGCTGTTCCGGAAGAAAATTTGCCAGTGCTTTTGCCGGAATTGAAAAAAAATTGGGAGCCTTCCGGGAATGGAAAGGGACCGCTTGCCAATGTGAAAAGTTTTATGGAGACAATTTGTCCGAGATGCAAAGGAAAAGCAACGCGTGAAGCTGATGTGATGGATAATTTTTTGGATTCAGCTTGGTATTTTTTTCGTTATCTCTCGCCTGAAAACAACCATGCGATTTTTGATCGCACATTGGGAAAAAAATGGTTGCCGGTGGATTTTTATGTCGGTGGAAATGAGCACGCCGTGTTGCACTTGATGTATACCCGTTTTGTTACGATGGCATTGCATGACTTGGGATTGATTGATTTCGACAATCCGTTTAAAAAATTCAGAGCAAATGGAATGATTTTGAAAGATGGGAAAAAAATGTCAAAATCCAAAGGCAATGTGATCAGTCCGGAAGAGTATGGTGAAAAAGTCGGGTATGACGCTCTAAAAAGCTACATCTTGTTTCTCGGTCCCTTAAGCGAGAATAGAAGTTTTAGCGATGAGGGCATTATGGGTACTCGGCGCTGGGTAGACAGAATTGCCAATTTTGTGTCAAATATTTCCAATGAAAAAACGGATGATGAAAAAGTTCTAAAAAAATTGCATAAAACAATCAAGGCGGTGCAGGATGATATGGAAAATCAAAAATATAATACGGCGATTGCACGATTAATGGAATTAACCAATGTATTTTATGCGGCTAAGAAAATTTCACAAAACACTTGGGAAAAGTTTTTACATTTGGTCGCTATTTTTTTGCCGGCGCTTTGCGAAGAACTTTGGTCGAAACTAGGACATGAGGAAAGTATTTTTTTGTCCGCATGGCCGGAGATCGAAGAAAAATATTTAAGAAACGATACGATTGAAATGGCAATTCAAGTAAATGGCAGGGTGCGTGACATTATCGAGATGAATGTTGGCATATCTCAAGAAGAAGCGGAAAAAATAGTGATGAAAAATAGCAAAATAAAAAAATATGTTGAAGGAAAAAAAATAAAAAAAATTATTTTTGTAAAAGGAAGACTTATCAACCTAGTTGTTTAAATCTTAGATAAAAAATAATATGCAAGCAGTAATTCTGGCAGCGGGCAGGGGAAAACGAATGAAAAATTTAACCGATGAAATTCCCAAGCCCATGCTTAAACTAAAAGGCAAGCCTATTTTGGAGCATAAAATAAAAATGTTACCCGAAGAAATAGATGAAATCATTTTTGTTATCGGTTATTGCGGAGATTATATTATTCGTTATTTCAAGCATTATTATTGCGGTCGCCGAATAATTTATGTTTATCAGCATAATATTAATGGTACCGGAGGAGCGTTGCATTTGGCGCGAAGCGTCTTGAAGGATCGTTTTTTAGTTATAATGGGTGATGACCTTTATTGTAAAAAAGATCTCAATCGTCTATTGAAACATCATTTGGCAATTCTTGGCAGGGAGGTTAAGGATGTTAGTCAATTCGGAATTATTAAAACCAATAAAGCCGGAAATATGATCGACGTAATTGAAAAGCCAAAAAAATCCAAAGATAAGTTAGCCAATGTTGGCGTCTATATGTTGAATAAAAAAATTTTTGATTACGAACTTGTGTCAATTGGCAATGGTGAGTTTGGTTTGCCACAAACACTTGCTAAAATGGCGAAAAAACACAAAATAAAAGTTGAAAGGGCGACTGGCTGGCATCCGATTGGCAAGCCGGAAGATCTTGCAAGTGCCGAAAAAGCTTTGCCTGGATTTATTTAAAAAAAATAGGCAGTGTGTTGATTAACGTTTTTGTTTGATATATGATTGTATTAAAGTACAATTGATTTAATTTTAACTTTATGGAAATATTTGAAATTATCGGTGGAAAAAAACTAAAAGGAGAGATTGAGGTGCGAGGATCAAAAAATGCGACAACGCCTATTTTAGCGGCAACATTGCTTACTAAAAAAGAATGTATCATTTCCAATATTCCTCTTATTGAAGATGTATATCGAATGCTGGAAATTCTTTCAAGCATCGGAGCTGAAATCAAATGGCTGGGAAAGAGAAAAGTGAGCATTAGGAACGAAAAAATAGATCCGGCTAAAATTAACTTGGAAGCAATTAAAAAACTACGATCTTCTATTTTACTTTTGGGCTCTCTCAGTGCTCGTTTTGATAATTTTAAATTTTATCGCCCCGGTGGTTGCGTGATTGGCGCACGTCCGCTCGGAACACATTTCGAAGCGCTTCGTAAATTGGGTGTTAACATTTCGCAAAGTGATCATAGCTATTTGATAAACGCTAAAAAAAGAAAATTTGCTAAAATTACACTAGGAGAAATGTCTGTTACCGCAACAGAAAATGCCATGATGCTGGCAGCGTCTCTTCCGGGAAAAACAGTTATAAAAGTCTGTGCTTGCGAACCGCATGTTGAAGATTTGGGTAGATTTTTAATTTCTCTCGGAGCAAAAATTAACGGTTTGGGAACGCACAGCCTGGAAATTATCGGAACAAAGAATTTGCAAGGTGCTGTTCATAAAATTATTCCCGATGCTAATGAAGCGGCAACTTTCCTTATTTTAGGCGTAACAACGGGAAGTCCAATTTTAGTTAAAAACGCCAGAGAAGATCATTTGGATTTGGTTTTAGAAAAATTGCGAGAATTTGGAGCGAATTTTAGAATTAAAAAAAATAGCATCGAAATTATCCCGGCTAAAAAAATACAAGCTGTTTCAAAGATAGATACAAGAACCTATCCGGGAGTTCCTTCCGATGTACAAGCGCCATTTGGTGTCTTAGCAACACAAGCGCATGGCCAAACGCTTATTCACGATTCACTTTTTGAAAGTCGTTTTAACTATGTTGGTGAGCTTCAAAAAATGGGAGCGCATGCCGAAATTTTAGATCCGCATAGAGTTCTTATTAGCGGGCCAACTAAACTAAGAGGCAAGATGATTACCAGCTTTGATTTACGTGCCGGGGCGACATTGATTATTGCGGCGCTGATCGCCGAGGGAAAAACGATAATCAAAGAGATTTATCAAGTTGACAGAGGTTATGAAAAAATCGAAGAACGGTTGCAAAAATTAGGAGCGCAAATAAAAAGAATTAATAGTGAATGATTTGATTGTGTAGGTATAATTGATTTGTAAGCAATAAAAACCATATGTTTGTAAGAAAAATAGGAATTGATCTTGGAACGGCCAATATTTTAGTTTTTGTTCCAGGAAAAGGAGTAATTATAAACGAGCCATCTGTGGTAGCTATTTCACTTTTGGAAAATAAAGTTCTTGCAATTGGTAATGAAGCAAGGGAAATGCTGGGAAGAACTCCGGATACGATTGTTGCCAGTCGCCCGATGCGTGATGGTGTTATTGCCGATTATCGAATTACCGAAGCGATGCTGAAATATTTTATTAACAAAGTTAGCGGTCGTTTTCGTTTGGTTCGCCCGGAAGTTATGGTTTCTATTCCGGCCGGAGTAACATCAACAGAAAGACGTGCGGTGATTGATGCAACGATTCGCGCCGGAGCAAAAACAGCCTATGTCGTAAAAGAGCCTGTTTTAGCGGCAATTGGCGCTGGCATTCCAATTAATAATGCGGCTGGCAATATGATTATTGACATTGGAGGAGGTACTTGCGAAGTAGCCGTGGTTTCCTTGGGGGGGATTGTTTCTGCGTATAGCGCGCGAGTTGGAGGAAATAAAATTGATCAAGCGATTGCCGATTATGTTAAAAGAAAATACGGTCTTTCAATTGGCGACAGAACTGCTGAAGAAATAAAAATAAAAATTGGTTCGGCGTTGCCACAAGTAAAAGAGGATTTTATTGAAGTTCGTGGACGCGATTTGACTGGCGGGCTTCCTCGCACAATTCGCATATCTTCCAATGAAGCAACCGAGGCGATTCAAGATGAATTGCGCGAAGTAATCAATTCCATAAAAAAAGTTTTGCAAGATACCCCTCCGGAATTGGCGGCGGACATTATGGATAAGGGAATGGTTCTCTCCGGAGGAGGTGCACTTTTACGTAATTTGGATCAGCTGATTGCCAAAACAATCGGTGTGCCTTGCTATGTGGCGGACGATGCTTTGAATTGTGTTATCAAAGGTATCGGATCAGCTTTGGAAAACTTAGATCTATACAAAAGAACAATAATGCTTTCAAAATAACTTTTGAGCGATAATTTTTAAATTATGAAAATTGGAATAGACGGATCGAGAGCTTTTTTAAAAAGAAGAACGGGAATTGAGGAATATTCTTATCAAGTAATTAAGAATTTACGCGATAAGCTGGATCAACACTCCATTGTTTTGTATTTGCGACCAAAGCAAGCAGTTGATTTTTCGTTGCCTGAGAATTGGCGAATAAAAAAAATAAAATTTCCTCGCCTATGGACGCAACTTGGATTGTCTTTGCAACTTTTTTTAAATCCGATAGATGTCCTCTTTGTTCCGGCCCATACGGTGCCATTTTTCCATCCGCGAAAAACCGTGGTAACAATACATGGCCTGGAATATGAAATAATGCCGGAAGCCTATTCGCCATGGGAGAGAATTTATATGCGTTTTTCAATTAAAAATTCTTGTCGCTGGGCAGAAAAAATTATTAGTGTTTCCAAAAACACTAAACAAGATTTAATCGGATTATATGATATTCCACAGGAAAAAATAGTGATTATTCATGAGGGATATGAGGAAAAAATCGATAGAAATAAAATAAAAATTAAAGAAGAATTTGAAAAATTGAA